>JACQSY010000086.1 GCA_016211085.1 Acidobacteriota bacterium | reverse complement strand
GTCCCCGTGAGCTGTGGCAACTCAGTGATGCCGCTCGAGCCGCCCTGCGCCGGATGCGCCGACGGCCTACCCTGGTCACCGCCTTCTGGAAGCAAGCTGATCTCTTTGATTAATGTCACTAGGTTATGTAATACTCGTTAATACGCCTGCTCCTTCTTTGCAATCTTTTTTCTTGATTTTTGTTCTTAAACGGCCCCTATAATTTGGTACACAAAATTCACGTTAAAGTAATTCGTGGTATTGCATCCCAAGCCAGAGATTTTCTGGATCAGGGGAACCTATAGATTCCTCGCTAGGAGGTGGCATGAAGACTATTAGAGTTTCCACAGGGGTATTGCTATACGTGCCTTGTCTGGTTCTTCTTCTGCTGCAAGGTTTTGACTGGAACAGCTATGGGCAGCAGACCACAGGAACCATCATAGGGATTGTCAAGGACGAGACGAACGCTCGCATCCCCGGGGTTTCTTTGGAGGTTAAGAACGTAAACACGGGCATCAGCCGGACCGCTCTTACCGATGATGAAGGGCGCTATCACGTGCCCAATTTAGCGCCGGGAAGCTACGAGGTCCGGGCGGAGATGGCGGGTTTTCAGAGCGTGGTGCGCAGCGGTATTACGGTGACGGTGGGAGGCGAGGCGGTCGTGGAGTTTACCCTGAAAGTAGGGGAGGTCTCGGAGCAGATTACGATTTCCGGCGAAGCGCCTCTGGTACAGACCAGCCGGTCGGACCTGTCGGGTCTAATTCAAGAAAAGAAAATCGTCGACCTGCCGCTCAACCAGCGGAATTTCATTCAGTTGGCTACCTTGCAATCGGGAGTCCTGTGGCAGCGGAACATTAACCAGGACAACACTTCAGCCAACTTCGGGTATGGGATGAAAATCGTGGTGGCTGGAAGCCGGCCCACAGGGAACAACTTTCTGCTGGACGGGACGGATATCAATGAGCCTCACGGCAGGACGCCAGGCAGTTCGACGGGTTCCACGCTGGGAGTCGAGGCAGTTCGGGAATTTCGGATTTACACCAAGAACTACAGCGCCGAGTTTGGACGGGCGACAGGGGGGGTCATCAACGTCGTTACGAAATCGGGGACCAATCAATTTCACGGCTCGGTTTTCGAATTTCTTCGCAACGACAATCTGGACGCCCGGAACTTCTTTGACCCTGACGAGAACCCGCCGGAATTCAAGCGCAACCAATTTGGATTTGCGCTGGGGGGCCCCATCGTCAAAGGGAAGACTTTTTTTTACGGCAACTACGAAGGTCTTCGCGAAAATCTCGGCTTGACCCTCATTGAGAATGTGCCCAGCTTGACAGCGCGGCAGGGGCTTTTGCCGGATCCGGCCCGGCCGGGGCAGCTTCGGCAGATCAACGTGAAACCGGCAATCAAGCCTTTCCTGGAGTTTTACCCGCTTCCCAACGGGCGGGATTTTGGAGATGGACGAGCGGAATACCTTTATTCCTTTGCCCGCACATCAGACGAGGATTATATCTCAGGAAGGCTAGACCATGTGTTTTCCAATTCCCTGTCAACTTTTGTTCGCTACACGATTAATGATGCCGATGTTTTCTCTCCGGGGACGGGCATTGCCACGATGGTCTCCATCGTCGACACTTCGCGCAAGCAGTACCTGACGGTGGAGTTGCAGAAAGTGTTTTCACCCTCTTTGATCAACACCTTCCGTGCCGGCTACAACCAGACCATCTACGAAGCGGATGAAATCTACCATGTCAACATGGACCAATTCGTTCTTTCACCGAAGACGAGACGTCCGGCTCGCGTTAGTCCGGGATGGGCGACCCTGGGGAGCAGTGACATCCATCCGATGAAGTACGCATACCATGTTTATGATCTGCAGGACACGGTTGGCTATGACGCAGGGAGCCACTCCATCAAGTTGGGCGGGCAGTTCCAAAGGCTCCAGCAAAATAGCTTTTTCCCTACACGGGCTGTGGGACGGTGGAGCTTCTCAAGTTTGGAAAACTTTATGGTGGGAAGGGCAACCAGCGTTCAAATTGCTCCCCCAGAGATCTCCGAGCCGCATCGCGCACTCCGCCAGAGTCTGATTGGCATATTCCTGCAGGACGACTATAAGCTCCGGCCCAACCTGACGCTCAATCTGGGTCTCCGTTGGGAACCGACGACCCCGGTGAGTGAGAAGCACGGGAGAATGCCGCAGATACCTCAAGAAAAACTCCTCGCGTTTACGGCTTCTGTGGCGGACGTGGTGACAACGGGCGATTATTACCAGAATCCGGACTGGAAAGCTTTTGCTCCACGCGTCGGATTCGCCTGGGATCCTTTTGGAAACGGGCGCAGTGCTGTTCGCGGTGGATTCGGCGTATTCTATGACCACATACACATTCGTTGGCTCGGTTCCTTTCTCGCTTTCCGAACCCCGCCTTTTAACAATGTCATCAACCAGCGCACTGTGGATTTTCCTCAAACGGCCGATCAACTGATTGCCCGCTATGGAAAGGTGGGAAGGCAAGCGGCGATGGTGCAGTCAGACCCGGCGACCCAATACATGATGCATTGGAACCTGAACGTCCAGCGGCAGATTTTCTCGTCAACCGTCGTAACGATCGGCTATGCCGGCTCTCGAGGCGTGAGGTTAGGCCGACTGGTGGACCCGAACTCCGCTCTGCCCATCGAGGTGACAAACGGCCGGCCCAAATTTAGTTTGGACCCAGTCCCGCCCAATCCAAATTTTGAGTCCATTAGTTTGATGATGACGGACGCGGATTCGAATTACCACGGATTGGAAGCCAGCCTGGAGAAACGCTGGAGCTCAGATTTTCAGTTTCAGGTGTCGTACACCTGGTCCAAAGCCATTGCGAATGCCCCCGGCGTGAGGACTGCCTCTGATGAATCGGATAGTGCGCCAACCAGCCACCACCTCCTGTACGCCCAGCCCTATGACCGAGCCGTCTCTGCCTTTCATGTGCCGCACAATCTCAATGTTAATTTTTCGTACGCTCTTCCGGGCAGTCATCTGACGGGGGCCGCCGGGAAGCTGTTGGGAGGCTGGCAAACCAATCTGATCCTGGCCCTAGCCAGCGGTTCCTTTTTTACCGTGCAAACGGGAACCAATTCACGGACGACCTTGCTGGGATCGGGCCGCCGCCCAGATTTGGTCCCAGGAAAGACCAATAATCCCGTGCTGGGGGGGCCGGACCGCTACTTCGATCCCGGCTCATTTAAGCACCCTGATCCTCAGTTCTGGGGAACAGCGGGCGTAAACACGGTGCAAGGGCCGGGAGTGGCAACCTTTGACTTCTCGCTGGTCAAGGACACACCGGTTTCCCGAATCTCCGAGGATTTTAAGATCCAGTTTCGCTTTGAGGCTTTTAACCTGTTCAACCGGTCGAACTTCGGCACGCCATCCCGCTCAGTGTTCGACGGAGCGGGGCAGCCCATTAGAACCGTCGGTCGTATCACACGAACAACCACCACCAGCCGACAATTGCAGTTAGCTTTGAAACTGGTGTTTTAGTCGCGACGCTGGTTTAAGTCATGTATCCCCTCTGCCTTTAGGGGATTGTAATTTTCAAAAGATGAAGGCTGCTCCTCGATGGGGAAGCCTTGATGGAAGAGAAACACATTTAGAGCAGGGAGGGTCTATGAATAGCAGAGTTTGGCTCACTTTTCTCATGGTAGCGGTTCCTTGCCTTGGTTTAGCCCAAACAGCCGACCTGATTCTTTACAACGGCAAAGTGGTTACCGTTGATGAGAATTTCACGACTGCCGCAGCCATCGCCCTGCGGGCTGATAAGATCCTGGCGGTGGGGACAAGTGAGGAGATGCTGCGGCGTGGCGATGCGGTTACCCAGAAGATCGACCTCAAAGGGAAAACCGTCATCCCGGGACTGATCGATACCCACTCTCATTTTCATCAATATGGCCGATCTCATTACCGCAATGCGTTAGGTGCAGGCAAACTGCGCGAATATCCGATTGACTGGTCTCTGGTCAAGACAGAAGACGACGTCCTCAAGCAGATTGCCGCCACTCTTAAACAATACAGTTTCAAGCCGGGCGAGTGGGTTTTCTTCACGGCAGCCAATTGGGGGGACTCCGAGTTGCACCGGATCTACTATGAAGACCTCACCATGAAGGATCTGGACAAGGTCACTCCTCAGAATCCCATCGTCATCTCCCAAGGCGGCGGAACGATCATCTACGAGGGGATCGCACTGGTTAACAGTCGAGCGTGGGAGATTTTGTGGGGGAAATACCGTGACTTCCTGGAAAAGTACGGACGCTATTGGAAAGACAGCAGTGGAAACCCCACCGGCATCCTGGAATCTCCGGCCCATAAGCTCCTGGAGCAGCAGTTGCTTCCCATGCCTTCCCCTCAAATCCTTGCCCCCATGCTGAAACAGGAATTGGAAGAGTGGAGTGCCATGGGGGTCACCACGGTTTCCAGCCGGATGGGGTCTCACGATGTGGAGGCCTTAAGGATGCTGGAGCAAAACCATCAACTGAAAGTCCGGATTCCCTATGGCAATGAAGATTTCTTTTCGGTAGAGGACCCGGAGACTTTCTTTCAGCAGATGGGCAATGTGACTGGCAACGGGTCTTTAAAGCTCTGGCTGATTTCTTTTTCACCGATCGTGGCCGATGGAGGTGGGCCTCGCGCCGCCACGGATTTCAAGAGGATCCAGGAGTTCGGACAAGACGGAAAATACTTTCCCGTGGGCCAACCCTTTTTGGACGCTGAATACCGCGGTGCCAAAGCCAGCTACTATAAAGACTGGCTTTGGGCTCTGGCCCGCAGCGGGAACCGGATTGCCAACACGCACATCGCTGGAGACCGTACGGTTCGCCAAATGCTGGACGTCATGGAAGCTATTGACCGGGAAGTGCCTCTGAAAGATAAGCGCTGGGCCTTTGATCATTGCCGCCTGATTAACCCGGCCGATATTCCACGCTCCGTTAAGCTCGGCGTGTACTGGAGCTGTAACCCGTCCACCCTTAACAGCGCTCCTGAGATCGAGAAGGTCTACGGCGAGAAGGTGGCGCACACCTCCTACTTTCCCATTAAGAGTTTGTTGGATAGGGGCGCCCGTGTAGTCTTTGAAATGGACGGGCACCGCAACATCTGGGGCGATTTGGAGTTGCTTTTCACCCGAACAATCAAGGACAAAGTGTATGGGCCTCAGGAACGCATTGACAAGGTGACTGGGTTGAAGATGATCACGAGATGGGCCGCGGAATACGTTCTTCGGGAAAAAGAGCTGGGTTCGCTGGAGCCGGGGAAGAAAGCGGACTTAGTGGTCCTGGACCGGGATTATTTAACCATTCCTGAAGAAGAAGTCTCGGAAGTGCAGGCCTTGATGACTCTATGTGATGGTGAAATAACTCACGTACATCCACAGTTTTCGGAGGAATACCAACTCAGGCCGCCGGGAGTGCCTGTTGCAACATATCGACAGCTCGCCGGCCGCGAGAAGCTTGAGCCTGGGAGCGAGTAAGACCGGAACGAGTAGCACCGGCTGGAATCGTGAGGAAACTGCGATCAATCAGTATGGTGTCTAGAATTTTAGGTTAAGCAGATCTCCCTGCGTCAGCAGGGGGCGACGCGTCTCACAATAGCTACCCGCATAAACCCATTGAAGTGAGCATTTATACCCATTTATCTTGTTATTCTAACTATTTAGAACGACAGTCTAGGAAAACCGGGCGGGCACCTCTGGCCAAGGAGCCCGCCTGTGTGCTATAGTCACACTTTGTGATGAAGGGACTTACTAATCCATCCGTCCCGCAGCAAATTTAATTTCCTCCCGTCATGGTCGAATCTTCTAAACCGCTGAACCGAAGAAGGAGTGCCTTTGCCAATCCACGCAAGGGTCTTCAGAGACTCTGGGAGGCTCTATACGCCGAGTTGTCTCCGCTGGAACTGTTGCTGGGCCTGGTTTTTACGATTATCGTCGCTTCACTCCTGGTGGGTTACCAATTTGAGAGCCTGCCCGACTACAAGATCGGTGATATTGCGGATCGCAACATTGAAGCGTCGTACAACTTCACGGTGGAGGACACGGAAGCGACGCTCCGAAAAGAGCAAGAGACGCTCGAGGCGGTTCCGGGTATTTTCAATTTGGACCTGAGAATCAACTCGCGTATAGAGGGTGAATTACGCGCGGCGTTTGCCGAGGGCCGCGTTCAGTTGGAACAAGAGAAGTCGCATTTAAACCTGCGTCCCGCGCAGCCGCTGCCGCAGGGCACCCGTCAGCGCTTGCTCCCGCTTTTGATCGAGAAACTCCCGCGACTAGACCAAGAGGGAGTGCTGGAGACTTTGCTGGACCATTCGTTCAGCCAGGACTTGGAAAACCAGATGGTGAGGCTGCTTCAGGAGGCGATGAAATATCCGGGCGTGGTACTGAGTCGCGATCCCCTGGGGCTTTACCAGAGCCGCGGGATCATCCTGAGAAATACCGTGAGCGGACAGGATGAGATGCTGGAAGACTGGACCAGCGTGCGGGATCTGGAGCAGGCCCGAAACCTGCTGCGCCATAGCAGCTTCGAATTGACGCAGCTTAAAGATGCCGAGCGCGAGAAGGTTGTACGATTCCTGGAGCGCCGTATCGTTCCCAATCTGGCTTACAACGCCGCCGCCAGCGGTGACCTGGAGGAACTCGCGCTGCGTGAAGTGGATCCGGTGCTGATACAGGTGAAGAAAGGGCGCACTCTGGTGAGGGCCGGAGATGAAATCAGGGCACGCGAACTGATGTTGGTTAACGCCCTGAAACGGTTGAAACAACCCCGCAGGCTGCTGGGCCAGTTCGTGGGCATTGGTCTGCTGGTGGGGTGTTTGCTTTACGCGCTCTGGCATTATCTTTTGGCCCACCAGGAGCGCCACAAGAAGATAAGAAATCACTATGTGCTTTTAGTTTTGGTGCTGGCGATCAGCCTGATTGTGACACGGCTCTTCATGGCCCTGGCCGACGTGGTGGCGCAGAGCCTGGCCACTGAATCCTTGCGCCACCCAAGCCATTTCTACTTATTCGCGCCCTTTGCCCTGGGTGCCTTGCTGATAATACTTCTGGTGGATGTTAACTTTGCCGTGCTCTATTCGGTGACGTTTGCGCTGTGCACGGCGTTGATGAGTGGGGAGATTTCCCTGTTTGTTTACGCTCTGATGGGTAGCTGGGCTGCAATCTACGCCCTGGACCAGTACCGTGAGCGTTCGGTGATCGTCCGCGCCGGTGCCGTGATAGGAGCCGTAAACGTGCTGGTGGCCTTTGCCCTGCAACTTTATCAAGGGCAGAACGGATTTAATTGGGACCTTTTTGCACTGCGTTCGGTTGGTGGACTCACCAGCGGTCTTTTTGCCGCCATGCTGGCTTCTTTGCTCTTGCCTGTGCTGGAATCCCTCTTTGAAATCACCACGGATATTCGTTTGCTGGAGCTTTCCAACTTGAATACGGAGTTGTTGCGAAAGTTGGCTTTAGAGGCGCCAGGCACGTACCACCATAGCATCATGGTGGGCACACTCGGGGAAGCTGCGGCGGAAGCAATCGGTGCCAATGCACTGCTGGTTCGTGTGGGGGCCTATTACCACGACATTGGGAAAATGAAGAAACCGGAATATTACGTGGAGAATCAGATTTACACAGCCAACAAGCACGAGAACCTTTCCCCCAGTATGTCCAGCCTGATCATCGCCAGCCACGTGAAGGACGGACTGGCAATGGCTGAAGAGGCAAACCTGGTGCCCAAGGTGCGCGACATGATCCCTCAGCACCATGGCACGAGATTGATGACTTACTTTTACCAGAAGGCAAAGGAAGCCGCCGAGGAAAAGGGAGAGGAAGTAAGCGAAAACGATTTTCGCTACCCGGGTCCGCGGCCGCAGACCAAAGAGGCCGCCATACTCATGCTGTCCGACCAGGTCGAAGCAGCCGCACGTACTTTGCAGGACCCGGCTCCCGGCCAGATTCGCAGCATGATCCGGAGATTAGTGCAGTCGACCATTCAGGACGGACAGTTTGATGAATGCGACATTACCATGAGCGAGCTGGAGAAAATCTCACAGGCTTTTGAACGTGTGATTACTACAATGTACCACCACCGCATCGAATACCCGGGGTTCGACTTCAAAAAAGATCAACCAGTTGAAGAAAGCATGCAGCCCGAAGTTCAACGTATTTAATCGGCAAAGAAAGACCCCCGTTCCCCTCGGCCGACTTCAACATTTTTTGGAAAAGCTCGCACGGCGGTTGCTGGGGGATAGCGATTCGGTTGTTTTCTCGGTGGCGCTGGTGGGTAAGCGGCGTATGAGAGAGCTGAACAAAAAATACCGCAACAGGAATTATGCTACCGACGTCCTTTCCTTCCCCGCGGGAGGCGGAGACTATCTGGGAGACGTGGTGATTTGTACGGAAATCGCCAGGGAGCAGGCACGCGGTTCGCTGCTCAATGAGCTCCAGGTCTTGAGTCTGCACGGATTGCTGCATCTGCTCGGCTATGACCACGAGGTCGACCAGGGTGAAATGGACCATTTGGAATCAGCCTTACGGAGGGAATTTAAGCTGCATTGAGCTGGACTGATCTCGCCTTCTCGACGACTTTTGTGCTGATTGTTCTTTTATTTTTGCTCTCCATTCTGGAAAGCTCTATTTCAGGTCTGTCGCAAGTAGGGTTAAAGGTATTGGCTGAGAAAGAACCAGAGGATAATCTGGCCATTTTGGAAAACATCTCGAAAGATCGCGGTCATTTTCTCTTGCCGCTTCAGCTGGGGATCCAGGTGGTACAGATCACTATTGCTGTGCTTGTGACCATGCTGGCGGCTACTTATCAGGTAATCACCCCTGTTTTGGTCTCGGTGCTCGTCATGGTAGGAATACTGAGCATCTTTCGCCATCTCTTGCCCAGGATCCTTACCGGCCCGGATCCGGAACGTATTCTATTGGCGCTTTCTCCGTTTTTCCGTTTTTGCTACAAGGTCTTGCATTGGCTGTCCTCTCCGCTGCTGTTAATCCTCAGCCTGGTCCATGCTTACCGGGCTGAAAACCACAAGAAGGAACTTCCAGACGAGGAGACCGGCGAGGAAGAAATTGAGGCCTTCATCGATTTGGGGGAGGAAGAGGGCATTATCGAAAAGGAAGAGACTGAACTCATACACTCAGCGCTGGAGTTTGGAAACACGCTGGTTCGCGAAATTATGACGCCGCGCGTCGAGATCACAGGTATTGAAGAGAAATCGACCATCGCCGAGTTGCGCAAGCTAATGGTCTCGAGCAAGCATTCCCGAATTCCGGTTTTCCGCGAGCACCTGGATAATGTTGTCGGAGTGGCGTACCTACGCCATTTGTTGGCCTATCTTGAAACGGGTAGTGAAAATGATCAGGTAACTTCCGTTATGCACCGTCCTCTGATCATCCCGGAGACCAAACGTGTGGCTGAGTTGTTGAAGGAGATGCAACAGAATGCCGAACACCTGGCGACCGTCATCAGTGAATACGGTTCGGTCACGGGTGTAGTGACACTTGAGGATCTGGTCGAGGAAATTGTCGGCGAGATCCGCGACGAAGATGAGCTGCAAAAAACCGATCTGGTGCGAGAGTCCGCCGATAGTTACACGGTAGGTGGTCGTGTCGGGGTTCACGAGGTGGAGGAAGCCCTGGGGGTCGATCTCCATGAGAGTGAGGCAGCTACAATTTCCGGTTTTGTGGTAGCTCGGCTTGGCCGCGTGCCCCAGGCTGGAGAAGTATTCCACATCGACGGCCTCGACATTCAGGTGCTCAGTTCAGACCGCCGCTGTATTCATGCTCTGCGAATCCGTAAGCTTCAGGAAGCCTCTCCCTGACGGGACTTGCAATGACGTCTCACGAACGCTATATGAAGCGCGCGCTGGCTTTAGCACGCCGGGGCGCCGGTCTGACCAGTCCCAATCCGCTGGTCGGAGCTGTCTTGGTCAAAGATTCCCAGGTGGTGGGAGAGGGATTCCACGTCTATGCAGACTACCGGCACGCCGAAGTCGTGGCCCTGGAAAAGGCCGGGGAGAAAGCAACCGGATCGACATTGTATGTGAACCTCGAGCCTTGTTTTCACTTTGGCCGTACTCCGCCGTGTGTGGACCGAATTATTTCCAGCGGGTTGAAGTCGGTCTATGTGGCCGTATCCGATCCCAATCCGCTGGTTGCGGGAAAAGGGATCGAGAAGCTTCGCACGGCTGGAATTCAGGTCCATGAAGGCGTTTGCAAAGAGGAAGCAATGCGGCTCAATGAAGGTTTCCTTCACTACATGACAACCGGAAAGCCGTTTGTCACTCTTAAGCTCGCGCTCACTCTGGATGGGAAAATCGCTACCCGGACGGGTGAATCGCGCTGGATTACCGGTGAGAGCGCAAGAAAAAAAGTCCACCGGCTCCGCTTCGAGTCCGATGCCATTATCACGGGCGTGAACACACTAATCGTCGATGACCCTTCCCTCAACGTGCGATGGCGCAAGAAAAAAGCGATTACCCGCGTTGTTCTGGATTCATCCTTGCGTACGCCTGAAAAGGCGCGCCTTTTTCAAAGCCCGGAGCCGGTGATTATCTTTCACAGCTCGCAGGCTCCACAGGAACGGATGCAAGTTCTTTCCAAGTCTTCCCAACTGGTGGCGGTGCCTACGGATGATGCGGGCGGGCTTTGCTGGGATGCCATCCTGGCCCACCTGGCAACGATGCGACTGATCCACGTGCTCATCGAGGGGGGTGCCCGAACTGCAGCTTCCGCTCTTAAAGCCGGAGTTGTGCAAAAAATCAGTTTCTTTTATGCGCCTCGAATCCTGGGCGGCGATGCAGCCTCCGGCATTGCGGCTCTTGAAATAGACCTTCTCCAGCAGGCCGTGCCGGTCGCCGGTCTGCAAGTCCACCGAATCGGCTCGGACTTCCTTGTGGAAGGTTATCCAGAAGCGAAGTGAGCTGTTCTGAGCGTGATGTTTTGTGTAACAAAGACTACTCGGCGGGTTCGATTTCGGGAGTGATCTCCCTCCACGTAAGGGTCTTCAGGGGGAGCAAGCTCAATCCCATCCGCACATTTTCGCTCTTGAAATAAAAGTTGCTGTTGCCGGAAAGCGTAACAGCGGGGTTTCCAAACGTGTATTGCCCGTTGCCATCATCAATCAGTTTGGAGATATAAATTCCGCCGACCAGCGATTTGTTGGCTCCCCCGAATTCGGCTTCCCCGGTTCCCACCACCAGAATAACTCCTTTGTAGTCGAAGGACCCCTGATAATTCAATGCTCCCGTCACTACCAGGATTCCCGCTCCCGAGCCCCCTCCGGAGATGGTCAGATTGCCGTTGACGACGGTAATTCTCGGATCAGCTTCAGTCCCCAGCTGAATATTGCTTCCACTAAGCGTGGTGTCTTGATTGTACGAATAATCAGCAACAGCTTTTACCTTCTTAACGAAATTGGCGACAAAGTTAGCGTCGAAAATGTTGGTGGCGTCTTCATCTGGGCTGTTTCGGATCTCGGTGGTGATGTCTTGAAGAGAGGGCGTGGTGCCATAAGGCCCGGCGGCCCCCTCCAAATTGTTGTACTGTTGAGGGCTAAGACTGTTATAAACGTCGCTGGTGGCGCTGGTTGCATCCCCACCCATTTGATTGTCATTGATCAGGGCGATGGCGGGTTCCTCCTCCGACTGCTGCGGATGGCCATGGTTTCTGGTGATGTCGTCGTTGGCCCATCCGGAATGGTCGTAGCCATCTATAAGGAACGCGTTTCCATCAAACATATTGCTGCTGGCGGGATTGACGTTCGGACCGTACAGAGCAAAAGGAGAACCCACATCGAAGCTGGTGTCTCGTTTGATCAGAGCCTCGATGATGCTGACTGCATTCTTGATGGTGCTTCCATAGCTGGACTGCTCTGCCGGGGCGGTTCGTTCAAGACCCATTACGCGCAGGTAAAGCTTGCCATCCAAATCGACATCGGGATCATTGGTAAGGCCCAGTTCCTCTTCATCACGGTTGTCGCTCAGTTTGGCGAAATATCGTCCGCTGCCCAGGGTGGCTCCGGTGGCGGGAGTGAGCAATCCTTTTACTGTCCGGCTTCCCGAAGGGGTCGAATAAAAATCGACGTTTCGAGCCTCCAGGGGTGTGAGCGGGTTTCGAAAGGCAAAAGTTCCGGCCTGCGCTTCGATGGTGGCAACATAAACAGGAACCGAGGTGGTTGTCGCCAGCAACGGTGTCAGGTCCTTCCCTCGCAAGTAGTTCTTGACCTGGTTAAAACCGGCATCAGCAACCTGGAGGGCCTTTTCGTGGACTTCGTATTCGTTTCCCAAAGAATATTCCCCGAGGCTTGAGAGTGTGGCTGAAAGCCCGAGAAGCGAGAGCAGGACTGCCACCATGGCAGCCATCAGCAGTATAGTCCCTTTCTCATTACCCATGGCCATTCACCTCTACTCAAAGAGTTGATACGACTTGTTACGGACAAAAACATCAGACACCAGCGTCATGCTGCTAATCTTACCTGTGCGCGGGTCTTTCTCGCCTGTTTCGGCGACCATTTCCACCTTGATGCGGGCGATCTCAGCGTCGTTCGTAGTGGAAGCTCCCGATTTGTCGAAGTAGGAAAGTTGGAAGCTCGAGATGTTCTCAGCTAGAATTTCTTCTCCGTATCCAACGTCGATGTAAAGAGTTCGTGAACTGCCGTCGTAACGTACTTCCAGGGACTCATAGATGCTGTTCAGTGTTCCATCGGGATCGCCGGTTGATTCTTTAGGATCGTTGGTCGTGCTGGGTACGGATCCGGTGATATCGCTGGAGATTAAGATATGACCGCTGCTGAGCGTCTGGATGGGACTGGTGGTCAGGACTTCAAGTGGATCATTCCCAGCCTGGCGCAGGTAACGGGTAATCTGGTCCATGGCGATGCGCGCTTGCTGGGTTACCTCGGCAAACTCTTTTTCGCCCTGATATGATTGCTGTCCCTGGTAAAGGAGGGGAAAGATGGCGGCGGTAACCATAGCCACAATAGCGGTCACAATAAGCGCTTCCATCAAGGTGTAGCCTGATTCAGCGCGAATCATCTTACACTTCCGTTCCCAAGGGCTCATGGAGCAAAGTAGGAAGTCAAGGTCACCGTCTTGGACTGCAATTGATTCATTGACTCTGGTTCCACAGTGACGGTGACTGTCTTCTGATTCCCCGAAACCGTAACCGTCCACGATACCAGGAAATCCCAGTTCGCCTGATTGCTGTCCAATGGAGCTTGCAGGGTCACGACCTCAGCCGGGTGAGACCCTGTTGTCAATGCAGTTGACGGGGTTCCAGTCTCCAGTTCGGCATTGTAAAGATTCTTGAGCTCTTCCATTTTGCTGCGCGCCACCGTAATTCCCATGGTGATGTTGCGTGCATAACCATTCTGATAAATGGCAAGGCCGAATAGCTGTGCCAGACCCAGCAAGGAAATACCAAGAATCAGCAGTGCCATCATAGTTTCCAGGAGCGTAAATCCGTCGGAGGACCGTGGTGCAGAAGGATCGGTCTTCATTGCGTCACCTTCTTGGTCTCAATCCGGCCGGACGCATGAACTTCAACGCTCATGACTTCGCCCAATTCGTTTTGAAGTTCCATCACGCCGCCGCGGGCGTTTCCACGACTAAAAAACCGGATGCTATTTTGGGGAAGACTCTTGAACGTCACTCCAGAGTCCAGAGTTTTTTCCGCGCGGGGGAAATTTTCCGGGTCGGCTTCGTCGACCACTTGAAAGGTTCCCTCGGCAGAATCGAAACTCATCGTATAAATGGCTCCTCGGGAAATTGCCAGCATTCGTGCGGCATTAAGTTCCGTGGCAAGTTGATTCACGGAACCGGTCAACTCGTAGTATGCGGTGCTGTGACGGATCGATGGTATCGCAATAGCCATCAAGATTGACGTAAGTGCGACCAAAAAAAGGATTTCAATTACGGTAAACCCTGCGCTTGGACGCAAGATCATGAGCCTAGCCTAGGACTTTAGCAGCCGCCATTCAGTGAGTCGGATCACTCACATAAAATATTCTTTTTCAACTTCCTGGCGGCACGGCAGAACTCGATAAATCACAAAAGCAGTGAGTTCATCAGCTGCTCCGGATCTCCAATCAGGAAATGACGGGTTTCAACCCGGACGATGTTTTCATTCTGGAGGTGGCTGAGGACGCGGGTGGCGGTTTCGCGCGAGATGCCGGTCATATCCGCCAGCTCTTTGTGAGTCAAATGAATGCTGATCATGGTTCCTTTGTCGGTTTTGACGCCCTTTTTCTGACAGAGGTTATAAAGGGCGGTACGAATCCGCGCGTCGGCGTTGTTGAAGGTGAGAACTTCGATCTGTGTCCAGGCATCCCGGCAACGGGTGCACAGCATCTTCATGAGAGCGCGATTGATTTTGCGGTTGTCGAGCAGATCGAGAAATTCCTGACGGGTCATGAACAAGATAGTGGCAGGCATCAGCGCCGTCACCGTAGCGGGAGTGGTTCCCCCATCCAGTAGGGACATCTCGCCAAAGTACTCACCCGGTTCGTGGAAGGCGAGAATCATCTCTTTACCGCTGGGGAGCAATCGGGAAACCTTGACCCGACCCTCTTTGACGATGTACATATACTTGCCGGTGTCTTCTTCAAAGAAAACAATTTCGCCGCGCTTGTAGTGCTGCTCTCTAAATTTTTGGGAAACCAGGTCCAGTTCCGATTCGGACAATTCGGAAAAAATTGTCACTCGCTTGAGAAAATCTTTTTCAACCCTCATCTTTCCTTCCTGAGCTGGACCAGTGGTGTAGAAAGCTTATCGATGCCGTACTCCCGCTCCAGTAAATGAATGGGTCTTTGGACCCGGTCCAGGTCATCCAGCGATGACTGAACTTTTTGAACTAGGGGTTCAGGACGGAGCGAAAAGGCCAGGGAGAAGGCCCGGCGGGCACCTTGGGCTGCCAGATAGTGAGCAACAGCGCGAGCCGCAGGATAAAGGAAAAAGATATTAGGTCCGGGAATGAACACTAGAAAACTCCCTAGCACCGCCAGGACGCAATCGATCTTGAACCAACGGCTGTGCTTACTATAGCGCATTTGGAAAAATTCCCTTAATTTTTTCTCCGCCCGGGGACCATCCACTTCAGGTGAATGGCACACTTGAATCGAGGGGGCGCGCCTTAACTCACCGCACAATTTCTCCTGGTAATCGAAACGGTGTTCGATCGTATGATAAATCGACAGCAGCTTTTGCTTAAGTCGCATCTTGCGACTCATCGTTTTGCCAGTCTGGGGGAGAGCCCGGGGACGCATTTCAACAATTGGAAAAGGCTCTCCAGTGCGTGTGTGAAATAACAGCAGGTTCATGGACCGGATGGAGAACACTTTTCGAAGGCCTGCACATATTCACGAATACGTTGGCCGGGATTCGGGTTGTTTACGACGTCTGAGATCACCGCGACCGACGCGACGCCGGCTTTCCACAACAGGGTGGCCCTTTCAAGATCGATGCCCCCAATGGCCACAACAGGATGGCGGCTGTTGGTTATGATTTGACGAATGAGATCTACACCAAGCGGAGGGCGATGGCGTATCTTGGTGCCGGTCCCAAAGGCGGGACCGATGGCGAGGTAATTCACAGCTTCCTGCTGCGCCTCTACAAACTGTTCGCGGTTGTGCGTGGAGTATCCGATAACAGCGCGATTGCCGAGAATCTTGCGGGCGGTTTGTATTTCCAGATCGTCCTGACCCAGATGCACTCCATCTGCACGGGAAGCCAGAGCGAGGTCAACGCGGTCATTGACCATAAATTGTGCGCCAAATTCGTCGCAGAGTTCTCTGATCTCGATTAACTGTCGGTACCATTCACGATCCGGCAGTTCCTTCTCGCGAACCTGAAAAAAACGAATGCCGGCGCCCAAGAAAATGCGTGCCAGCTCTACGTGATTATAGCCGTGAATATTGGCGCGATGAGTAATCGGGTAAATGCGATGAAGGAGCAGTGAGTGCATGAGTCTGCCAGCCACCCGGTTAAACCGGGGTTGTTATGAGATGTTCTCCAAGAAAGCCGTACCGTAATCGCCACGGATAAAGGAGGGGTCATTGATGATTTTCTTGTGGACCTGAAGACTAGTATGAATTCCTTCAATCACAAACAGGTCCAGGGCACGGTTCAAGCGCGCCAGTGCTTCGCCCCTATCAAGCCCGTAAGCAATCAGTTTTGCTATCAGTGAGTCATAATGCGGCGAGACAACATAATCGGTGTGAGCGCATGAGTCCACGCGTATGCCGGGGCCACCGGGAGGCAGATAGGCGGTGATCGTACCCGGAGAGGGAGAGAAGTCGACCGGTGACTCTGCATTGATCCGGCACTCAATGCTGTGTCCCCGAAGGATGATTTGGTCCTGGGTGAGCCGAAGCTTTTCCTCCGCCGCAATACGGATTTGCTCTTTGACGATATCGATCCCGGTGATGAACTCAGTTACCGGATGCTCTACCTGGACGCGTGCGTTCATTTCAATGAAATAAAAGTTGCCCTGGCGGTCGACCAGGAATTCGACGGTACCCGCATTCGTATAGCCAATGCTTAGCATGGCCCGCACAATCTTCTCACCCAATTCCCGGCGCAGTTCACCATGCACGGCTGGACTGGGCGCTTCCTCAATTAGTTTTTGGTGGCGGCGTTGGATGGAACAATCACGCTCCCCCAGATGTATAACGTTGCCATGCTTGTCTGCCAGAATCTGGAACTCAACGTGCCGGGGATTCTCCAGATATTTTTCCAGGTATACCTCGGAAGTACCGAAAGCGCTTTCAGCTTCCGACTGCGCTGTCAAAAATGCTTCGCGCAGCTTTTCCGGTCGTCTCACGATTCTTATCCCGCGTCCCCCGCCGCCCGCAGTAGCCTTGATGATCACGGGGAAGCCAATCTCCTGCGCAGCTTTTTCCAAAGTGTCCCCATCGTCCTTGACCACTTCGGTTCCCGGGATGATCGGTAGACCGGCCTGGCACATGGCTTGGCGGGCCTTTGCTTTGTCTCCCATGAGCTGGATCACCGCAGGGGCGGGTCCGATGAATTGAATTCCGCACGTTTCGCATACTTCAGCAAAGTAAGCGCTTTCCGCCAGATAACCGTAACCGGGATGGATGGCGTCCACGTTGGTAATTTCAGCCGCGCTGATAAGGCTTGGAATATTCAGGTAGCTTTCATAGCTCTTGGGTGGTCCGATGCAGACCGCCTCATCAGCGAAGCGCACATGCAGGGAGTGTCTGTCTGCTTCCGAATAGACGGCGACGGTGGGGATACCCAGTTCGCGGCAGGCGCAGATAACTCTGAGGGCGATTTCTCCACGATTGGCAATCAGTATTTTTCGGAACATCCCAGGTGCCCCAACGGAATTCTTAGATGTGCAGGGAAGAAAACTACTTAATGCGAATCTCAAAAAGCGGCTCGCCGTATTCCACCGGCTGGCCGTTTTCCACAAGAATTCGCACAATTTCGCCGTCCACGTCAGACTCGATTTGGTTGAACAACTTCATGGCCTCAATGATACAAAGCACGCTGCCTTTTTTAACCTGGTCGCTGATCCGGACAAACGGTTCTGCATCAGGTTTGGGAGTCAGATAAAAAGTTCCCACCAGCGGCGCCCGAAAGGTGTGAAGCTCTTCTTTTTTTTCTGTTTCCGGAGTTGCGGCGCCTGGAGCCTGAGTTGCCAGCGCAAGCGCAGGTTTTTGCCGTTCAGATGCATGAGGCGGGGAGAGATGCTGGGAAGATTTTCTTATCCGCAGGCGCACTCCCGATCTCTCCAGCTCGAATTCCTCGATGTTGCTTGATTCGATCAGCTGCAGTAGGTCTTTGATTTCCTTAATATTCATCAAAGAAGTCTCCGCTGGATCCTCCGGAGCAGCAATAGCGAAAGGCACATTGTAAGGTTCGCTTTAAGCCGTTGACAAGATAAAACGGGCAACGGAAAGGTGCAGTACGGAGTTCCCCGTCGTTTAGCGGCTCAGCTTCCGACGCGAGGTCAAGCAGGGGAGGCGAAGCCGGTATACGCCGTGGACAAGGAGCCAAATTGAAGTCGCCCGCAATCCTTCCGGCCCACGCGATTGTGTTGGTCCGGCGACCCTCATTGCCGCGCCTCCTCACCGCTGGCAGCCTCCCGCTCCCTATCAAACGTTACTTTGTAAGTTGGGTTACTCAGCTTGTCTCCGGGAGAGCAGGCGATAACCCCTGGTGGTCACCACCACAGCATCCTCGATCCTAACACCCAGCTTTCCAGGGATATAAATCCCCGGCTCAACGGTAAAGACCATTCCCGGCCGCAATTCTTGTAGATTGCTGCGCGAAATCCTGGGCATTTCGTGGACTTCCAGGCCCAGGCCGTGACCGGTGCTGTGACCAAAATAATTGCCATAGCCTCGGGACTGAATGAAGTTGCGAGCCGCAGCGTCCACTTCACAACAGCGCACACCGGGGCGGATTGCGGCCAGCGCTTGTTCTTGAGCTTTCCTGACGATGTCATAGATCTCAGGCCGTACAGCTCCCTCCATGAAATGAACACGCGTAAGGTCGCTTCCGTAGCCCTGAAGGTGCAGCCCAAAGTCGATGAGGACCAGTTCTCCTTTTCGCAGGCGCTTTTTAGTAGCCGATCCGTGCGGAAGGGAAGACCGAGGTCCCGAAGCCACAATGGTTTCAAAAGAGGTTCCCTCTCCCCCTTCCCGTCTCATTTCAAACTCAAGCAGCCCTGCCACTTCGGTTTCGCGCATGCCGGGTGTGATCTTCGGGCAGAGCCGTCTATAGGCTTTACAGCCGATGGCGAAGGCTTTTTCCAGCAGTTCAATCTCCGAGCGTTCTTTAATTTGCCGCAGTTCCTCAAGCAGGTCCGTCACCGGCCGCCATTTCATTCGGGGCGCCGATTTTCTTATGTCCAACATCCATTGGTGGGTAATTCGGCTTGCCTCGATACCCACCCGCAAAGGCGGGCGGCCGCGAAAGAGTTCGCGCAAGCTGTCCGGAAAGCTTTTTTCAACTAGCAGCGGCCTGCAATTGACTGACTGGCGCTCGGCCTCCTCGATGTAACGCGAATCAACCAGCAAGGTGGTTTCCCCTTCCATACAGCAAGCCCAGGCCAGCGAGCCGCTGAAATTAAACAGGTAACGGAGATGGGGCGGATGAGTTATGAGGAATGCGTCCAGTTGACTTCTATGGACGCTTCGCAGAAAGCGCTGAAAGCGCAAGCGGAATTTATGCACTACGATTTTATTCTCGGAGTGATGAAGAAGAGGATCTCACGCGTCTCCCGGTCTTTGCGCGTATTCTTGAACAGGTGGCCCAGAACTGGCACATCGCCCAGACCGGGAACCTTGTTTTCTTGCCGCCGGTCCGTTTCCACGAAGATTCCGCCAATGACGGTGGTCCCTCCATCGGGGACCAGCACTCGGGTTTGCGATTCGCTGGTCAGGATGGTGGGAATGCCAAGCACGGTGCGGGAAAAATCGGGAATATTGTTCTCGAGGCGGATGGTGAGCATCACCGTACCTTGCTCGGTGATTTGCGGAGTGACCGTGAGCTGCAGGGCTGCAGTCTCGAAACGGACGGTGGTGGTGAAGTTCTGTTGGACGGGAATAGGGATCTTTGCTCCTTGAGTGATGACGGCTTGAGCGTTATTTTGCGCGCTCACTCGCGGCTTGGAAAGAATTCGCGCATCACCGCGAGTCTCAGCTGCACCAATAATTGCGTCCAGCCGAAAGGTATCCAGTAGCTTTCCCGTAGTGAAGTTAGCCAGAACTACTGGATCATCGAAAGTAGCAATGACGGAAGCTCGCCCTTGATTGCGGTCTGAAGGTTTTCCGATCTCGACGGCAAGCTGGGAGCCGAGTTCCCGGGCGAAAGTGGTGGTTGCCTCGATGATACGGGCTTCGATTTCAACCTGCCGCTCAGGGCTGTCCAACGTATCCAGCAGAGCGGAGATTCTTTGGATGCTAGGTGCGACGTCTGTCATGATGAGGGTGTTGGTACGGCTGTCAACGTTGATCTGTCCCCGGGTGGTCAACTGCTTTTCGATGGCGGCGGCGATGTCTTTGGCAATTGCATAGTTGAGGTGGCGAGTGACAGTCAGCGTGTCGGCCGCTTGAAATTCGGCCCGCTTGAGAGCTTCTTTAGCTTCCTCCTCCTTGCGAAGCGTGGTTTTTGTAGAGATGCGCACCATATTGCCCTGGATGCTTCGCTCCAGGTTATGGCTTTTCAAAACCATTTCGAAGACCTGGTCCCACGGAACCTCCTCTACGTGGATGGTGATGGTTCCCTTGACATCGGGATCGATGAGGATGTTCAGCCCGCTCAGTTCGGAGATGGTTCGGAAAAAGTCCACCAGTGAGACATCAACCAGGTCCAATGTGATCGGTTCACCCTGGTAGGAAGTCGACCGAACCTCGGCGGCGGCGCTCCGAGCCTGTCCAGCGACCTCCTGAGCCGAACTGTCAACGCAGAAAAGCGTAAGCAATAAACAACTGCCGAGAAGGCGGTTAAGGTAACTCATCCGTTTTCCCCTGATGGTCTTCACTGTAAAGCCGTTTTATTACGCGTGACCTCTGCTTATTGCCTCGAGTGTCGGAGACTTCCCGAATAAAAACCACTCTGGTGGGAGAGATGGATTCGAGATAGCCGTCATAGAGCTTTGTACCCACTCGTGCAAAATAGGTGAATTTGTCCAGACCTTTCAGAATGACAAGAGTCGCGGCGCTATTGGAGGCCAGACCGCTGACGGCCACTTCTGAAATCAGTAGCCCATTGAGTCCGGTTGGTCTTTTTTCAAGCGGGGGTGGCTCAACGATGCGTGGAGTCTCTTGCCTGGTAATCTCGTGAAGATTCAAAAACGGGTCTCTCTTGCCTTTGGGATTGTACTCTTGGGCCAAGGTCGAACCAGAGGCCAGGAGAAAACTGATCAAAGCTACAATGCGCTGTGCTCCGCAAACCATGGCTAGGAGATCTCTGCCGATTCCAAAAAGACAAAGGTTGTGGCCCGGCACACCGCCGACAGCGTACGGTTGCGGGCCGGGTTGTTTTCAATTCCGGTAATGCTGATGTTGTCGACATTGATGATGCGGGTAAAAGCTCCCACACTCTCGAAGAAGCGCGCCAGGTTGTCGTAGTTTCCCTCCAGGGAAATTACGATCGGCCAGTCTTCGTAAAAATCATTGCGAGTGGTTTTCTGAGGAGTAAAGGCCCTTATTTGCAGATTGGAGGCCACGGCCAGCTCTTGGATCTTACGAATGACTTCGGCGGTTTCTTTCTCTTCGGGAAGAATCTCACGCAGCGTGGCCAGTTTTTCCTGCTGACGCCGGATCTCCTCTTTAAACTCGGGCAAGCGCGCCTGAACGATCTGGCCGCGCTGCACGTCGATGCGCAGGGCCTGAATTTCCGACTGGAGCTGATCCACTTCGGAACGAATCGGTTTTATGTAATAAACGTAAAAAATGGAACAAAAGCCCAGCACCACCAGCGTGAAGAGCAGGAATTGAACTCGTTGAGGCAACTTGTTTATGGAGAACTCGAGAGCCATGGTTTTATCTAGCGATTTCGCAATTCAGAGAGAAATTGAAGGCGTCCCCGTCCGCCTTTAAATCTCCCAATTCCACGTGGCGAAAAGGTGGCCGGCCGTTCAGATTGGCTATGAAATCGGCGATGGACGGGATATCCAACGCCTTGCCTTCGATGACCACCGTTTGATCCTGTTGCACCAGGCTTTTCAGCCACAGGGTGGGCGAATCCGGGATGCTGTCAATCAGACCGCTCATGAGCAGCAGCGGTCCTTTTTGATTGGCTTTCAATCGTTCGATCACTGTAATCCGGTGCTCGAGCGTCTTCTTTTGCGCTTCGTATTTTTCGAGTTGAGCTTTAATGGCTTGAAGCCGTATTTTTTCCTGAGACAACTCCTGGCGGAGCGAGGCGCTCTCGATTCGGGTGTTCATCAGGTACCAGTACCACCACCCCATGGCCCCGAAAGTGACCACCAGGAGAATGGCGGCAAAGATTCCCACCTGCGATCGTTCGATGGTCCAGCGAGCGGCCGATGCAGGAGTTTTCTCCCTAAGCAGATTAATGCGTATCATCGTTCCACCGCCGATCTCAGGGCCAACCCCACGGCCACCGCAAATCGCGGTCCCAGTTCCTCGAGCATTTGAGCAGAGTAATTGGGGTTGCCTGGCCGCACTCTCTTAAAAGGATTGAACGCATATACCGGAATCCGCAACCTTTTTTCCAGATGTTCTTTTAATCCTCTGGTACGACTGGCACCCCCGCTGAGATAAATCTCCTCGACCTCTTGAGTCCGCAGAGTGGTCCGGCAGTAGTCGAAGGTCTTGTGTACCTCCAGGGCCAGAGCTTCTGAAACACTGGCGAGCACCTGTTCAGTTCTGGCGGAGGCTTCCGGGTTGGGGCACTCACCGGTTTTATATTTTTCGGCTTCTTCAAAGGAAATTTTGAATTCTTTCTGTAGGGATTCGGTACACTGCCTGCCCCCTACCGAGATGTCCCGAACAAACAAAAGCTCCGTGCCGCGAAGGATACTCACGTTCATCAGGCTTGCGCCGATATTCAGCAACGCAGTGAGACGGCGGGACTGCGGAAGGTAATTCATCTCATAGGCATTTTGCAGCGCAAATCCGTCCACATCCACCACCAGGGGTATTTTCCCGGCCATGGAGAGCACTCCGGTCTGGTCTGCTATTTTGTCCCGTTTTGCAGCTACCAGCAGGACCTCCACTTTGCTGTCGCCGCTTCGGGAAAGGACTTGATAGTCCAGATTGACTTCGGATCTCTCAAAGGGAATATATTGTTCGGCTTCCCACTGAATGGCTTCATCCAGCTCCGCCTCGTCTTGAGCCGGAAGCGAGATCTTCTTGACGATGACTGAATGTCCGGAAATGGAAGTAGCCACCCGGTTGCTGCGGATTGATTGCTCTCGAAACACACGTTCAATGGCATCGGCCACGGGAACTTTTGAAATGATGACGCCGTCCACAATGGCGTCAGAGGGAAGAGGCTCAATAGCAAGGGCCTCCAGCTCGTAGGATTCTTCCGAAGTCGGCTTCAACGAGACGACCTTCACGGCTGAAGATCCAATATCGACTCCCACCAGGGGTTTACTTTTTGGTCTCAATGAAAATTTCAACGGTTACCCCATGTAGGCTTGGATTGCGCTAAGTTATCGGAGACTCAAGTGCTTTGTCAACGAAAAGACCCTTACAAACCGTACTCCCCAAAACGATGTTGGGTTATGGTAGTCGACCTCTATTCAAGGTGCGGTGACCCTTGTCACAGTCGCTTAAACATCACGTTTTTGAGGAAGAAACTGCGATTAGAGCGACGGCAGCAGGGATAGGGAATAACATCGTATCCCCTTTGTGATGGAGTAGCGAGAGTTTGGTTGAAGAGTTCATCCAAGAACAGGGGTGGAAAAGCGACGATTTCTGGGGAAAGAGAAGGATCTCGGGTGTGGAGAATCTCCCACGGGG
>JACQSY010000083.1 GCA_016211085.1 Acidobacteriota bacterium | reverse complement strand
TCAAAAGAATTCTTGAGATCAGAAGGATGCGCCGAGCCCGCACAGAACGATGCAATCACAGGCGCACACGGAGCGAAGCGCAGTAAGCGCCGCTTGCAATTTCGAAGTACGATCTACGAGTTACGAATTAGGGAGAGATTCACAGTTGGCACTTCGTACTTCGTAATCTTTTCTTGAGCGCTCCATCACCGTAGCCCCTCTGAAAAAAACACACCTTGGCCGGCCGCAGGCTTCTCGCGCTTCTTCTCCCGGTTTGATCCTGCTAGCATAACGGCTGCCTATGTATTCCATGCCGTATCAGCGACTGCTGGCATTGGTCTCCCTGGCCGGGTTTTCTTTCCTGATACTGGTTTATCTGTGGTGGGGAAAGTTCCATTACTCACATCAGGCTTTCTTATATGTGACTTATGCGGGGGCCGCCGTCATCATCCTGATCAATCATTTTGTGTTTGGCGACAACCGGCGCACCATGGGATTTCGCCTCGATAATTTCGCCAGCGCCGCGCCCCGCTATGGTCTACCCACCCTGCTGATAGCAATCGTCATCACAGGAACCGGCTTCGTATTCGGTTCACCGCGAATCGACCGATGGGGTGATCTGTCCGAGTATGCGATCTGGGCGCTGGTCCAGCAGCACGTGCTTCAAAATTTCATACGGCTGCGCAGCGAGACCTTGGTGGGCTGGAGGGAAGGGACCGAACCAAAACTCATCCCACAACCCGCCTCAGCGCCAACCCGGCTTTTCGCCGCTATTTTTTTAGCGGCCGCTTTATTCAGCATGTTTCATGCCCCGAACTTCGCGCTCATGCTGCTGACATTCTGTGGGGGACTGCTCTGGTGCTCTCTTTACAGCCGCACGCCTAACTTCCTGTGGTCGTGGTTTTCTCATGCGACGCTGGCCACTCTGGTTCTCTTGTTCTTCAAGTACGAAACACTCAATCAATTTCAGGTAGGTTCTCCTCACTTCCGTTACGAAGGGTACGGGGATGGGGCCCAGGTGGCGGGGGGGCGTGACGCAAATGGCCGCCCCTGGATAGCGACGTTGCCGGGCCCGGACAAAAATAGCCCGGCCCTGGTGCGGATATTTACTCCTCAAGGTGAGCGGATTCGTGAATGGAACGCGTTCGAGCGCTTCGAGTTCTCCGGTGTTCTTGCATCCGGCGATCTCGGCTTTTCCCCTGGTGATGAACTGGTGGTGGTGCCGGGCCCGGGACAGGACAATCCTCCCAACGTCCGCATCTTCGATTCTGCCGGAAACCTTTTAAAAGAGTTTCGAGCCAGCAACATAAATCAGGGTTACGGCGCCTGGGCGGCCATAGGGTGCGGAAAACTCTATCTTTGCCCCGGACCCGGCCCCGGTAACGCCCAACAGGTTGTGGAATTCAACCTCCGGGGTGAGATGCTTCAAAGTTGGGATTTTAAAGGCACGGGCCTGTTAAACGGCTTAAGAGTCGTTCCCGTTTGTTCTAATTTCTTAACTGGAACGGCATCCGGCGGAGACCAGGATCTGGAAGCAAGTAGCCTTCTGCTCTGGGGTAGTGTCATTCCCGTCAATCCATCGACGGTATTTTCTTACAACACGCGCACCGGCCAGTTGACTTCCTGGGAGACGCTTCGAACTACTTACGGTCTGAACGCGACGCTCGCCCGGCTGGCTTCCGGCGGTCTGGGTCTTGCGGTAGCTCCCGGCTATCTCCAGGGATATCCGGCCTGGGTGCGCATCTTTGATCTCAACGGCAATCAAGTGGGCGAGTTTTGGTCCCAGGACCAAGAAAAAAGTTGCGGCAGCAATATCGCGGCCTTGGACATCGATGGCGATTCCATCGACGAGCTCATATTGGGAGAAGGAGCCTGCCCCGGCCAGCCCTCACGCGTCAGGATTTATCGCTGGGACGGCATTTTGCTCCACGAGTGGAGCGCTTATGAGAATTCCAGGTAAAGGCTCTCAGTTGCCGCAGGTCATCAACCATCATCACCTCGCATTTTTGATTCTAATACTGGCCTCGGGAGCCTTCCTGAGGTTTTACAGAATTGGGGAAACCCAGCTCTGGCTGGATGAAATCATCCAGTTGGCGCGCGGGTCCCGTCCCACTTTGACGGAGAAGCTGCTTTCAATTCAGCAGGACATTGCGGCGGCGCCTCTCGACTATCTGGTACAAAATCTCTTCGTTTCCAGGTGGGGCAATTCTCCAGGGGTCGCGCGTCTTCATGCTGCGTTATTCGGGACCTTCTCGCTTCCCATGATTTACCTGCTGGCGCGTTCATTTCTTGGCAAGAACGTGGCGCTTCTCAGCGCGGCCTTGCTCGCAGTTTACCCGCTCCATGTCTACTATTCGCAAGAGGGCCGCAACTACTCGTTGTTTGTTTTTCTTTCCCTTTGCAGCTCCTATCTTCTGGTGCAGGCTATGGTCGCACCAGACCCCAGGCGGTGGCTCTGGTTTTCCCTGGTTACCGTCCTTTCGCTCTACACCAATTACTTTGCAATTCTGCTGCTCGTGTCCCAGGCCCTCTTCGTGCTTTTCTGTTACGGCAAGCGGGTTGGGAATTCAGTCGAGACACCGGCGATCAAGCTGCGTCATACAGGGCTCGGTTTTGCAGCCTCAGCTCTACTGGCATTTGCCTTGTTTCTCCCTTGGATGCTGTCCACTTATCAGAACGCTCAGGCGCGGGAGAATAATGTTTTTTCGGAACCATTGCTGCCTTTTCGCATTCTCAAGGAGCTCACGGGCAGCCATCCCCTCTCTCTGGCGCTCCTGTTTTTTTTCATCGCCGGAATGGTCCATCTTGTCCGTTCTGGAACAAGGGCGAAAGCCTCATTGCTGCTGTGCGGCTTTTTGGTCCCGATTCCACTGGCCCTATTTTTGATCTGGATGCGCGGATATTTTTTTGCAGTCCGTCATGTTTTGTTCGCGGTGCCCTTCCTGGTGATAGGTGCGGCTGCCGGGATTTGTTCCTTGCCGGCGCTGTCAAAGCGAACGGCGGCTGAAAGAGTAAGAGCCGCTGCAATTTTGCTCTGTCTGGGACTCGCAGGAGGAACTCTTTACCTGCACCGTTCTCAGCAGCCGGCGGATTGGCAGGGATTGATCCACTTTTTGACCCGGGAAGTCGGCCCGAAAGATGTGGTCGTCGCTCCGGACATCGAAGCCGTCCTTGCCTATTACTCTCCCCATATCCGCGTCGAGCCACTTGAAGTTGCTCTGAAGGATACTTTGCCACGCCCACCCGGATGGAGAAAATTCTGGGTGATCCGATCGATTTACAATTCACCACGAAATCTCGAACTGATGAACCGGCTGCTCGCTTCCCGGACTGCACACCAAAGATGGAAAGGCTTCGAACTTTTTGTTTATGAGAAGCCTGCGGGAAGCGCGGAGTAAATGCATTGAACACCCGGGAAGGCAGGACACCCACGGCGTCGTCCTGTTAGAATGAACGCCACCGCCAGACAAGGCATGCTGAATATCTTTATAAGCACCGGTGAGGTTTCAGGCGACATAGCCGCCGCTCACCTGGCTGTCGCCCTGCGGCGCCGCTGCCCTGATGCCAATCTCTATGGAATCGGTGGCCCTCGAATGGCCTCAGCCGGTGTGCGCGTTGCTTTCGAAAGCGTTCACCTGGGGGTGATCGGGATCAGCGAGCCGTTGAGATCTCTTCCCGATCTCTTCCGTTCTTTTGCACGCACGCGCTCCCTCCTCCAAGGAGAGAATCCTGACCTGGCGATTCTGGTGGGATATGAGGGCCTGAAGTTCCTCATTGCCTGGTGGCTCCGTTCTCGGGGAATCCCTACCGTGTGTTATTTCCCGCCCCGCATCTGGTTATGGCATCGTTTTGCCCGTCCCATTGCTCGCAGTTTTGACCTGGTTCTGGCGTCCTTTCCCCAGGAGAAGCTTCTCTACGAGCAGGCGGGAGGAAACGTCGTTTTCGTCGGCCACTATTTGAGGGACTTGCTCGAGCCGGTCAGCCCTGAAGCCAAAGAGCGGGCGCGTCTCCATTATGGTATCCCTGCACAAGCGCGCTTGATCGGACTGCTTCCTGGAAGTCGGCGCCAGGAGGTCCATGCCCTGACGCCGATACTGTTTCAGTGCGCTGCGCTGCTCAGAAAACGTGATTCCACTCTTCAATTTATTGTTCCGTTAGCTGAAAAACGTTACACAACGTTTATAAAAACCCACATCGAAAGGTTCAGCCTGCGAGACTGCGTTGGGTTCAGCGATGATAGCCACGAGGCGATGCGAGCATGTGATTTGATACTCACAGCTTCCGGGACAGCAACTTTGGAGGCCTCACTGCTGGCGGTTCCCATGATCATTTTCTACCGTATCTCACTGCTCAATCTTGCCGTGGTCCGTCTGGCACAGGCCTCCGGGCTTGTCGGCTACCGCGACATCGGCCTTCCCAATTTGCTTGCAGGCAAAAGAATCGTCCCCGAGCTGCACCAGAATGAAGCAACCGCTTCCGAACTCGCCGCGCGTGCCTGGAAATTGCTCGACGAACCCGAGGCGCAGACCCTTATGGTGAAGGAACTGCGATCGCTGGCGATGCAACTGGGCGGGCAGGGCAGCCTGGATCGGGTGGTGAACTCAATTCTCGAAGCCTGCTCGAAAAATGGAACCTGAGATCGACCCCGGCACTGCAAGCGATTCTGACCGCCTGCGCATTCTGATGGTGGCAGCCGAGGTCTCGGGCGACCAGGCAGGCGCTTTCCTCGCATCTGCCATCCGCGCCGCCTGCCCCGGCACGCACATGTTTGGCATAGGAGGCAGGCGCATGGAGGCGGCCGGAGTGCGCATCGATTACCAGGCCGCGGGACTGGGAGTCGTTGGCATTCAGGAAGTACTCCGCGTGCTCCCTTCGCTCTGCAGCGTGCTCCGAACAATCCGTCGCATGGTAAAGCTTGAAAGACCTCATATAGCCGTGCTGATCGGCTACGAAGGTTTTAATGTTCCGCTGGCGCGCTGGCTGAAAAGAAGCGGCATTCGCACAGTTGCCTACCTGCCTCCGCAGGTTTGGATCTGGAAAACTTTTGCGCGTCCTATTGGTCGCAGCTTTGATCTGGTGCTGGCTTCCTTTCCGGAAGAGCTCCGCATCTATGCCGCTGCTGGTGCCCGGGCCGTTTTCGTTGGCCATTACCTGTCCTCCTACCTGCTGCCTTTGAGCTCGGACGAACGCAGGCGTCTTCGGGCCTCTTTTGAAATTACACCTGAAGAACGGCTGGTCGGATTGCTGCCGGGCAGTCGACTTCATGAAATACGCCGTTTTGCGCCTCTCTTTCTTGAAGCCGCTTGCCGCCTCCATGAGACTCACCGCGAGCTTCGCTTTGTACTGCCGCTTTCCGAACCCAGCCATCAGGAAATTGTTCGTCGCGAAATTCAGAAGGTTGACGGTGTCCCAGGTCTGCACGTCCAAATCACTGAAGATAGCCATCAAGCCATGCGTTGCTGTGATCTGATCCTGACCGCTTCCGGTACCGCCACCCTGGAAGCAGCCTTGCTTGGAATCCCCATGGTGGTGGTTTACCGGGTCAGCGCTTTGAGCTATTTAATCATTCGCGCAGCTCAGCGATCCGGTCTCTTGTGTTATTCGACCATAGCTCTACCGAATCTTCTCTCGGGGAAAGAGATTGTTCCTGAGCTCCAGCAGCGTCGTGCAAATCGGGTGGAGCTGGTGGCTGCCGCCAGCCAATTACTGGGCGACCCTTTTCAGCGGGGCACCACAGCCTGGGAACTATCAGAGATCAGACGCCTGGTTTGTGAGAAAACGGATATTGCCTTGACGCTCAGGAGAGTTTTACCACAACTGATCAATTACCGCCCGCCTGATGAAGTGGCGCGAATCTGATGGTGTAACGGTGGGAAAACGCAGAGGTCTTTCGGGCAAGATTCGTAACTGGAGCGAGTATCTCGTGGCGCGGGGTCTTTGCAGGCTGTCCTGCGCTCTTCCGTCCTCTGCGGCCTCGGCTCTTGCAACCTGCATTGCCGCACCTATGGCTTATCAATTTTTTCGCGGCCACCGCCGGCGTGCCCTGGAAAATTTGAGGCGAGTCCACGGGTTGGATGCTGCAAAAAACCGAGAAGAGGTTCTTTCCGCCGTTTTTCGAAATCTGGCGTTGACGGCAGTGGAGTTTTTTCGTTTTGCGACCTCTGACGATCCTTCCGCGATCCACCTTATGTTGAGTGAATCGGACTGCCGCCGTCTTTCCGCGGCACTGGCGCACCACCGGGGTTTGATTTTCGTCACGGCCCATCTGGGGAATTGGGAACTGCTGGGTGCCCTGGCAATCCAAGCCGGATCTCCTACAGTTCATTCCGTGGTGCGGCCTTTGGACAATCCCTACCTCGAAAGCTGGGTCCGTTCCATCCGCGAACGAGCCGGACAGCAGATTTATTCCAAAAAGGGATCTTTCTGGCAGTTGTCGGCCGTACTCCAGCAGGGAGGGTGCGTGGGGTTCCTGGCAGACCAGGATGCTAGGTGGCGGGGAATTCTCATTGATTTTCTTGGCCTGCCCGCCTCGACCACCTGTGCTCCAGCGCTGCTGTCACTCTGGTCGGGCGCCCCCATTATGCCGGCTTGCGCTCTTCGAAAACAGCCCTTTGAGCTCAGCGTGCAATTTGGCGATCTGATCTGGCCCGGCACGCGGAAGAGTCCAGCAGAGGTGAAGCGGATCACCGAAACATACACCCGCTCGCTGGAGGCGTGGATCCGCCGGAATCCCGATCAATGGCTGTGGACCCATCGACGTTGGAAAACGTCCGATGTTCACAGGCATGAGCGCCAACGAGCGCTCTTGGTGAAATAAAACGCAAGCGCTTACTCCTCTCGCGCTCCAGGCGCGCCTCCGATCACCATGTATCAAATGCCGGCTAACGAGTCCGGTTTCGTTCCAACAAGACCGTACGAAGCGAGTGAAAAATCCGCGCCCAGTGACGCAATCTCGAGCGCACAAAAGCCCGTAAGTCTCCCGGTGTGCGTGGGTCCTTATTTCTTCTACGAAACACGGCCCACGCGCGCCCGAGATCACGTTTTAGTTGCCGGTACTGGTCACGAGCCCACACTTGCAGAGTCCAGAGCTCCACCAGGATTTGTTCCTCTCCAAAAAACCGGTAAGCGGTAAACCGTTTGTGACCATCGGCGAGAAAATACCAGCGTCCCAGCTGCAAAACAGAAACAGGAGCAAATCGTTCTCCTCTCGCCATTGCCTCGCGGTACTGTGCGATCCGTCCTGGAGCGTGTGTCACTTCCAAGAGGTCAATAACACGGGAAACAGGGACCATCTGCGTGGGATAGCGCGCCAGCTCCGGAGCAAAGTGTGTGGGAGTTTTTGATTTTGATACGTGCATCACAACGGGACAGCTGGAGTATAACACCTTGAAGCCGGTGTCCCCTCGGGGCAAAAGAGGATTCTTCTTGAGCCCATGATGGGGGGAAGGTTAACCTGGAACAATCTCCCATGCGACACGCTCCTCTTAAGACACTGCGAGTGCTTCAGTTTGGCGGCGGCATGCTGTCCCGGGTCGCCATTGTGGAACGGCGTGGCAAAATGCTTGTTTTGAAAGATTTCAGTGCCAGCCATTTCCTGATTCGCTATACGCTGGGAGTTTTTTTAGCTGCGTGGGAAAGCCGAGCGTATAGAGGGCTGGAAGGGGTCTCCGGTGTTCCAAGATTCATAGGACGTGCCAGTGCCCACGGCCTGCTACTCGAGCTTGTAAAGGGAACCAATGTGTCGCAGGCTGGAGCCCCCACTCTCGAGGAACATTTTTTCACCGCGCTCAGCCGCATTCTGGAAAGCATCCGCGAGAGCGGAATACTTCACTTCGATGTTGCACGCAACGTGATGGTCACCGACGAAGGACGCCCCTGCCTCCTCGACTTTGGGAGCTCGGTGACGCTCCCCACTTGGCTGGGTCCGATCAACAGGTGTCTCGCGAACCTACGCCGTCTTTATGACACTCGCGCTGTTGCCAAGTTGAAACGTCGCATTGCGCCTCATCTACTTACCAACGAGGAGGAGAGATTGACCGCGTCGAAGTTGCCTTGGGAAAGTTTCTTCAACATTGCAGAACAGACCATGGGATGGCTGAGGAACCGCAGGCACTCCTCACATCCCCAGCGGAGGATTTCCCACTTCGAGGCGGTTTTGCTCAAGGTTCTTTACGCCCTTTACTTGCTTTCTTTCAAGACCCTGCGGATCACCATCCACTCTCCGGATGGCAGTAAAGCTGCACCTGAAGAGTTTGATTTTAGAAAAAAGATTTTCGCCGTGTTTGAAGGAGACCTTCTTGCTTTGGCCGGTCTTTCTAACTGGTCGCCGTTCGCAACCCTTGTAGCGGAGGGCAGGGATGGAGACTGGGCTTCCGAAGCAGCACGCCAGGCGGGGTTGGTCGTAGTGAGGGGATCCAGCCTGCGAGGAGGGGCTGTGGGCCTGCGCCGTCTCATACACATCCTTCAGAATTCGGCGCTTCCCGGCGTACTGAGCGTTGATGGTCCCGTGGGGCCTGCAGGAGAAGCCAAGCCCGGGATCCTTTTGTGTGCCCGCTACGCCAAAAGACCCGTCATTCCGGTGGGTGTTTTTGTATCACGCGCTTTTGCTTTACAAAAAAGCTGGTCCGGTATTTATGTGCCGCTTCCGTTTTCAACGGTGACCATCGTGCTTGAGGACCCCCTCATTTTGGATCACTCTGAAGCGTCGCTCGAGCACTATGGCCATGAATTGAATCGCCGTCTCAACTTAGCTTCACAACGTGCGGCAAGCATGGGAAGTGGATTGACCGGGAATGTGACGAAACAGGAGCGTCGATTATGCGGTTGAACCTCTTAAAGAAATACTTAAAGCTTCAAGAATGGATGCCGGCGGCAACGATTTTGCTCATCGCCGGTTTACTGCTCCTGCTGAAAACTCAGTTCCCCGTGGCTCCTGCCGCTCCTGCTTCCACCTCCAGCATGGAGGCGCCGGCTGCCCTTCACCCGAGGCAACGCGTCACACAGGTGCTTCGAGGACTGCCGGTGAGTTTTGAAGAGAACCGTGGTCAGACAGCTGCAAATGTGCGTTTCTTTTCACGCACCCGTGATTACACACTCTTCCTTACACCTGAAGAAGCAGTTCTGGCCCTGTGGCCGTCTCAGCGGCGTGCAACGTCAGAGATCACCTCGGAAGCGCGGAGCGGAGCGAACTTAGATACGGCCGTGGTGCGCATGCGTTTTGACGGGGCACAGCCTGACCCGCAGATCGAAGGGGTTGAGGAACTTGCGCAACGCAGTAATTACTTCCGTGGTCGAGATCCCGCCTTATGGACTACCGACGTTCGCCATTTTCAACGCATCCGTTACCGCTCACTCTACCCGGGTGTCGATCTTGTTTACTACCACACTGATGACCAGGAGCTGGAATACGATTTCCTGCTCGCCCCAGGAGCTGATCCCAGCCGCATTCGGATGAAGTTCACTGGAACCAACCAGCTTTCACTTGATGGACAGGGGAACCTGCAGATCAACATGGGTCAAGGTGAATTGACGGTGGGAGCGCCCTCGATTTTTCAGGAACTGGCTGCAGGGGAACGCGAGGTTGCCGGTGGGTTTGTGCTTCTAGACAGCTATACCGTGGGTTTTAAGGTAGCTTCGTACGACCGGGAGAAGCCGCTGCGCATCGATCCGGCCCTCACTTACTCAAGCTATCTCGGCGGCACCAACGTTGACGTGGGCACCGGGATTGCCATCGATTCCTCCGGAAACATGTACGTGACCGGCTACACCAGTTCCTCAGATTTTCCTGTAGCCGGCTCCCTGCAGGCCATATCCGCGTCACCCGACGCCCTGGTCACCAAAATCAACGCCCAGGGGACCGCTCTGGTCTATTCCACCTACTTGGGGGGAAACGGCCGGGACGAAGCCCTGGGCATTGCCGTGGACTCCTCCGGGAACGCCTTCATAACCGGCTATACGCTTTCAACGAATTTCCCCATTTCTAACGCGTTTCAAAACGCCAACAAAGGAGGCCGCGGAGACGCTTTCATTGCGCGCCTGAACTCAACGGGTTCCGGTTTGATCTTTTCGAGCTACCTGGGTGGATCCGGCTCTGCTCAATTTCTATTCACAGCCGGAGACCGCGGCGAGGCTATTGCCTTGGATCCTGCCGGCAACGCGTACATCACCGGTCAGACCGACTCTTCTGACTTTCCCACCCGAAACCCATTTCAATCTGCGTCGGGAGGACAGAAGGATTACTTCGTCGCCAAGTTCACCCCAGCGGGTTCGTTGGTCTACTCCACCTACTTTGGCGGAAACCGCGATGAACTAGGCAAGGGGGAGTCGTTCAGTGGTGGAGGAGGCGGAGTGGCCATTGCCGTCGATTCATCCGGAAACGCTCTTATCGCCGGCACCACGCTTTCTCCAAATATTCCCCAAGTGAAACCGCTGCAGAACTTCCAGGGAACGCAGTTTAGCGGTGATCTGATCATTGCAAAACTTAACGCCGCCGGATCGGCCCTCTTGTTTTCCAGTTATTACGGAGGCAACAACGCGGACATTAGCAAAGCTATTGCGCTGGATCCGGCAGGGAACATTTACGTCACCGGCTGGACCTGGTCCAACCTCAACTTCCCCACCGTCAAACCCTTCCTTCCCTCCGTTCCGTTTGGTTATATCGGAGATGCGTTTGTAACCAAAATCCACGGGACCCAACTTGCCGTCATTTACTCCACTTACTTGGGAGGTCCCGGCAATGGGACTGTCTTCGGGGGCGGCACGGATATTGGTTTTGGAATCGCGGCCGATGCGGTGGGAAACGCCTACGTCGCCGGTACCACCAACTCTGCCAGGTTTCCTTTAGTCAGCCCCCTCCAAGCTGCTTATGCCGGACCTGCTATCACGACACCTGACACCACTAACTCAGGCGACGTATTTATTACACGGTTCAACGCTGCCGGTGCCGCGGTTTTCTCAACTTATCTGGGCGGGAAGGGAAATGACCAACTGGGCGGGATTGCCGCTGATGCCAGCGGCAACGTGTACCTGGCGGGATCCACGCATTCTACCGATTTCCCCACCGTAAAACCCTTCCAGAGTGCGAGCAAGGGAGGAAGCGCTGATCCAAGAAGCCCGGGAGTCGAACTCATGGTCGCAAAGCTTTCGACCACACCCTCGCCCGGCGAGATGCTGCCTCCGGTTCCTTCCCTTCCTTGGACTCGCTTCATTCGCGTGGACACCAATTTCAATGGCATCCCGGACGAGCAAGATCAGGCAGCAAACATCCTGAGAAGTACCAGCGGCCAGAATGTTCTCCTCACCTTTGTCTCGAGCAGCCTGGGGGTCTCCACCGTGGAGTTTTCCAATCCGCATCCGCAGACCGGCCGCTATCGTACCATGAGCCATCGCCGGCAACGCACGGGCCGGAAAGGAAAAACAACTACTCGCACCACCACAGTAACGGTCGATCAGTTTGACGCTGAGCTGCGTCCTATCGGAGCGACGGTACGCCATGAAGCAGTCAAAACCGCTACCACAGTGACCGACGCTACCGTCACATTGCTTGACGAGGACGGGGACGGCATTCGCGAAACCATACGGGGGCAAATAACCGGTAAGCCCTCCATTAAGGCCGATATCCTCTATGTTGATATCAACGGCGACCGCAAAGCGGACTTTATCAGCGGTCCCTGGCCTCTTTCAGTCTTTATCGGCGTGCTCACTGGCACCCCGCAGGTTTTTATCCCTCTTGGGGACAGTAACGGCGATGCCATCCCGGATTCACCGGTTTTCGATCTGGATGCAAATAACCTTGCGGATACGTCTCTTCCTGTGGCTCCTCCGGTTGCGGGACCTGCGATCACCACCGAGCAGAAATTTTATTTTGCCCATTTCGGAGACGGGGCTGTGCCGTGGGCCGACATCTTCAGCCAGGTTCTGCTGATGAATCTGGTGAGCGGAGCGCAGTCAGAAGTGAAATTGAATTTGAGCGATGATTCAGGCGCCCCCCTCACAGTGGATCTTAACGGCGAGCTGGTGGCGGGACTCAAGGAATTGCTCATCCCCGGAAACGGACTCGGCATTTTGAAAACAGATGGCCAAGGTCCACTGACGAGCGGTGGCATCTCGGTGACCTCGAACCGACAGGCCTCAGGTGTCATTTTGTTCGGTGGGAGCGTGGGATTGGCGGGTGTGGGTGCCAGTCAGGCCTTTCCTTATGGCTTTATTGCTCCTATGGAGACAAACACTTCGCAGCAAATTAATACGGGAATTGCGATTCTCAACCTGGAGAATCGTGAAACCACCGCAGAGCTTGAGCTGGCAGGCACAGATGGGGTCAAAGTTGCAGGGACAAAACTGGAGGGTGAGACGGCCCTTAAGCCTCTCGGGCGTGTGGTTAAATTCTTGTCCGAGTTTAATTGGATACCACCAGTAAACTTTGCCGACTTTATGGGTGTTCTGAGAGTGCGGCCCAATGGCAAGGTTACGGCTACCGTTCTCCAGACGCGACCTGGAGAATTTGCGACCTTTCCAGTAACCACTCTTCCTCTGGAAACCACACCTCAAGGCTTTGTCAATATAAGAAATCAGATTAGTTTTGCTCACTTTGGAGACGGGGCAGTCGGTGCGGCCCAGATATTCAGCCAAATCATGCTCTTGAACCCGGATCCGAATCAGACGGCGAACGTGGCATTGGTCTTACTGAGCGATTCCGGAACCGGTCTCAAAGTGGATTTAAACGGGCAGGAAGTGCAGAACTTCACCATCTTCACTATCCCGCCTGGCGGTCTGAGGATTCTAAAGACCGATGGCCAAGGGCCACTCATATCCGGAAGTGCGATCGCATATTCAAACAAGAAACTGGCGGGCGTCCTGCTGTTTGGCGGGAGCGTGGGTGTGGCTGGTGTGGGCGGGAGCGGCCCCATTTCAAATGGATTTCTTGCTCCAATGGAAACCAATAGCAGTGAACAGGTGAACACCGGCGTTGCAGTGCAGAACCTGGAAACGGTCACAGTTCCCCTGGAGCTTCAACTGCTGGATCTCGAAGGGAAAGTCGTTTCAAACGCCAAGCTGCAGGGCGCCGGCGCTCTAGCCCCTTTTGGGCATATTGCGAAGTTTGTGAATGAATTTCCGTGGGACCCTCCGGTCGACTTCTCGAATTTCGTGGGACTGCTCAAAGTGACCAGTTCCGGACGGGTGACGGCTACCGTGCTTCAGGTGCGGCCCGGACGCTTCGCCACTATGCCGGTGGCGCCGCTTTAGAGTGGATTTAGGCTGCAATCAGAGGCGCTCGCACTGACAATTAGTGGAGTGCTCCGTTTAGTCGCGCCTACGAAAGATCTGCCCGGGGCAGCGTTACTTTAAATCGCCGCTGAATCAGAGGCGCGCACGAAGCGCCAGCGAAGTAAGCGCTTGATGTTGCTACTGCTGAAGCGCTCCTTGGCAGTCGCGCCTCCGACAAAGAACTCAGGTCGTCAATGCCTTACAGGAAAAAGCTAGGACGGCTCTACGCGGTGGCAGGGTTTGCTTGCCCTCTCCTGCTGGTCAGCCTCCTGGCTACCCTGTTGTATTTCCCGGTCACGACCTCGCACGATTTCTGGGCTCCTGATGAACCTCTCTTTGCGGAGGTCAGCCGGCACATGTTTCGCACGGGCAAAATTTTGATTCCCCAGTTCGCAGGCCAACCTTTCACCTACCTGCCGCCCTTCTCTTACTGGATGATTGCCCTCTCGGCGCGTTTTCTTGGAGAGTTTAATGAAGCCGCGGCGCGTGCCTCTGTCGTCCTGTTCGCTGCAATGGCTCTGCTAAGCACCTTTGTCCTGGCCGCCCGGATGTTCACGTGGAGCGTGGCGTATGCATCCACGCTCATCCTGGCCACAAGTGCTCTATTTTTTCATCAAGCGAGTTGGCTTCAATCGGACATGATCCTGGTTGGACTGACCACTCTAGCTGCTGCTTTTCTTTATTGCGGCCTCGACTCACAACAAGGCTGGTGGAAATGGTACGCAGGCGCCGGGCTCGTCGCGGGTCTTGCCGTTCTCACCAAAGGCCCATTGGGATTTCTTCTGCCGTCAATCTTTCTTATCAGCTTCTGGACCTGTGCCGGCAAGAGACTCACGCACTTGTTTTTGCCAGTGGTGACGTTTTCTGCGGCCACAGCCGCCGTGTCACTGCCCTGGTTTGTCCTGGCTGCTCAGGAGGCAGGTCCTGGCTTCATGCGCGAGGTACTCTTCAAGCACAACGTGGGTATGCTTTTCCAAAGCTGGAGTCATCGGCAGCCTCCTTACTACTACTTTCTTCACTTGCCGTGGGGTTTTGCTCCATGGTCCCTGGTCTTGCCGGCGGCGTTAGTCCACAGCTTTCGTCAATTGAAACATTCGTCTGGCCCAGGCTCCGCCACCTGCACTCCCGACGGTGAACGAGGTGCTTCCAGGCATCTGCGAGGCCTGCTGTTGTGGTGTGTGCTGTCGATAATTTTTTTCAGTGTGATGTCGGGTAAACAGGCAAAGTACCTGCTCCCCGTCTACCCGGCCCTCGCAATCATAGTTGCTCATTTCCTGTATGGTCACCCCGGCGCTTTCCCTCAGGCAGCAAGATCCCTGCGTTATCCCGCACTTTTAGGCGGCTGCGCCATGTTGCTGCTCAGCCTGTCCACTCCGTTTCTCGCTTGGAAATGGATGCCCGTGCTCTTGGGATATTCCCTGCTAGCGTCGTTCTTGTTTCTGGCTTTGGGCGCCCCCGCCTTTTGGTTCCTTTACCGCGGAAAACCGTGGGGCATGCTGACCGTATGGACAGCTCTTTCAGTGATCGTTTCGCTAATGGCCACAGATTCTTTTTTCCCCTTGCTCAACGAGCACAAATCGTACCGCCGTATCGCAGGTCTGGCTGCCGCAACAGCCGGCAACGGCCTTCCACTTGCCATTTACGACATTGGCCGCCATCAGACCGGCGGGATCCTGTACTACTCCAATCGGCCGGTCGCCCACCTCCAAGACCCCGCACAGGTAGGACACTTTATGGCTTGTTCTCCAGACTTTGTATTGTTCACGACAGGGAGGAGTGTGAGAAAACTTCAAGCTTTGAGCGGCACTCCCCTGGCAGTTTTGGCCGAGACAAAAATCGGCCATCGACAGATTGCCTTGCTGCGCCCTGTTCAATCCCTTGAGAAGGATCAGCTCGGTCCGGAGTAGGCTATCCTGCGCTCGTGCTGGATTGAGCGATGCTCATTGGACCTGCCAAGCCTCTCTCGAGGCATCCGCCCTATCTCAAGTGGCCCTGGGGATCGTTAAGTCGAAGGTGTGCACACGCTGGGGCAGGATGCGGTACAAGACCCGCTTTTCAGCCGATTTGCTGAGGCGCCGCAAAAACTCGGGATAGGCCGCTTCGTCGATGTATCGTTTTCCAAGTTTCTTCATATGCTGCTCGGCTGCAACGTCTTCGACAATTTCCACGACTTTTCCTTGGATCCCGAGATAGCGCTGGGGCTTTTCAGGATCCAGGATGGAGATGGCGATGTAAGGGCGGGCCCGCATGTTGAGATCCTTGATTCGGTCTTTGGCGGTATTGATTAGCAGATACAACCCGTCGAAATCCACCCATACCGGCGTGACCTGCGGTTTCCCATCCGGCATCAGCGTTGCCAAATGGCCATACGATCCTTTCTCAAAAAGGTCCAGAAAAGAAACGGGTATTTTGCTTTGGCCCTGCATTTGCGGTTGGCTCACAGGATTACCTCCTCAGGGGCAATGAGACGGCATTTCTTATACCGGCTTCATGCGCGCCGTGAAGTGACGCAAAAACGGAGCCTGATAGACGATCTCCATACCTCTGATCTTCTCTCTATTGTTCCAGACGTGGATGACCACCTCCACTACATAATCCAGATGGCTCTGGGTATAAACCCGCCGCGGCAATGCCAACCGGACCAGATCCATGTGGGCGTTTTCTGCAAACATCAGTGTGCCTATTTCAACGGTTCGAATACCACCCGCCAGGTACAATTCGCACGATAAGGAGACCCCCGGCAGTAAAGCAGGAGAGATATGGGGAAGAAAGGCCCGCGCATCGATATAAACCGCATGCCCTCCAGGAGGCTGAACAATGGGAATTCCTTCCTGCGCCAGATGAGTTCCCAGATAGCTGGTCGAGACAATGCGGTAATGAAGATAGTCCTCGTCCAACGCTTCCTCAAGTCCTACGGCGATTGCCGCAAGATCACGGCCTGCCAGCCCGCCGTAGGTGGGATAGCCTTCGGTCAAAATCAGCAGATTCTCCTCTTGTTGTCTGAGGGCGTCGTCGTTGGTGCAGAGGAAGCCTCCAATATTTGCCAGCCCGTCTTTTTTAGCCGACATGGTACAACCGTCAGCGAGGGAAAACATCTCCTGAGCAATCTCCCGCGGCTTCTTTTCCGAATACAAAGGCTCCCGGAGTTTAATGAAGTAGGCATTTTCCGCATAGCGGCAGGCGTCGAAATACAAAGGGATACCATGCTTGCAACAAACAGAATGAACAGCCTTCACGTTTTCCATGGAGACGGGTTGCCCGCCTCCTGTGTTGTTGGTGACCGTCAGCAGCACCAGGGGAATCCTTCTTGCGCCAATTCGATCAATCAGCGCCTCCAGGGCCTTTACATCCATGTTTCCTTTAAAAGGATGAATCAGGGAGGGATTCCTCCCTTCGGGAATCAGTAAATCGACCGCTTCAGCGCCTGTATATTCGATGTTGGCCCGGGTGGTATCAAAGTGAGTATTGTTCGGGACCACGTCCCCTTTCTTACACATGACGCTAAAAAGGATCCGTTCGGCCGCCCTCCCCTGGTGGGTGGGTATGACGTGCTTAAAACCAAAGATCCGCTGAACACAATCGCGGAACAAAGTGAAGCTGCGGCTGCCTGCGTAGCTCTCATCCCCCTCCATCATGGCGGCCCATTGGCGTGCACTCATTGCGGACGTTCCGGAGTCAGTCAGCAGGTCAATGAGGACGGCCTCGGCGGGAAGCTGAAAAAGGTTAAAGTGGGCCTTTTGAAGCAAGGCCTCCCTCTGCTTGCAAGTCGTTCCGCTCACCGGTTCCACAGACTTGATTTTGAATGGCTCGATAATGGTTTTGAATGTCATCAGAATACTTAACTTACATGTATTCTAACACTTCCGACACTGTCCTCTTCTCCGGTTTTTGCCAAGGAGCTGTTTTTTTCCACTCTCACTGATACCATCGGACCCTCCGAATTCTGCTCGTTTTCTGCGAAGCTTTTAGCCGAGAATCGGGATTTTTTGATAGGATTCTCATTTGCGATTACGAACAGGTATGGCTATGGGTAAGCTTTACGAACACCTGGATGAACTCGAAAACCAGAGTATTTTTATAATCCGGGAAGCTTTTAACAAGTTTGAAAACCTGGCGATGCTCTGGAGCATCGGCAAGGATTCCAACGTCCTTCTATGGCTGATCCGAAAAGCCTTTTTTGGACATGTCCCTTTTCCGGTCGTGCACGTCGATACCAATTACAAGATCCCCGAGATGATCGAATTCCGAGATCGGCTGGCCCGGGAATGGGGCTTTGAACTGGTAGTCGGGCAGAACAAAAAGGCCCTGCTTGCGGGAAACACATTCCCGAATGGCAAGGCTACACGTGTGGAGTGCTGCTCGCTTTTGAAAACCGAGGCCCTGCAGGAATTAATTGCTCAAAAAGGGTACGAAGCCATCCTCCTGGGAATACGGCGTGATGAGGAAGGAACTCGAGCCAAAGAGCGTTATTTTTCGCCACGCAAACAAAGCTTTGAATGGGACTTCCGCGACCAACCCCCGGAACTTTGGGACCAGTTTAAAACCGATTTTGAACCAGGCACTCACCTGAGAGTACACCCGCTACTGCATTGGACCGAGGTCAACGTGTGGGAGTACATTGAACGTGAAAATATCCCTGTGGTCTCTCTCTACTTCGCACAGAACGGAGGCCGTTATCGAAGCCTGGGATGTGCTCCATGCACCAGCCGCGTTCCGTCCAACGCGACCACGGTTGCGGAGATTGTGGCCGAACTTAAGCAGACCCGCATTGCCGAGCGCAGCACACGCGCTCAGGACCAGGAAGCTGAAGATGCCTTTGAACGACTGCGGGCACAGGGGTATATGTGATGGCCAAGAGAGCAGTGCATCGTGAGGATGAACCCCTGAAGAACCTAGCGGGAGAGACACTTTCCAGTCGCCCCCTACGCATTGTGATTGTGGGACATGTGGATCACGGAAAGTCCACCCTGGTAGGAAGGCTCTTTTACGACACCGGTTCTTTGCCGGAAGGAAAGTTCGAACAGATACAGGCCGTCTGCCAGAAGAGAGGATGCGCTTTTGAATGGGCTTTCCTCATGGACGCGCTTCAGGCTGAACGGGACCAGAATATTACCATCGAGACCTCGCAGATCTGGTTCAAGACTCGCCTGCGGCCCTATGTCATTATCGACGCTCCCGGCCACAAGGAATTTTTGAAAAACATGGTGACCGGCGCGGCCGGCGCTCATGCTGCGTTCCTGCTGATTGCAGCCGACGAGGGTGTCCAGGAACAAAGCCGGCGCCACGGTTACCTTCTTTCGCTTCTCGGAGTTCGCCAGGTCTCAGTGCTGGTCAACAAAATGGACCTGGTGGGCTATTCGCAAGAAACCTTTGACTCCATCGTCAGAGATTACCAGGTCTTTCTCAACGAACTCGGAGTCGAACCACGCTCTTTCATACCCATATCCGCTCGAAACGGGGACAATGTGGCGGATCACGCAGAGGCGGTCATGCCGTGGTATCGCGGACTCAACGCCATTGAAGCTCTTGACTCCTTCGAACTGCCTGCCGCAAAGCACGACCTGCCGTTGCGCTTTCCCGTGCAGGACATCTACCGTTTTGATCACCGCCGTATCGTAGCCGGCAGAATCGAATCGGGCACTTTGCGGGTGGGCGATCGGCTCGTCTTTTCTCCCGACGGCAAGGAAAGTGTCATCAAATCGATCGAGGTGTGGAACGGCCCCTCCCGCCAAACCGCACGGGCAGGTGAGTCAGTCGGAATCACACTCTCCGAACAAATCTTTATCGAGCGCGGCCACATCGCGAGCCACGAACAACACCCGCCCCAGTGCAGCCGCCATCTTCAGGCACGACTCTTTTGGATGGGCCGGCGACCGCTGGAGATTGGCCGTAGAGTCAAGGTGAAACTGGCAACTCAGGAATCCGAATGCGAGCTGGCTTCCATCGAACGGGTTGTTGACTCATCCACGCTGGAACTGCTCGGAACTGAACGCCGTCAGGTGGCCCGTAATGAGATTGCAGAGGTGACGCTGGAGACACGATCGCCCGTGGCCTTCGACGCCTATGAGCAGATCCCAGCGCTGGGCCGCTTCGTCATTGTCGACCAATACGATCTTGCCGGTGGCGGTATCATTCTTGGCAACGCGCTTCAGCCTCGACAGGCGCTGCCGGGAAAGCTCTTCGTGGGGCGTGTCAGCCCCGATGAGCGCGCTCGCGCACACGGCCATCAGGGCGCCCTTCTTTGGATCTCCGGTGGAAGCAAAGAACTGAAAAAGCAGGTGGTCGAAGCGCTGGATCGTTCTCTGTTCAGCCGTAATGTGCAAACCATCATTCTGGATGAGAGCACGATTGACAGCTCACTTCATGGATCCCTGCCCTCGCAACCCGCTGGGGACCGCCTTCTCTTCGGCCTGTTACTGGCCTCGGGTTTTGCAGCTGCAGGCTTGGTGGTGCTGGCCATCCTCGAGGACGGCACCCACGAATTGAGAGAAAAATGCCGCAAGAAAATCGAAAGTCTGTCTGGAGTTTTTGTTCACATTCACCTGAAGCCTGAACAGCCCGACTCGCATTCAGAGTTTGCCGATGTGCTGGTGGAACCGAGTAAGTCCGTGGAAGACTCCGTTCTGCAGATCCTGGAGCGAATCCTTCCCGAAATCAAATACAAGAGCAAGAAGTGGTTCTATGAAATCTAGTCCCCGGGGGTGTAAATAGGCCTACCCTTGTAGCAGGGCTTCGGGCTGGAAGTCTCAGAGATCGTAAAGCACCCTCAACCAATCTGAAGGGGGCTCGAGAGCTTCCGCAGCAGGCAAACGGAGCTCAGGCAAGCCAGATGGCTGGTTTTCGGATTTTCGCTGCTGGGTACATTCTTAAGTTGGAGTCGTAACTCCCCAAACTTACCGCGCGCGAACACCTCATGAACATTTCGATCCAGCGCCGGGTCCGCAACCACTGCCATGCGCGTCCGGTCAAAACCGACTCCTGACAGGCTGACAGCGGCAGCTACATTCACGTTCGCGGGAAACCATCGCACCCCTTCACGAGCTGAGCCCTTAAACAGAACCGTCTTCTGGTGAATCGCTTCCAGATCCACTGGATGATCTCTAAAAAAAGGAGCTCCCGCCAACGCCTGCGGCGGCTTGCTGCTGATAATGGTGACCTCCTCAATTTCATCCAGTGCCGCCGCTTGAAGCGCGTCAAGGCCGCCAATGGCTCCAGAAGGCACATGGACCCTGCGTCCCCGTGTCGCAGCCGTACGCAGAATAGAATCCAGCAGCTGCGCGTCGCCCAGGGCACCGATGCTCATCAAGAGCAGATCCACATCTCCTTCGAGCAGCTTTACGGCGTATTGACGTACGCACCCCTGAGAGGCTGATTCAACCACCAGCTCGGGATGAAACTTCAACAGTTCGAGCGGCTCAGTCGTAAAGGCACAACCGGTGCGACTTGCCAGTTCCTGTAATCGCGCGCCCGCTGAGGGTACGTCGGCAATGCCCATCACTTGCACATTCCCCGCCTCACCCCGGGCGACTGCCCTCAGCAAAAATTCGCCAATACTCCCTGCTCCAATGAGCGCGATTCGCATAATCGTTGAAAATTTATCGGGTTGGCTCTAAATTTGCGACTCCGGACGGAATTCTATCCATCGGTAAAGACCAAGATCAATGACGACCTTAGCTCTGCAGATCTTTTCCAGTCCGGCGGTTGCCTTTGCTGGAGAAACATGACGAGAGATTCTATCGTAGTTCACCCTACTGCAGTGGTTCACCCTTCAGCGCTCATAGGATCGGGAAGTCGAGTCGGCGCTTATAGCGTAATCGAAGCAAATGTGAGCATCGGTGAAGCCTGTTCCATAGCCGCTCATGTTGTGATCAAGGCTCATACCGGAATGGGGAATGCCAACCAGATTTTTGAGAACGCTGTTTTGGGAGGGGTTCCACAGGATTTTAAATTTTCCGATGCCGTTTCTTACCTCGTCATTGGTGACCAGAATGTTTTTCGCGAAGGTTGTACCGTTCATCGCGCCACTGAGGCAGGAGGCAAAACCGTAATTGGAAATAGTAACTACCTGATGGCGTACTCACACGTGGCGCACAACTGCGTGCTTGAAGACTTTATCATTCTCGCCAATAACGTGGCATTGGCCGGTCACGTCGAAATTCAGCATCACGCCTTTCTTTCTGGAGGCGTCGGCGTGCACCAGTTCAGCCGCATTGGATGCCACGCCATGGTTGGAGGCCACTCCAAAATCGTCAAGGACGTTCTCCCTTTTTTTGTTACCGATGGCAGTCCCGCTCGAAGCCGCTCTGTCAACACGGTGGGGCTTCGGCGGGCAGGCTTCAAAGAAGAAGAACTCAGCGCTCTAAGAAAGTCGTTCCATGTTCTTTCCCAGCCGGGCATGAAACTAAAAGAAAAGCTGCAAGAATTAAAGAAGATCGACTCGCCACACGTCACCCACCTGGTCAGCTTCATTGAAAATTCAGAGCGGGGCTTTTGCACAGCCGGGCGGAAATAGAGATGAGCCGGACGCTTCCGGCTCACCTGTGCTCAACCGCAATGATTTCTGGGAGGTTAGTGCAGGGAAAGAAAAATCACGGCAGAAAAGCACCAATCGTTTGGACTTCTCTTGGTTGCTACATCGCCAAGCCGGTCAGGCCAACTGGACCTGATTCTCAACATCCTCCCCACCGCCCTGGCTTGCGGTGGCCGGCGAACTTGAGCGGAAACAGCGGCCGACGCCGCCAGGAACACCGTCATCATCTGAAGATGCTTTCGATATTTAAACCCTTGAGAAATCGTTTGTTTCGTCACTGTGCTCCCCTGTTACAGCTTAGGGCAAAAAACATGCCAACCCAGATGACCGGTCGACGATCGCTCCCAAGCTGTTGAAAAGGATCACAAAAAGGCTTGGCCCCTTCGACGGGATGCTGGAAAGGCCGCCCTCGATTTAACGATCCACCTCAACTGGAATGATCAAAATTGTCAGCAGAGTGACAACGCAGCGGGCTTATTATGATGGCTACAGGCTTTTGAGGCATTCTCAAAAACGCGTTACTTTGGGACGAGTCTAGATATCGGCGTAGACATCATGGGAGAGGTATCGTTCACCGGAGTCCGGCATCACCGCCACCAGACGCTGTCCCGGCCCCAGCTTTCGAGCGACCTGGAGCGCCGCCCAACAGATGGCACCTGAAGAAATGCCCGCAAAGATGCCTTCCTTGCGCGCCAGGCTGCGGGCGGTTTCCCGCGCATCCGAGTACTCGACGCAAATGACTTCGTCGATGATCTTGCGGTTCAAAACCCGAGGTACAAATCCGGCGCCGATTCCTTGGATCTGATGTGGCCCCGGATTGCCACCCGAAAGCACCGGCGAGTCGGCCGGCTCGATACCCACAATTAAGACTTTCGGCAGTTCCTTCTTCAAAACTTCGCCGACACCGGTGATGGTTCCTCCTGTCCCTACCCCGGCTACAAAACAGTCCAACCTGCCTTCGGTCGCCTCCAATATCTCGACGGCCGTAGTTTTGCGATGAATCTCAGGATTGGCCGGATTGTTGAACTGCTGCGGCATGAAGGAATCGGGATGCTGTTTGAGAAGCTCTTCGGCTTTCTGGATCGCAGCCGTCATCCCTTGAATTTCGGGTGTCAGGACCAACTCGGCACCCATGGCCGCCAGAATGCGCCTACGTTCCAGTGACATGGTGTCCGGCATGGTAAGAATCAGACGATATCCCATGACTGCGGCAGCCATGGCCAGACCGATCCCGGTATTGCCGCTGGTTGGCTCAATAATGACTGTCTTTCCGGGCTGGATCTTACCTTCGTCCTCGGCCCGGCGGAGCATGGCAAACGCAATCCGATCCTTGACACTGAACATAGGATTCAGATATTCCAGCTTCAACAGCACCTCAGCAGAACTCTGCGCGGTCATGCGATTGATGCGGACCAAAGGCGTGTACCCGATCAGATCCAGAACATTGTTGGCCAAAAAGGGTCGTTGACGAGGCATCTTCTTGCGGGCGAGAAGTCTATCATCCGCGACAAGAGAAAGACAACAGTGGTAGTTAACGTGAGAGGTAAGCTAATCTCTTTACGTAGTCTGAACGATGGACGCCGAGGAATTGAAAAAAAGCAAAGAGCTTCCCAGACGTTTCTTCCTTAATGTTTTCCTGGGAGGACTCTGGAGCGTGGCGACATCCGTCTTCGCTTTTATTGCAGGAGCAGCCACCCTTGCGCCTCTCTTCAAGCAGGACGGAGGCCAGTGGATCAGGGTGGCATCTTTCGCAGAACTGGGAGAAGAGCCGAAAGCATTTGTGGTCGACCACGTCCTGGAGCAAGGATGGACTCGGGAAAACCGCAAAACACTGGTCTACGCTTACCTTGACGCTAAACGACAACCGGTAATCCTTTCCTCTTCCTGCACCCATCTCGGCTGCGCAGTTCGCTGGAATAAGAAGTTTCAGCTTTTTGAGTGCCCGTGCCACGGCGGGATCTACTCTGAAGAAGGAGCAGTTGTCGATGGGCCTCCGCCCCGTGACCTCGCGCGCTGGCCTGTCAAAGTTGAAAACGGAACCGTCCTCGCATTGCGCACTTGAATCGCATCCGGCACTTCTTTAAAACCCGGCTCGGCAATCAGCCGTTCCGGTTTCTACGCGACCCGGTGCCCGGCAACGTCGGCTGGGTGCACTCGCTCGGCTCGGCCTTGCTGTTTCTCCTCATGTTCCAGTTGGCTACAGGGATATTCCTTATGCTCTTCTACTCCCCCGGTCCCGAGTCTGCGTGGGAAAGCATTCGGTTTTTGATGGATCAAAATCGCTATGCCGCGCTCCTGAGGAGTCTTCATTCCTGGACTACCAGCCTGCTGGTGGTTCTTTTTACTCTGCATTTGCTGCGGGTGCTGACGCACGGCGCCTACAAGCCTCCCCGCGAACTGACCTGGATCAGCGGCATTCTGCTCCTCTCTCTTATCTTTGCCTTTGCGTTTAGTGGATACCTCCTGCGCTGGGACAACCCTGCATACTGGGCCACGCAGGTGGGAACGGAAATGATGGAGGAGATTCCTTTAGTTGGCCGATTCATAATGCGTTTTTCCCGTGGAGGCGATGAGCTCGGGGCTTATACCCTCACCCGCTTTTATGCGGTACATGTAGCATTCTTACCGGCATTGCTGCTCTCCATCGTTGCCGTGCATCTCTGGCAGTTGCGGAAACACCAAATCGCCCCTCACCCCTTGCCGGAGAAAAACCATCGTGCGCCCTTTCCTTTCTTTCCATCTCAAGCTGTCCGTGACAGTGTCGTCTCCCTCGTCCTGTTTTTGTTGCTCCTGCTGCTGGCAGTCCTTTACCCCCAGGGACTCGGAAACAAAGCAAACCCTGCCGACGCCGGCTTCGATCCGCGGCCTGAATGGTATTTCCTGGCCCATTATGAGCTGCTGCGCCTTTTTCAGGGGTGGGAAACGGTCTCGGTCTTCCTGATCCCGTTTGGCCTTTTCCTCCTGCTCTTGCTGCTCCCTTTTCTGGATCGCTCAACAAGCCGATACTGGAAGAACAGAAAGCGCATCGTCGTGAGCACGTTTGTTTTTTTTGGTGTTCTTTATGGGGCTGCCCTTTACAGCAAGCTGGCCCACCCTCCCCAAGGACCCGGCTCCGCCATAGAGAACCAACTTCCCTTGCCCCCTTCAGGAAATCGCAAGCTTATTCTTGACGGACGTCGAGCCTTTCAGCAGCTTAAGTGTGCCAACTGCCATAGCATCGCAAAGACAGGCGGCCGTTTTGGTCCGGAACTGGATGGCATTGGTGCGAAATATTCTCCGGAGGAGATCCGTGCGCGCGTCTTGACGCCGCGGCGTTTTGATCCAGAATCCAAAATGCCTTCTTATGAAGGGGAAATTTCTCCAAAAGAGCTCGAAGCCCTGATGGAGTATATCCGGCACTTCCCCAAGAACGTCTCAAGCGATGTTTCAAGATAAGGGAGAGAACCCTTCACCTCTCCCTGTCGTCACAGCTCTCTGACTCATGCGCGAGTTCAGGCGCACCTGCGAGAACGATCGCCTGCCCTGAAGCGGTCTCGTGCCACCGCCTCAGGGCACGAAGTCGTGCTTCTAATGATCTATTAATTAAGCCGCGCCTTGTGCCGTGAAAAAGATCCAAAGGAGGGCCACTAGACTTCTGGCTCAGTCCCCCAACCGAAACCGAACCATGGCCCACACTGACTTTATTCCGTCGATCCAGGTGATTTTTTTCCCTTCAGCGTAGGAGCGTCCGCTGTAAGAGATGGGCGTCTCGTAGACCCGAAACCCTTTCTTAGCCACCTTCATGGTAACTTCCGGCTCAAACTCAAATCGATTGGAACGGATCTGAATCTGATCAAACACTTCACGCCGGAAAGCCTTATAGCAGGTCTCCATATCTGAGAGGTTCAGGTTGGTCAACATGTTCGAGAACAAGGTCAGGAAGCGATTGCCTATATAATGCCAGAAGTAGAGAACACGGTGAGGCCCGCCTAAAAACCGGCTGCCATAGACCACATCGGCGCGTCCGTCCAGAATTGGCCCCAGCAGGTTGGGATACTCCCGCGGATCGTACTCCAGATCCGCGTCTTGTATGATCACCACCTCGCCCTGGGATAAGCCGATGCCGGTTCGTACCGCCGCTCCCTTGCCCTGATTTTCCTCGTGAAAAACGGCCTTCAACCTCCCATACGGGTGTGAATTCTCGCTGATGCTTTGCAGGATCTCCCGCGTGCCGTCGGTCGAGCGGTCATCTACAACAATGATTTCCTTTTGGATGGAAATGGCGGCGACTCTGCGAAGAATTTCCTCGAGGGTGGACTTTTCGTTATAAACCGGAATGATGACGCTAAGCTGGATCGAATCCCCCATCGTTCGAAGTGGCTGAATAGCTATTTGACGCGCCGCAAAACCGAGCGTCGATCTAGATCTGTAACCAGCTTCTCGTAATCATGTATTTGAGTGACCAAAATGCTTCTGCGCTCCATCAGGCGTTTCATATCCGAATCAAGCCGGCTCAATTCCGATTCGAGAAGCTGCAGCTTCAAGCGGAGAGGAAGAGTTTCGTCCGTTTCATGTTTCTTTCGCATTAGCCCTTATCTTCCTGGGGCGCATAATAACCTTTCCGGTGGCGTACTTTCAATCCGGAGCGCTTGACACGAATCTCGACCCCCCTGAAGGAGCCGTCCCGCCGCCTGTTGCTCGAGATGTAACCGATGCTGTATTGGTTCTTGATCTCCTGGTTAATGCGGCCAAAAACTTCCCGAAGCCGGGACGGATCGGGCGTCGACTTGAAAAAGGCTCCCCCGGTCGCCTTGGCAAATCCTTCAAGCTTGTCAAAATCAGAACCAAACGAGCTGCTCTTAACGCCAATTCCGTAGATGATGACGTCCTCCTCCTGGGCCGCCTTAATGGCTTCCTCCATGCCGACCACACTCTGGTTGTCAGCCCCATCCGAGAGTACCACCATGACCTTTCTTCCGGTTTCGCCCCTGAAAAGCTCGTTTGCAGTCAGGCAGATTGCATCGTAAAGCTTGGTTGACCCCCCTGCCCGAATCCCGTAAATACTGGCGAAAAGGCGCGACAGGTCCGGCGTAAAATCATGTACGACATTGACTTCACTGTCGAACTGAACTACCGCCGCAAAGTCCCTGTTTTCACGCAGGGTCTCCTTGAGAAATTGAAGGGCTGCTGCTTTCTCATACTCCAGCTTGTCCTTGACACTGCCGCTTGTGTCCACCAGAAGGACTACTGTTAAGGGCTGTGCCTCCTTACCCTGCTGATAGCTAAAAAACTCAACCTTTTGCAAAACGCCGTTCTCATAAACCTCGAACTCGTTCGGGTTCAGATTGGGGACGTAGGCCGAACGGCGGTCCTTTACCGTAAACACAATGTTGACTACATCCACCATTGCTCGAACGATGGGGACCGGCATCTCCTTATGTTCCTGGAGGGGGAAAAACAGCGGAGTCAGGAGTGCCGCCACGGCGAAGCTCAAGAAATAACTCATCGGAACATTTTACAGGATTCTGGAGGCTCTCGCTCGGATGGGTTGCCTTATAGGAGGTTCTTGGGGGTAATTGAGGATGCCGGGCGAGAACCTCTATCTTTTCTAGATGGGATGACCGTGAAAAAGTTATGAAAAATTCTTGGTTGAGTCCGCTTCGGGCTGCCGTTATGCCCGCAATCAACCTAACGTATAGAGTTTTATCCAGAATGCCTCAGGGAACAAGGGAGAAGTTGAGGAAGCGTTAAGTGGCATTGTGGATAAAACTTGTTGGACTGAACCGCGTCAAGGGGAAGTTACGATTT
>JACQSY010000082.1 GCA_016211085.1 Acidobacteriota bacterium | reverse complement strand
TCAAAAGAATTCTTGAGATCAGAAGGATGCGCCGAGCCCGCACAGAACGATGCAATCACAGGCGCACACGGAGCGAAGCGCAGTAAGCGCCGCTTGCAATTTCGAAGTACGATCTACGAGTTACGAATTAGGGAGAGATTCGCAGTTGGCACTTCGTACTTCGTAATCTTTCCTTGAGTCCATCACCGTAGCCCCTCTGAAAAAACACACCCTAGCTCCGGAACTCCGTCCCCACGAAATGATACTCCGTCACCATGGTGACTCACCATGGTGACTCATGGTGACTTGACGAAAATCATCACAGGGCTTAATGAACCTGCTCACAATTTCGACAGAAAAGGTTCCCAGTCTCAGGCGCTATGTTTAGATAACTAATTAATAACACAGCGGTTAAGTAGATTATTTTTCGTGTAGATCGTTTTGGCACTGTCTTTGCCCTACTGCGGGGCAAAGAACATGAAACAAGTCGGCAAACTCACCCTCATTGCAATGCTTCTTGGGCCGGCCATCCACTCAAGCGCCGCTGCCCAGCCCATTAGCTTTCCCGCTCATGCCATCGTTGCCAGCATCGCAGCACAGGGCAGCAAGCCGGCCCTACAGAGCCAGGTCCTTCGCTCACTGAGCAGCCCCTCGCCCCGTTGGCTTCGAAAGGGTCTGAAGCAAGGATTGAGAACCAGCTGGACGCGTCAAAGCGTCCGTTCCGGGATCAATCGCGGGGTTAGAGATTCTTCCAGAGTGATGCCGTCCTCAGCGCGATTCCGATAAGAAAGAAGACCGAAAATGATAAGGGGGCTGACACCCGCTCAGAAATCGATCTTATTTGTGCTTTTCTTGGCACTGTCAAGTGTACTGGCCATCCTGGCTACCGATCGCCTCGCAAATACACGTTGAGCAGTATTCTGACTCGATGAGAGAGCCGCCGGGCCGTTGCGGCCGTTGTAGGCCTACGTTGTGCCGATGATCCCTTGCGTGAGGTCGAAACAGTGTTTGACGGCTCCTGAGTAGTGTTCGGAGCATCTTCTGCGGGGTTCCCGGAAATTAAGAGTGAGGTTCTTCTTCCGTGCTCAGTCGCAACATTCCCTGCCGATTGATGCCGATAATCGTAGAGCGTTCCAGTCCCAACATGAGGGCCGCCTGATCACAAATCTGCGGGAAGCACGCCTTCGCATAAAACTGCAAGTCCTGTTCTGATGGAGGAAAACACTCCCATTGGGCGCGGATCCTCATCTGCCGCACCTCGATGTACACTTCGCAGCGGTTGCCGGATTCAGGGTTCCGCAATTCTATAAGCTTTGTTTCTGATTCCTGGATCCTCATGGGTCCTTAGAAAAGCTATTAAAGTCACGGTGCAGCATACCCGAAGCCGGGCAGGTTTTTAAAGGCAAAGTCAGCCTACGTCAGCCCAAAAAGACATGAGACGGGCAGCTTCAATTTGGGCTGGCTTCTTTTTTAATTGGGCAGTGTGATTTGGGAGAGATTCAAAGTACAATGTGCCATCCACAATTGATGGCTCACAATTCAGGAGGCCCTTATGAGAAAAACACTGGAGCTGGGTGCGCTTCTGTTAACGGCGCTGGTGGTGACCGTATTTGCGCAACAGGGCGCAGATCTCATTCTTCACAACGGGAAAATCTTAACCGTAGATGAAAAGTTCACCATTGCTCAGGCGGTGGCGGTGCGTGGGGATCGAATCATCGCGGTCGGCAGCAACGAAGACGTTCTGAAGCTAGCGGGACCCAACACCCAGAAGTTCGACCTTAAGGGGAAAACCGTGACGCCTGGACAGGTGCATACGCACACCCACATCCACTCGCGGGCTGAATCCTCCTATGGGGGTGAGCTGGGACCGGAAAAGCTCGAGCTCTTTCCCATTAATTTCCGTCAGGTGAAAACCAAAGACGACGTGGTGGCGCAGATCAAGAACATCATGGATGCCTTTCAATTTGCGCCCGGACGGTGGATTTACTTCTCAGTGAGCAATATGAGCACTGAAAGCCTGATGCTCTTGTGGGAAGGCTTGACGCGGTGGGATCTCGACAAAGCAACCCCCAACAATCCCATCATCATCAGCCTGGGTGTCCCGGCCAACAGCGGCTACATGACCAACAGTAAAGGTATTGAGATCCTTTGGCAGAAATATGGCGACTTCATTGAAAGGTACGGACGCTATTGGGTGGACGCCGAAGGGAAGCCGGACGGCCATCTTGAACCGCCGGCCGGAAGATTGGCCTACCCGCTGGTAGGAGGTCCCAAGCCGGAAGTGCTTGCAGACATTTACGTCAAAGGCCTGGAAGAGCACGTCTCTGAGGGAATCACCACGCTGTCCACCCGGCTTCCAGATTATGCCATCGAGGTCTATAAAAAGCTGGACCGCGACGGGCGCATGCCGGTGCGTTTTGCCTACGGCATTCAGGAGGCCTTCGACACTCCGGACCCATCGCGCCTTGCCAAAATCAAAATCGGCGAGGGCACTAAGAACGTATGGGTGATTTCCGTTTCCTCGGGGATGGTCGATGGGGCTACCTTTGGTTTCTGTACCGATCTCAAGAGAAACGACAAGGCGGTGCACGACCCAAGAGCTTTTGCCGTCCTGGGGTGGGACGCTGAGAATCCCATGGCTGAGTATTACCCTCGCGGATGGTGTCACCTGGACATTGAATTCCGCGGCGGTCCCCGAGGAAAGGGAGCCCCCATCAAGGGTAACTATTTCAATGATTGGTTCAAGCTGGTGGCTGACCATGGGCTGCGCTCCGCAAACACGCACGTGCAGGGGGACGCATCCCATCGCATGTTCCTAACGATGCTGGAGAGAATCGACGCTGCCAAGCCGGGCTCAGTCAAAGGTTGGGGAATGGACCATTGCCAGATGATCAGTCCCCAGGACATTCCCCGCGCGGCTCGCCTGGGCATCCAGTTCAGCTGCAGCGCGCGAGTGGATAACGCAGGGCAGGTGGCTCAGATCTTCGGCGAATCGGTGGCCCACACCTACATCTCTCCCTTGAAGAGCCTCGCGAATGCCGCCATCTCGTTTGGCCTGGAGGGGGAGGGAAGTTATCGCTACGAGGCGATCGAAGACATGATCACTCGGAAGGATGCGTCGGGGAAAGTATGGGGACCGCAAGAGCGCCTGGACCGCGCCACGGCGCTGCGGGTCTCGACAATAGGTGGGGCGCGCTATGTGCTGCGTGAGAAAGAGATCGGTTCCATTGAAGTGGGAAAGTTGGCAGATCTGGCCATCCTGAGCGCCGACTATATGACGATACCGGAAGACGACATTTCCGAGATCTACGCTCTGGCAACCATCATGGGAGGTAAATTCACCTATCTTCACCCGGATTTCGCCAACGAATACAACTTCAAGCCTGCCGGGGTGCTGACCATGACCCATAAAGAGGTCCTGGCTCGGAGAAAGCCTTCACAAGGCGGGAGCGGCCGCTCCTAAATCGTCGAAGTGCTTAGTCATTACTCTCGGACTTCGCACGTTGGAGTACGGCGACAGGTTCGCCTTTTTTTGCGGGCGACGCGGCGGCCGCCGTGAAGCGGTCTCATACGACCGCACTCCAAAGGCGCCCCCGCCGTAACAGACGCGAGCGCTTACTCCGCTCGCGCTTCGTGCGCGCTGAGTGGGTCGCTAGACCGTCAGGATGGCTGTGCTTTCAGGCGAGCGTAACGAACGCGCCCCAAAAAGAATTCTTCCTCCGGCTCTCTGGGCATGATTTCAAGCCTGCGCAGCAGCGCCTTGCGAGCCTCCATTTGTCTCCAGGTGAGAGCCTGGCTAGGCTGACGCACCGGACCGCCATTACCTCCCACTGACCAGCTGATGTATTTCGCCTGCGCCCATCCGTTCATGCCGAGGTCAAAGCCGCCGATTTGCTGCTTTCCTCCCAGTGCACTCAAAGCGTTGGCCCGGGCCAAAAACCAATAAATTTTCATGGCTTCATCAAGGCGGCCTTTCAAGACATGGTTAAAATACTCAACCAGATAAGGTTTTTCAGGAGATTGCCAGACCTCCCAAATTCCCGCGCCCGCCCACTGTACTCGATACCGTTGAATCAAAGCCGGGTACATCCCAAGCATGCCCGAAGCGCCAACATTGACCTGGATCGTCTCGCTGTAGCGCCGAAACACTTCAAAAACCATGGCAGGCTCGGGAAAGCCCACCTTCATTCCAATCACATTGGGGATTTGAACCAGCTTGTCGAAGAGTTCAAAAGGCACACTGCTGGGATGGAAACGAGAAAAATCAAACCTTTCCGTTGCATAGAGGACGATCCCGAGGTTTGCAGCGTCACAAAGTCCCTTGGTGGTCTCGTAAAGCTCGTTGAGCGACTTTGGGTAATACCATTGCGGATAGCTGACGGTGGCGTGCGTGACGCCCACCTTTTCACCATGCTGCAGAAGCTCCTGGATCTTCTTGAAGGAATCGAGCAGCATGATGAATGAGACATGTACCTTCCCCTTGGCCTCATCGGTGGCTATTTCAAGAAAGCGCTTGTTCTCTTCCATGGTAAGCCCACTTTCGACCGTGCACATAGCTGAGGTAAAGCCATGGTGGATGATCTGCTGAACGTCCCAGCGGATTCCCTCCTCGTCCAATTGGCGCAGGTCCGTAGTAAATGACGGCATGAGCGTGTTCTCCAGCCCAACCAGATGTTCCTTTGCCCACTCTTTCCATTCTGTCCCTTTGGGACCCATAAATCCTCCTGTCGGATCTTCTCTTTGCGAAATCTATCGAAACGCGATTTGACCCGCCATTAAAAAAAATCCACTGAAAGAGCCGAAGAAACCATCGGCAGAGGGCCTGAAGGCACGTATTCTTGCCGTGGAGCCTCCGCAGCCTCCTGTGGTTTTTGGTCCGCCTGATCCACAGCCGACGCGGTTCGATAAGTGACGGCCAGGCTGGTGCTGATTCCAACCAGAGATAGGAATTTTCTACGATTCATGTTATCTCCTTAACGATTATTGCTGAATTCACGAGGTCGACTATTTCCGGTTAAAGTTGACACGGCCGACTAAAAATTCTTCCTCCGGTTCTCGCGGAGGAATACCGATGGCGCGCAGAGCGGCCTTGCGCGCTTCCATGTGGCGCCGTGTCAAAGACATTTGCGGCTGACGCAGCGGCCCACCGTTTCCTCCCACGGACCAGATGATGTATTTCCCCTGGGCCCAGTTGATCATTCCCAGGTCAAAGCCTCCCATGGTCTGCTTGCCACCCAAGACATTTAACACGTTAGCTTTGGTCAGGAACCAGTAAATCTTGAACGCTTCAGCGGGGCGGCCTTTCAAGACGTGGTCAAAAAGCTCGACCATGTAGGGCTTTTCCGGGGACTGCCAGACCTCCCATATCCCGGCGCCTCCCCATTGAACAGGAAAACGGGTGATGAGAGCCGGGAACAATCCCATGATTCCGACGTTTCCAATGTTGACCTGGATCTTGTGGCTGTATCTGCGAAAACATTCGAAAACCATTCCCGGCTCTGGGAAACCAACTTTCATTCCCATCACATTGGGGATTTCCACCAGCCGGTCATAAAGATCAAAAGGCACACTGCTGGGATGAAAACGGGCAAAATCAAAACTTTCCGTAACGTAAAGGACTACCCCCAGGTTTGCTGCCTCACAAAGTTCACGAGTGAACCGGTAGATCTCGTCCAGCGAACGGGCGTAAAAAGAAGGAGGATACGCTATGGTCCAGTGACTAACGCCGACTCTTTCTGCGTGCTGGAGCATTTGAAAACTTTGCTTCATGTTTTCCGTCCGCAGGATCAGCGAAACCAGCGCCTTCCCCTTAGCTTCGCTGGCGACGATCTCGATGAAGCGTTGGTTTTCCTCAAAAGTCAGTCCCGCGGTGAGGGGGCAGAATAAAGAGAAGAAACCGTGACGGATGCTCTGCTGGACATCCCATCGAATTCCCGCTTCGTCCAGTTTTGAAAGATCCGGAGTAAAAGAAGGGATGATGGTATTCTCAAGACCCCTCATGTGGTCCTTGGCCCATTCTTTCCACTGAGCCCCTTTTGCGGCCACTTTCATATCTCAAATCGGGAAGTCATACCGGTTTCCCATTGAAGGTTTGTGCGAAACGTCAGCGGCGCTTACGCGCCGATGCGCCCGATAGATTGTTTGAATAATTTACCTTGCCCGCAAGAAATTCGTCGTCATTTTCCGCAGGAATGATTCCCACAGCGCGGTAAGCGCTGCGGATCGCCTCTTTCTGCCGGCGGTAAAGATTCATGTGCGGCTGTCGGGTCAGCCCGCCATTTCCTCCCACCGACCACTGGTAGAATTTGCGCAGGTGGAAGTGATCGGCGCCAGTCGCCGAGTAGAGCCCCATCATCTGTGCGAGAGTTGAAAGAGTCGGCGCCATTTGCCAGAAGAGTTTCATGGCCGAGTCCGTCTTTTTCGCCAGTAGCAGATTGAAGAACTCTACAGCCTGCGGTTTCTGGGGAGACTGCAGAGCCTCGTAAATCCAGTTTCCGCTCCACTGCAGGCCGTAAATCTCGTTGAGCATCGGCAGCATTCCTAAAAAGGTGGAAGAAACAAGGACCTGATCTCGATAACGTGTAAAGCATTCTGTGATCATGCCGGGCTCGACGGTCTCAATTTGAATTGCGACCACCGTGTCGAGGGCGGTGAGCCGGTCGTAGAGGCCAAAGGGGACTCCGCTGGGATGAAACCTCGTAAAATCGACTCTGTCATTGAACACCGGCAAGATGATGCTGAGATTGCTGGCCTCGCAAATTTGTCTAGCAAACTGAAAAATTTCTTCTTCCGATCGAGGGTTGAAAAACAGGGGATAGCCCAGGAGCGCATGGGTACAGCCCGCCTTTTCAGCATGCCGGGTCAACTCGATCATTTGCTCAGTGGTGTCCAGGAAGAGAGAGATTCCCACCAGCATTTTCCCTGCGGCTTCACTGACTGCAATTTCCACGAACCTTTTGTTTTCCTCCAGGCTCAGACCCGCCTCACAGGCGCATAAAGTTGAGAAGAATCCGTGCTTGATGCTTTGCCGCACATCCAAGCGGATTCCCTCCTCGCTGAGAGTGTCCATTTCAGAATCAAAAGAAGGGACAAGCACGTTCTGCAACCCTTTGAAATTTTCCCGGGCCCACTGCTTTCGTTCTGATCTGTTGATCGTCATATCCCCTCCAGGATTCTTAAGGCCGTGAGCAAAATAGTGACCGGCTTGCTTCGCGATTTCGAAATGCGAAGAACGAATGAGGTCGTTTTAAAAATCTCAGTTCACACTTCGTACTTTCGTCGAGCGCTTCTCACTTCTCGGACGCACTGAGGATCCCCCTCAGTTGACAACCCCCGATTCACGCCCTTTTCAGCACGCCGCGAGCGCAGATTCCGGCTTCGCCGCAACTGTAGTTCCCCCCCTCAGTCAGTGTCAAGAATCGTCGGCTCAGCCCAGGGTGTCCAGAAGCTTTAACTGCCAGAGCCGATGTTCAAGACCGACCACAAGATCTCGCCTTAACTGAATGTCTAAGGAATTGGCGGGAACAAGGATGGAAATGGTGAAGGGGACGACGGGATCCTCTCCGCAACAAAAATGAATCTGCCAGGAGGAATGGGTCCCTTCGATGGGTTGGGGGTCTGCTGTTAGTTTGATGAAGTTATCTTCCAACAGGTACCGTTCGGCCACTGCTGAGATCGCTTGCTGGGCAAGCCGTTTCAGTCTCTCTGAGGTAGATCTGTCAGCTTCCATCGTTGATCGTTAAGTTCAGATCCTCCGCCCGTTAAATTCCAAGGATCCGGGGGAAGCACGCCGGCGATTTCAAATTATCACCGAAACGGACGAAAACCCAAAGCCCAGATTGCGTAATTCCCGCATTTCGGCTGGATTAATATACTGGACTGGGTCGGCTCGTTTTGCGTCAGACCCATCTTGCGAGTCTGCCAGGAGAACGTTTTGCATGATTGCGATGTTAGCCAGCATCCTCATTGCGGTGGTGGTTTTCCTTCTGATCTATGCCGGCCTTTGGTCGTTGATGCTGCTGGTGGCGCTTTTGGGGGCGGCTATACTGGTGACGTTAATAATTAAGCGCTGCGCGCGCCAAGAGAGGAAACAGTCATGAATTGGTCGACGTCTCCAAAGGGGATCGTGTTGTTTGTTTTGATCCCAGCAATTTCGCCTTTGAGCCATTCGCATCAAGCTGCGGTTGAGGATCGCGTTCTCCGCATCATCGTTGGTTCTGTGGAGGTCCCCCCTGAAGCAGTCGCCGAGATCCCGGTGAGCGCTTATTCTGAGGTCCCCATCTGTTTGATTGACCTGGAGCTTTCGTTCGACAGCACACTTATTTCATTTGGTGGAGTCGAGGACGTGCTTGAAGGGGTCGAGGTGGCGGCACAGCTGAGCAGCGACTTCGGGTCCCCCAACCAGTTTTTCTTGTCTTTAAAGATCCTCTGTAAAGAAGCAGCGGTCCTGAACGGCAAGCTGGCCTTGGTGAAGTTCAAACTTAGCCAGGATAGCCTCGGTGGATCGGTGATTTCGCTTGAAGCGGCCGCCTCAGCTCAAGACGCTGCCGGTTCCCAGGCGGCGCTGCAGGTTGAAGGAGGAAAGATCACGGTTGTTGCGCCTGGGAGGAGGACTTCTGCCGACTCAGTTTCTGCTCCAGCAAGCAGCGGCTTCTCACCCGCGGTTGCGGCTGGAGGTTTTAGTCGGAGGTGGAGACATGATGCGGGATGTTATTCGTCGATTTTTGCATTCTAAAGGTTACGATCCCGCCGAGTTCCGTTATCGCGCTGTCGATTATGTGATGGAACAGACTCAGGAAGTCGGTATTCCCAGATGGTGAAGGAATGCGGTTGGGACGACCCTCCGGACGATGCTTCACACGTGATTTTTTACACGAAGGATTACGAACATAAGTTTCGTTTTGATGCGGGGGCGGATCCGCAACGGAGCAGGGCGCAAATGCCAACGAGCGCGTACTGCTGCAATCATTGCGAACTCATGACACGCGACAAGAAGTCTCCTGCAGCCTTTCGAAACGGTTCGCCCCACTCGTGCCCGCCTTCAAAAACCATGGGCACTAGCCGAGAACTTTTGGAGCGCAGTGCGAGAAGATCCTCATCCATCTTGGCCTGCGTGTACCACGCGTCATGCCGTCCTCGCGCCAGAAGGATTGGAGGAAACGAGAGCGTCGGATTGGCTTTGATCTCAGGCGGGACATCGCTGCCCAACAACAGCAGTCCATGGCAGGTGTGCGGGACAAAAGCGGCCGCCCGGCATGCCATGGCCACACCTTGTGAAAAGCCGGCGTAGACCAGGCAGCCGTTGGAAGCGTAGTCCTTTTTTATTTCTGAGAGGACGCTGTCGACGTAGCGAATATTGTCTCGAATCGCATTTTCTCTGCCCAGGCGCGTCATCCAGGAGGCCACGACCTCATTGGACTTGCGCTCGTAAAATAGGTGCAGGCCCTGGATGGAGACGAGCAGCCAACGCTCGCTTCCCGGTATTCCCTGCAGCTGGCGGAGGTTTCTCTCCGCATTCTCACCATAACCGTGAAAGCCTACCAGCAAAGGGGAGGCTTTGCCTGGATGAGGTACCTGAATCCAATAGTGCCCGTGCGTGGGGATTTCGATAGATCTTGCTTGCGGAGCCATGCGGGAAGCTTACAAAAAATTGCAGCCGAGAAGTATCAGTTTTCCTTGAGGAACTGCCGGAAAGACAGTGGTGACCCAAAGGTGAGATCTCATAAAACCAGGCTCCGATCCGGCTCTTGAAGGGTCTCGCTGGATGTTTTCTGAAGCCGGCGATAGGAATCGAACCTACAACCTACGCATTACGAATGCGCCGCTCTACCGTTGAGCTACGCCGGCCCGGAGAGGATGCTTATTATATATCGAGAGAAAAAGGAAAAGAATGAAAGGGAGATCACGGTACTGGGGTATTAACACTGGTACCCCAGTACCGTGATCACAGAGTGCCGGACTATTTCTTTTCCACGTCACCTGATCGAGAAGCTTCCTTCTCTTTGGCTTCGCGAATCGCCTCTTTGAATCCGGCTACCTTTGCCTTGGCGCCCATCTCCTCGGCTTTTTCAATCATGCCTTTCTTCTGGTAGAACATCGAAAGGCTGGTGAATGCAAGCACGTCTTCCGGTTCGAGCTGGCGGAACCTCTCCCCGTACTCAATGGCGCGGTCGTAATCGGCCGCATGATAACAGCACATCGACAAAGCATGGAGCGCGTCGGCATGCTGGGGATCGGCTTCAACCGCAAGCGTGAGCTCATGAATGGCTTCCTCCAACCGGTCTTCAGAAAAGAGTTCCATGCCTCGTTCGTAGTGCGGCTCGTCCATCGGCAGACTCCTCCAGATAATTCGAGACACTCCGATTTCGCCACAGCTGCAGCGACAAGTCAATGCTTGACGGCGTTGGGGGCGGGGCGGGGTGGTATGATTAGGAACTTCTCTTATTGCAGCAGGAGCCCCGTTGGCACCCGCGCCTTCCGATTGGGTTGTGCCTTGAATCGATCACGGATCTTTTGCATGCGCAGTCAGAGGCGCGCACGGAGCGCCAGCGGAGTAAGCGCTTCTGTTTCTTCTCAAGGGCCGGTATCGAGTCATCCCTCAGAATCGCTCCGTGACCGTCGCGCCTCTGTTCGGCGGCTCCGCGGGCGAGAGGGGGCCTCTGATCAGTTGGGGCCTTCGGAGAGTTTTCGTCCTTCGGAGTCGTACACGAGCACTTTCCCAAAACGAGAAAGAGGCCACTCGACTGCTTCCCGGTCGGCGACGACCGTTATGAGCACCTTTTCGGGATTAAAAAAGTTTTGCGAAATCTCGTGAACCTGTTCGGCCGCAATGTCACGGAGGGTCGGAATCAGTGTGTGATAAAAATCTTCCGGAAGCTGATAAATACGGCGCGTCAGCTCCAGGTTTCCCACTGAAGCGGCAGTTTCCGTTTGTCGGAGAAAGGCACCGATGAGCTCGGCCTGGCAGCGGTGTAATTCTTCTTGCGCCGGCACCTGCTGTGTCATGCGCTCAAGCTCCTTGAGGAACTCCTGGATCGAGTCGATGGTCACGTCCATCTTGACGTTGGCGGAGGCCACAAAAATTCCATCATATCGATAGCTCTTGACGAGACTGTAGGCTCCGTAGGTGTAGCCGCGCGCTTCCCGGAGATTCAAAAAAAGACGCGCACTGGCGCTGCCACCCAGCACCTGATTGGCAAGGCTGAAAATCAAGGAATCCGGGTGGGCGCGTGGAAGCGTTCTTGCGGCAACTGAAATTCGCGATTGCACCGAATCAGGCCGGTGCACCACGCAAACCGGCCGGTGCTCCTGGGGCCGTGGAGAAGGATAAAAGAGAGCTGGAAAATTTTGACGCGGCCAGCCTCCAAAATATTTTTCTGCCTGGCGGGTTGCCAAGTCCGCATCCAGCGGCCCGGCAAAAAGCAGATAGGCATCGTTGGGGACAAAATAACGAAGCAAAGTTTCACGAATCGATTTCTGGTCGGCTTGTTCCAGGTGGGGAGGCGGAATCGTTACTTTGGAATAAGGGTGACCCGGGTAAAGGCTGTGAAAAACGCGCTCGTTGGCCAGAAAATCCGGTTGCGAACGCTGCGCGGCAAGCTTACTGCGCCAGCGAACGCGCAACCTGTCAATCTCCTCCAGGGGAAATGCAGGGTTCTGCACCAGGTCGGAGAGTAAATCGAGCATCGGCTCCAGATAATCAGCCAACGCTGTCATGGCCAGCAGCGTGTGCTCCATGGCCACCTTACTTTCAAACTGGATAGCCCAGTAATCAAGCGCATCAGAAATCTGGCGGGCGGATCGATTTTGGGTCCCCTCTCGCAATAGTTGAACTGCCATGGGAACCAAAGCCAGGTTGTGATCGGGATTGGAAACCCGTCCTGCCGGGAAGGCAAGCTGAATGGATATCTTGGGGAGCCGTTCATCCGGCACCACGAGAACCCTCAGTCCGTTTGCGAGTTGTCGCTCGTGCACCTCCGGGTAGCGGATGTTCTTGATGGTCTCGGGAAGTGGAGGAGGTGACGACATGTGCCGCACTAAGATCTTAAAGAGATTTTACTCCCGCCTCAACGACAAGCGCGGTCCTTCGGTTCGGCTGCAGGACCCGTGCCGCTGTGTCACGAATCTCCTCGGCCGTCACCGAGAGAAAGCGTTGCCAATCGGTGTTGATGCGGTTCGGGTCATCATAGTAAACCGCAAAACGCGCTAGCCACTCACCGATGCCTGCCACGGTGGAGAGTCGGTTGACGAAATGAAACGCCAGCTGGTTCCTGGCCTTTTGAAGTTCCTGCTCAGTTACCAGTTCCATCCGGACTTTCTCGAGCTCGGCTTCAAGCACCCGCAGTGCCTCTTGTGGGTCAACGCCCGACTGAAGCTGCATCCAGATGTTGAAGAGTTCAGGGCCCTTGTACTGATTGGGTCCGGCGGTTACGGCCGTTGCTAGATTTTGATCATGAATAAAGCGCCGGTACAGCCTGGAGGATTCTCCGTGCGACAGAGTGATGCCCAGCAGCGAAAGGGCATAGTAGTCGGTTGAGCCCAGGCGGCCCATAAGGAAGCCTGCGCTTAAAGCGGGGAGGGCAGCCAGAGGATCGCGCATGCTCTCAAATCTCTCCTCATCGCGTTCAGGTTCACTGAGGTCCGGCTCTGAAGGGCTGCCCTTTTGTGGAATCGATTCAAAATGCTTCCTGATTTGCGAAAGAGTTGAGTCTTCTTGGATGTCCCCGGAGACCACCAGCGTTGCGCGATGAGGACTGTAAAAGGTCTGATGGAAATCGCGAGCGTCTTTCCAGCTTGCATTTTGCAGATCTTCAACTGCTCCGATGATGGGATGTCCGTAAGCCCAGTTGGAATACGCGAGGGCGTCAAATCTCAGATGGGCCAGGCCATAGGGACGATTGTCGTAGTTTTGTTTCTTCTCTTCAATGACCGTGTTCCTCTGGTTCTCAAAATTTTCCGCGGTCACGCGCAAAGAACGCATGCGGTCCGTTTCAAGCCATAGCGCCAGATCCAGATAATAGGAAGGAATGGTTTCAAAGTAGTTAGTGCGGTCCTTGTTGGTGGTGGCGTTCCAGCTGCCGCCTGCCGAGTCCACACGTTTGCCGTGCTCGTTCTTTGCGACATTTTCCGAGCCTTGAAACATCATGTGCTCGAAAAGATGAGCAAAACCGGAAAATCCTGTTTTCTCATGACTGGAGCCGACGCGATATTGAACTCCCACATGGACAAGAGGCACCCGGTTGTCCCGATAGAGAAGAACCTGGAGGCCGTTGGCAAGACGCTCTTCGCGAAATGAAATTTGCGGAAATCCGGTCACCCTGTAATGTCCTCGCCGCCATCCACCCGGATCACGTTTCCCGTCATCCAATGGGTATATGGATGGCTCAACGCCACGATGCAACGGGCCACATCCTCCGTGGTAGTCAACCGTTTGCTGGGGTTGGTGCGCTGGGCCGTTTCAAGCATCTGATCGTTACCGGGGATTTTCCTGAGAGCCGGCGTGTCTGTCACGCCGGCCTGAACGGCATTCGCTGTAATGCCAAGAGGTGCGAGTTCCAGCGCAATTTGGCGGATGTGAGACTCCAGAGCCGCTTTGGCCGCAGAGACGGGCCCATAGGAGGGCCATACCCGACGGCCGCCTGAGCTGGTCATGGCGAAAATTCGCGAGCCCGACTTGAGCAGGTCTCTCCGCAGCAAGGATTGAATCCAGTAAACCAGCGAATGTGCCATCACCTCCAAAGTCATGTTGATTTGATCCTGGGTTATGGGCTTCTCAGAACCGGCCGGAAAAAACCTGCCCAGACTGCCGAACGCCAGTGAATGCAGAACAACCCGTATCGATTCGTCCTTTGCTCTTAGAATCGATTGCATCTGATCGAGAGTCGCTTCCCGTTTTTCGGGATCTGCGGCGTTTATGTTGAAAAAATGGCTCTCGCCTCCCGCGCGAGTGATTTCAAGTTGGATTCTCTCCACATTGGCCAGCGTGGCCTTGCGATCCAGATGAACTCCGAAGATGTTCATGCCTGCGCGTGCCAGTTCAATGGCAGTGGCTTCTCCAAAGCCACTGGAAGCACCCAAGACAAGCGCCCATCCGTTTCTTAAGAAATCAACCATTACCGATCTCCCCCCAACCCGAACTCGAAAAATATTAACGGCTCACGATCTGTGATGTTGTATACGGCAGGAAAATAGAGTCGCAGTTCAGAAATCGGATGCTCCGGAAGCGGGAAAAATATCACGCCATGATCCGAGCTGTTCGGAGCAATCATTTTTTCACCAAACGATTTATGTTCGAAATCGTCCACCATGTGTTTGTCGATTTCCTTGAGCAGGATCTCTCGACGGCCGGGAACGGGTGTTCCAGGCTTTTTAACTGAGATTCGCCAAAGGACCTCTTCAAACGGCACCGTGGCAACGCGGCCACCCTGGGGATCTACTAGAAAGATATCCGTCTCGTCGATTTGGATGGCAAAACCGTTGTTGTTCTCGACAATCACAAGGATCGGCAAAAAACCTTTCTCGTGAACCTTGGGTGTGTCGAAAAGTTCGAGGACGCGGGCGCGGCTCTCATGGGGATCCGCCGCAATGACAATTTTCTGAAAATTCTGGCGGAAGGGGTACTCAGAAGCAGGACGGGGTTTTATGGGTCGTATCTTGTATCGGGCCGCCACCGGACCAACCGTCAGCAAGAGCACACCCAAAAAGAGAGGCAACCTCCTCATGGGTGTCAATCATAGCAAAAGAGTCCATTTTTATCAGAATCAGGCGCGCACCAAGCGCCAGCGATGAAAGCGCTTGTTTTGCCCGCACGCGGAGCGCTCGTTACACTCGCGCCATTGATCGGTCGTGCCAGCCGTCGCACCTGTAATCGTCGCCGTGAATGTCTCATGGGCATTGGCGCCGCTGATCCATAGTGGCTGATCCAGGTACGCTTAATCACTCGTGCCTTGAAAAAAATCGCTCATGTGAAGGGGGCAGAGCTCCAAATGAACCGGCCTGCTGCGGTTGCCGCTTCTCACTTGTTTCAGGCACCTCCGGCACACCGCTATCAGCTCCGCGAGATCCCAGCCTTGATAAGAACTCGGGTATTTTTCGAGATAGCCGAGCGCTCGGGGGAGCACTTTGAGGACCCCAGCCCGGTTCCCCCGTTCGAGATGCAGCCAGGCTGCAGCGATCTGGATGAGGCCTTTGTAAAAGTCCTGCCGTTCCTCTTTCCAGGCCGATTCCAAAACCTCGTGAGCTTCCCAGAAGCGTGCGCTATCGAAAAGCTCAATGAATTCACGGAAAGCGGGCTCCAGCCTTCTTGAGTTCACGTCGCTTCGCGGTCCTTGGTTTCAGGAGCGGCAGCGGTCGTGGAAAGAATCTGGCGAAGGCGACGGAGAATTTGTTCTCCAATTACCTCCCGATTGCTGCGGGTAGTCTGGATGACTTCCACGTCAGGACGGCTTTTGATTCTCTTGATGATCCCACTGCCTTTGAGTGAGATCGTCGCCAGAACCGGCACGGCAGAATCCAGGGCCTGCCAGATGTTCTCCCTGAGCGCGGGAGAAAGCAGTTCCATCCTGGCGATTTCATCAATAATCAGGAGATCCGCATTTTTTTGCAAAGGGTTCAAATAAGGGAGCAGCAATCCTTCCAGTACTTCCGGCTTTACTCCGTAGCGTCCCACTCGCAAGCGCGATTCAACGTGAAAATCGCGGTGGGCGAAAATGGCCGTCCGTCCACTCAGCGTCACCGCTCGAAACCCGATTCTTGCCGAGGCTTCGCGGACTTCCTCCGTGTAAAACCCTTTCAATGCAAAACGGCCCAGTCGGGAGATCAGCTTTTTAACCAGCGTTGTTTTGCCCACACCTGGCGCGCCGGTCAGCAAAATGTTCTTGACCATGTTACGTAGGGGCTCTTTTCCGCGTCTGAGCTACACCACATTGCCTCCAAAAACACACCCACGAGTATACCGGAGCTGATCAGACAGAATCGGAAAAAGCCCACAAAGGGGATTCTTAAAAGGACCACGTCAAAGGTGGCGCAGCAAGTAGCGGCAAATGTGCCAGCCGTCAATATATTTAAAGGGAAACAGCTCCGTGGTGTAATGGCCGCAAGGAAGCTCCGCATAATCATAAGCGATCCCATGGGCGCGGTATTGTTCGAAGACTTTGCGTGAGAGGACCGGCAGGAAAGTCAAATCGTAACGAGCGCTGATCAACAGATGCGGGCGAGGAGAGTTCCTAAGTCGCGGAATAAAATACCAGGGGCTTATAGGGCTCCAGCAGCAGCGTAAATCCTCCAGACTGATATGCTCCTCCAGACCCCATCGTACAAAGCGCGTGGCAAGGCCGTCCCATACCACGTCGGCGAAAAAAGAAGAGACATGATTAAACACTCCAGTGCAGAACGCCGGATCATGCACGAAAGAAAGAAAACCAACACAAGAGCCGATGCTCGTGCCCACGACTCCCACACGCTGGTGGCGTTGCCTGAGCCATCCCGAAAGCTGTAAGACTTCAAGCACGGCCTGGCGAGTGGCCTGCAGGGTTCTTCCGATGTTGGGGCTGACCATGAAATCGGCACGCTTCATGCCCCCGGGGGCGCGTTCTTCATGGTAAGGCAGGGTCACGCGGACCGCCGTGATGCCGAAGCGCTGCAGGGCTCTGCAAAGCGCCACATGGCTTTCCACCCCTGCGTTCCATTGGGGAATCACGATGACAGCACGGGAGGTGTTGCGTGCCGGGAAGATCCGGCAACGTGCGATGTTGTTTTCGAGGTGGCGGGTGGTGACAGCCGAAGGAAATGTGAGCAGGTCTTCTTCAAGTGTGTACTCCGTGAGCGGCCCCGGATTGAAAAAGGAATCGCTGTCAGCCAAAGCTTGTTCCGCATGGAGCTTCAGGTAGCTCAGAGGGTCCTCCGCAGGGGCTCCATTTCCGAGCCAGTCAATGCCCCACTCAAAGGGGAAAACTCGCCGGTTGGTATCCTGCAAGGAAAGCTTGCGTTCCTTGCGGTACATATGGTGAGCGTACCAGTTCATGGTTCAGAAGATTTGACGAGCTCTTCACGAAACTCCTCTTTGTAGAGCTCTAGAAACGTCAGTCCTAGTGCCAGTACCAGCGGTCCGAAGATCACTCCGGATATTCCAAAGTATGCCACCCCTCCGGCAATTGAAAAAAACACCAGAAGGGTATGCATCTTGGCCCTGCCCTCGATCAGCAAGGGGCGCAGGATGTTGTCGGTCATCCCCACGAAAAAGATTTCAAGGGCCGCCAGGACCAATGCCCTTGAAAATGCTCCCGTGGAAATGAAGTAGAGGGTCCACGGAAGCCAGATAACTGCGGTGCCGACAACCGGCACTAGGGAGAATAAGGCCGTCAGAGCCCCCCACAACAGGGGATTTGAGATTCCCACCGTCCAGAAGACCAGCCCCCCAGCCACCCCCTGCACAAGAGCAGTCAAAAGACTGCCGATAATGGTTGCATTGGCCACCTCGCGGAATTTTGTGACGATGAGATTCTCGTAGCGTTCAGACAAAGGGCTCCAGCTCTTCACTTCTGCTGCCAAACGTCCGCCGTCCCGCAGCAGAAAAAACAGAGAGATCATCAGAACGAAAAAATGCACCATCAGATGAAACAAACCCGCCAGTATGGCGGCGCTCTGACGCAGGAAAAACAGGCTGAGTTGCTGAATTCCGCCACCTACCCCCGTACTCAGACTGACCCGGCTCAGGTCGACGTAGTTTCCGAGCTGCTGCCGGAATCTTTCCAGAAAGCCTCCCACTCCGGGCCTTAGCCACCGTTCGAAGTAGCCTTGCTCCAGCTTCAGCTGGAACTCGCCATAAACCTCGGAAACCTCACCCGCCAGAAGCAGAAGAAGAAAAATCAGTGGAAGCACTATCAAGAATAAGACACCCAAACAAATAATCAGCGCCGCCCATCCTTTACATCCGCGCAGCCGCGTTGAAAGCGTTTCAAACTGGGGATAAAGCAGGCTGGCCAGAACTACCGCCAGCGCAATCGGGTAAAGAAAGGGACGGAAGATTTGAGCGCTCAGGTACAGGACAATGAGAGAGCACCCGATTAAAAAGAGCCGCACATACTTGCGCTCATGCATGGCTGAGCACCCCAATTCATATACAGTAATGTTTGTTGCGAGCGCGACAGCGGCCAGGTCGAAGCGCGACGACGAGTCGATGCTATGTCAATTGGCGAGAAGGAGCAACAATGACCTGACAGCCGTCCCGCCACAACCCTTCGGGCGAGTGGGGGTTGCGGACGATCTCGGCGTCACTCGTCGTGGCCGATGCACACCGACATCGCCTCCTCCTCTCTCCTTGATCTCGCCTCGCAAGCCCCACTCGCAAACGTTACCGTATTTATGAATTGGGGTACTAAGATGCGCCTGAGCGAGGGGGCTGGGAAGACTCGGCGTTGAAATTCCTGATTTGCTGAATGATCCATTGAATGGGCTGCGGGTTTGACTCCACAAACTTCTTCCACTCTTCCTCATCCAGCGCGATGGTTAATTTTCGAATCAACGAGAATCCCTCTCCCTGGTTCTTTAAGATCCAGCTCTCTTTTACACCAACCACAACCATGAGTAAAATAAAATTATTTGATTTGTTTCATTAGAAAAAAATATGGATCTAAGACAACTCGAAATGTTTCAAGCGATAGTGGAGACAGGAAGCTTTACGCGAGCGGGGGAGAAGCTCTACGTTTCCCAATCCGCCATCAGCCGTCAGATCAAGCTTTTGGAGGATGAGCTGGGGGACCAGATATTCAAACGCATTAATAAGAAGATTTATCTAACCCCCGCCGGGGAGGTCCTGCTCCAGCACAGTCGCCGTATTTTCAACGAGGTGCGCCTCATGGTCTCAGCCATCGCCGACATGACGCAGACTCCTCGAGGCACCTTGCGCATGGCGGGTGGCATGTCTGTCTGTACTTATTTGTTTCCCCGCCTCCTTAAGGAATACCAGTCGCGCTATCCGGACATTGAAGTGACGATCGCCACCGGAACCAACGACGAGATTCTGCGGCTTCTGAGGGCTAATCAGACCGACTTGGCGCTCTTGAGCCTCCCGTGCCTGGATGATGACCTGGAAGTTCAACCCGCTCTCAGCGAAGAAATGGTGCTGGTCACGGAATGTGACCATCCCCTGGCTCGCAAGAAAGAAGTGCGGTTCCAGGATTTGATTCCGTACACGTTTATTCATTTTGAACGCGGCTCCAACACGCGCAAGTTGATCGATGAGATTTTCCATGAGGAGAGCGTTCATTTTGCAAACACCATGGAGCTTCAGAACGTAGAGATTACCAAGCCTCTGGTGGAGATTGGGCTGGGCATCAGCATCATTCCTTATCCCGCTGTGGTTCGGGATTCAAAGTCCTCCTTATGTTACCGGCGCATCGAAGGCCGCAGGATTTACCGGGAGTTGGGGTGGGTTTATTTGAAAAGTGATTATGTGCCCCGGCCCATGAAGCATTTGTTGACTCTTTTCGACGAGATGAAGCAGCAATTCACTTCCGCGGAGAAATCGGTTAGCCGTGCTGCGGAGTGAGGGTTTTCTTGTCGCCTTTTTAAGCCTTGCGTCCGCGAATGAAACTTGACTCAGATACCAGTCGGGGTTGAAACAATACCGGCTTTGCGCCGGTACTATATGGTTGAGGAATGCAGAAGTCCGATGCGGAACTGGTCGCAGAAAGCCTCCAGGGAAATTCGCAGGCCTTTGAAGAAATTGTCCGTCGCCACCAGAAGAGGGTTTTCAGCATTGTTTATCACTATCTGGGGGGCCGGAACGAAGTCGAGGATCTTGCTCAGGAGGTTTTTATCCGTGTTTTCAGATCGCTGGACCGATTCGATTCCGGTCGTTCCCTGGGGGCCTGGGTTTCTCGCATCGCTGCAAACCGTTGTCTGGATGAGTTGCGCAAGCCGCACCGCCGCCGGCTTAAACGGTTCGCTGATTTAAGCCAGGAGGAGGAAGGGCAGGTCAGAAAGGCATTTGAACAGTATTCTCTAGGGAAGCCGATTGAGGAGGGCGAGGCGGAACGGCTTGAAGGAATTCTTCGCAAGGTTCTCAGCGGCCTGAAAGAAAAAGACCGGCTCGCCTTTGTATTGAGGGAAATCGAAGGGCTGGGATACGAGGAAGTTGCTGCTGCGCTGGCTACCAGCCCCCTGGGCGCTCGCTTGCGGGTCAGCCGTGCTCGCAAAAAGATACGGGAAGCGTACGAGGCCGTACTGGAAGGACGGCGTGTTTAAATGAGCTCACATTGGAACTTTGAAGAATCCGAAGCCGGACAGGGTCCGGATCCGCAGCATCTTACAAGCTGTGAAGAATGCCGTCGCAAGTGGCAGCTGGCAGGCTTTCTTCGACACCAACTTTCCGCTGCTCAAGCGCCGGAACCCACGCCGTTTTTCGCAAGTCGGGTAGCGAGCCTGGCCGTCCAATCGAACCAGTCCTTCTCCTTCTGGTTTGCCACCGCCGCTCGAAAGCTGACCCCCGTGTTTCTGGCGCTGTTGATAGTGGCTAGCGGCGCTGTTTTATTTCTCAGTCCGTCGCCATCAGAATCCTACGCCCCTGTGGATCTCATTTTTTCCAGGGCATTGGATCAGGAGCCTGGAGAGGTTTCACTCGAGGATGTGTTCAATGCGCTGACCCAAGTTGCTGAGGAGGAGCCTTTTGGACCAACGCAGTAGGGCTTTTATTTGGGCATTGGGCATTTTCGTTTCCGGGCTTCTCCTGGGCGTGCTGTTGACGTTGATTCTGGCAGGGGGGCGGGTCATGCGTCCGCCTTTCTTCGCAGGTACCGGCGGAAGAATGGGCCCGCCACGCCTCGAACGTCAGATTGAGCAACTGTCCGAGCACTTGAATCTGGATGCCCGGCAGCGCGAACAACTCTCGTCTATTCTGGAACGTAGTCGAGACCGCTTTCGCAACGCACGCCAAGAACAGCGCCGCCTTCAAAGACAAGCCAGGGAAGAGACACTCCGGGAAATTCGAGCGTTGCTTCGACCGGACCAGTTGGAACGACTCGATGAATATATACGCCGCGCCGAGGATCGTTTCCGGCGACGTCCTGGAGGGGCTCCCTGACCTAGTGTTGCTTCGGAACCCACACTGCGTGTTTCCACCTCCACCCCAGAGCTCATCAGAGGAATAGAATAATATGAGTGCGCCCGCACCAGGATGCTGTCATCGGTGAGGCGTTACGTGAATCGGGTGAACGGGAACCACAGTGAATCCTTTCAGCTTCACAAGGAAGAAGAAGATGATGAGAAAAAAAATAGCCATAGGGGTGTTGGCGCTGGTCCTGTTGGCGCTGCTTCCGGATCTCGCTTTTGCGCAGATTCCCCTTCAGACGCACGAAAACAAGTGGGAAATCTCATTTTTTGGGGGAGGCGCCCATCTGGGCGACACCGATTCGCTTGTTCTGACCGGCCAGGCACCCAGTCTGGTAGAGCTTCAAACCGAACCGGGGTACAGCGTGGGAGCCAGGGTCACTGAGAACTTCGGCAATCGTGCAGGCGCCGAACTCGAATATGCGGTTTCCAACCATCCGATGGCATTTGTTAACCTGAGTGCCAATCTTCCCCGCCTGGATTTGAGCCATCGTGTCCATAAGGTGGTCTACAGTCTGCTGTTTTATTCCGCAGGACGTCCCAGCAAAATCCGTCCCTTTGGGTCAGTGGGTGTGGGCGCTTCATTCTTTCGGCTGGGGGAAGGCTCAGGCGAGGCGGCGTTGCAGCGGGGGGTTGCGCTGAAGAACCGCTGGAAGCTGGCTTTCAGCTACGGTGGGGGCGTCAAGCTCCACCTGAGCAGGAACTGGGGAGTGCGTCTCGATGCCCGCAACCAGATTTCAGGGATTCCGGACTACGGACTGCCGCCGGCTGCGCAGGGAGCAACAGGTGCCGCTTTCCGCCCGGATGGACTTTTTCAAAACTGGCAGCTGACTGCCGGCGTTATGTACAGCTTTAACGTGCAGTGAAAAAGCTTATATCTTTCCTGTGCGTTCTTCTCTCAATAGAGTTAACGGCTCTCGGACAGAATCTCCGCACTCCGGAATTCATGACCCGGGCCCGCGATGGTTTTGATCAGATCTACAATCTGGATTACGAGGAAGCAGCTCAAACCTTCCGTGATTTGCGAGAGCAATTCCCCGGCCATCCTGCACCCCCTCTTTATCTGGCGATTGTGACCTGGCTTCGTGAGCTCATGCTGAGACAGGAACTGGATCTCCGTACTTTCGCAGCACCCGGTTACTTCAGTAAACCGACCACGAGGAAAATGGACCGTGAACTCCGTCAAAGTTTTTTTGATTGGGTCGGGGAGAGCCGGCAGATCTGCGAAGCTATGCTGGAGAAGGATCCCACCAATAAGGATGCCCGCTATTTTCTAGGCAGCTCGCATGGAATCCTGGGTTCTTTTGCGGTTACCATCGACAGAAACCTTCGCCAGGCATTAGGTCACGGCAGGAAAGCCTACAAATTTCATCGCGATCTGTTGGAGCAGGATTCGTCTTTCTTTGATGCTTACATGACGGTGGGACTTTACGAGTACATCGTCGATAACCTGCCCTGGTATCTAAAATGGCTCGCCATCATCGTGGGCTATCGCGGCAGCGAGAAACGAGGATTACAGTATTTACAAACAGCAGCTGAAAAAGCGCCCTTCGTGTCCGACGATTCACGTACCCTTCTGATGGTGCTGAACGTCCATGAGGGGCACAACGCGGCGGCGTTGGAAGACGCACGATGGCTGCATAGAAAATATCCCAAGAATTTCATTCTTCACCTGAATCAGGCTCAAATACTGGAACGACTGGGACGGAAAACCGCTGCGGTTGATGAGTATCAGGAGGTCATCAGGAAGGCGGAGGCCGAGATTCCAAATTATCAAAAACTTCTCCTGGCCACTTTTCGATACCAGGCGGGAGAAACATTTCTGGAATTGAACCGCGCTGACCTGGCGATTGAACAGTTTGAAGAATCGATCAATGCAACAGCGACTCCTCAAGACGAACGTGTGCTGTCGGTTTTGGGGTTGGCCAAGGCGCTTGATCTGAGCGGCAGAAGAGCGGAAGCGCTACTCCACTACCAAGAAGTTCTCAAAATGGCTGCGGTGGGTAATTCGCATCGGGAAGCACGCCGTTATCTGAAAAAACCCTACGGGTCAGGTAAGAAAAGCTGAGGCTTTGTTTTGGCAAAAACAATTAAGCCGGCGGCGCTCAAGACAGCCAGGAAAATGGTGCAAACTATTTTCCCCCGCTATGCAGTCAGCCGCGAAGATCAGAGCCTACTGCTGAACCTGGTCACCATTCTCTCGCTGCAGGACCTGATGGGAGCCGGCAGCCTTGAGTGGAAAAAATTCCCGGATTCAGCAACCCTGGTGCTCCGTCGCGATCACGCCGCCGTTCAGGCAGGGAAGCTTCAAGGTTGGAGCTTGAAGCCCAAGCATTCTGATCAAGATCTGAGGCGTATCGCCGAAACCGCCGAGCAGGTCATGGATCGCTATATCCTTCCAGAGGCGGAACGTGCCGCTTTATTCACGGCGCTGCCTTGTTTGGGGTTGCATGCTCTTCAGGAATACCTCACCTGGAAAAATTCGCCGCCTTTTCTTGAGCTCGGTTGATGCCATTCCAAAAGCTACTCTGCGAGAGTGGCATACCGCTTGCTTTGAAAAAAGCGTGGGAGTCAAGGAGGATATGAGAAAAGCAAAAGGTCCGATCTTCTGCCTGACATTTCTAATTCTGTTTGTCGGCTCAGCAGTACGGGCCGGCGCTGCAAATGAGCTCAGCCAAAATCAGTTTCAGCAAACCATCCTCGACCTGAGCGAGGCCGCGGGTTTTTTTGATACTGACAATCTTGTGTCCAACGAAAATTCTTATCTTCACGTGGCCCCGCGCATGCGGCTGCTTGCAAAACCCGGGGCCTACGTTGGAGTGGGTCCGGATCAAAATTTCACCTACATCGCTCATACTCGGCCCGTTGTTGTCTTTGTGGTGGATGTAAGACGCGATAATCTTCTTTTGCATCTTTATCTGAAGGAATTGTTTCAGGCATCACATAATCGCTGGAATTATCTTTCATACTTGTTTGGAAAGCCCCTGCCAAAAGGGTTTAAGCCCCCCGCAAATGCCGACGCGCGACTGCTGGCCGCACACTTCCGCAGCTTCCCGTCAGACCGCGCTTTTTTTCAGCGCAACTTTCAACGCTTCTGGTCCTCGATTCTGGACCGCTACCCCCGGATCGTTCGCGCCGAAGACCGAAAAACGTTCTATGCCTTCGCCTCCACTTTTTTTGAACAGCACCTGGAACTGAGGTACACCAGTCATGGCACTTTCCCACGACCCTATTATCCCAGTTACGAACAGCTGATGACTGAAACCGACCTGGGCGGGAAGATGGGACACTATCTCAATCAGGAATCGGATTTCCGGTTCGTGAAAAAAATGCACACGGCCAATCTGATCATTCCCGTAATTGGGGATTTTGCCGGGCCGACGGCATTAAAAAGCGTCGCGCGTTTCTTGCGCAAGGAGCGGTGCACGGTTTCCACCTTTTATCTTTCGAACGTCGAGTATTACCTGTTTCGAGACGGAACTTACGGCAAATTCCTGGAAAATGTGCAGGCGCTCCCCCTGGACCAGCACAGCATTGTTGTCCGCAGTTATTTCAGCTATCTGCGCGAGCACCCTGAAACCGTGCCCGGCTATTACGTCACCTCCTTGGTGCAGCGTGCGGCGCGTTTCCTCGAGCTTTCCGATAAAAAGCCCTATCTCGACTACTGGGACATGGTAAGCCGCGACTACATCCCTAACGTCAAAGCCGCGATGGCCTCCTTCCCTTAAACGCGCAGCCGGCACACCGCCAAGCGCTTACTGCGCTGGCGCTCCGGGCGTGCGCTTGGATTGACCCATCGCACTGTCGCAATCACAGCAAATTAAGAACGCAGACGGATCACAGGTGCGACGTTCAAAGGCGCGAATGCGAATGAGCGCTTCCTGCAGCCAACACGAGCGCTTGCTCCGCTGGCGCTTCGCGCGCGCCTCTGAAAGCGCAGCGTGAGCGTGTCATCACAAGCACAGTGATCCGAGGCGCGAATGCCAATGAGCGCTCCTGCAGGCCATAAAAAACAAGCGCTTACTCCGCTTCGCTTCGTGCGCGCCTCTGATTGCCGCACGGTCTCGTCCAAGGATGCGGACGTATAGGGCGTTCCTTAAAGAGTTGTCTCAAAAAAATTATTCACAACTCAAAACATTGTTACTTCTGTTGTTGCATGTTGGAAAAATCGTCATACTATATGTGTATACAGGGTGGCGTGCTGTTCAGTCTAAGAAAGGAGTAAATATGGCGACAAAGAAGAAGGCAGCGCCCAAGAAGAAGGCAGCGCCCAAAAAGAAGAAGTAAGGCCTCGCGGGCTCAGCACCCGCGCTGAGCCCGCAACCTCCTCCCCTCTTTTCCTCTCTGAAAATCTTCAAAGACAAAAAACCAAACAACTTGCCCGGATCCGCAGGTGAAGGCTACATTGGTTGCACCGACACATCGCTTACTGGATCTCAGAGATGATCTACATTGGAACTTCCGGCTATTCGTATTCTCAATGGAAAAAAAAATTTTATCCCGAAAAGTTGCCGTCGAAAAAATTCCTTTCCTACTACGCGGGGCAGTTCTCGACTGTGGAAATCAACAACACCTTCTACCGTTCTCCTTCGGTGTCATTAGCCGAGAGTTGGTCCGCCCAGGTTCCCCAATCGTTCCGGTTCAGTCTCAAGTTGAATCAAAAGATCACTCATCAAAAACGGCTGAATGAAGTGGACGAAGATATGAAATGGTTCCTCAGCGGAGCGGCGGGCCTCGAAACGAAGTTGGCCTGCGTTTTGGTTCAGCTTCCGCCTTACTTCCGCAAAGAAACTTCGCTGCTGCAGGATTTCCTGGAAAAGTTTTCCGCTACTGTGCGGCTGGCGGTGGAATTCCGCCACCCATCCTGGTTTACCACCGATGTGCTGGAGCTTCTGGCTAAACACGGATGTTCTCTCGCAGTAGTGGAAGGTGAACAGCAGAGTGCCGTCCGTGAGCGGACGGCAGAGTTTGTGTACGTTCGTCTTCGCAAAGCTGCGTTCGCCTCACATGAGCTCGACTCCTGGGCTGAATGGTTTTTTGCTCTTCCGGAGTGCTACGTTTATTTCAAACATGATGATCGCGCTCCCTTGCTGGCGCAGGAACTGCAGCGGCGACTTGCTGAGGGGGAATCAAGACTGTGAGAGCGGCTTATCCAGGGGAAGATCGACCAAAATGGGGGCATGATCCGAAATTTTTCCGGGAACAGCTTCGTTCAGCTCCTGCATTGTGACGGGAAAGTGTGGAGTCGGCAGATGTCCACCGTACGAACCTCCCGAAGCAATGGAAACAGGTTTGATAAAAAACCAATCGAGCTTGAATTGTCCCACAAGTCCTCCGTAATCCTGCTGAAAAGAGAACGTCGGCTTGAAACCCTTACGGCCACGCTGATTGGAATTGGCCAGGGTGCTTGAGGTGGCGTTAGTGGTTCTCTCGGGTCCACCGCTGAAATCGAACTTGTTGCCGTCGGCAAAACTAAAGTCCTCAAGATCCCGGAATAATCCCGCCTCGTGATTGGAGGCAAGGAGCGGTATGTGCCGTGCAGTAGGATCCAGATGGTTCTTGAAGTAATTCGAAGGGAACGCCAGGGTCCGCGGAAGTGATATGGGATTAAACCAGTTGATGAACCACTTGGCCCAGAACTTGGGATTTCTTACCCGCTTGCTGATTTCTCTTCTCACCGACGTGGGGAAATTGTCAGTGCCGGTCGTGTTCAAGTCGCCTGCTAGGATGACCGGATGCGGGATGTCGCGTATGGCGCTCAGGACCTCGCGCATTTGTTGGCGGCGACACCGGGGATGGCACTTGTTTTCCAGGTGGACCGCAACTACGGTGATTGTTTGTGCCGGCGCTTCAGGAACCAGCAAGTCGGCAATGAGAGCCATACGACCGCCCCTGCGTACCTCCCGCGAAACGCGCTCGTAAAATACCCGTTTTGCGGCCTGCCTTTTTGCTTTTTCCAACTCTGATATGGCTTCTTGTTCTTTTCCGTACCAGTCATAACACGTGCGGAGTCTTTTTATACGCACATTCGCTATTGGATAGCGGCTGAGAATAGCGGTGCCGTGGAGCCCCCGGTAACGTTGTGGGTCGGCTTTGAATTCCTGTCTTAATTCCTCTTCCGCCTTTTTGTCTTCAAGGACGATCTCTTCAAGACCGAGATTGAGCTTGTCGACTTCTACAAATTCCACGCCGTAGGTGTAATTCATCTTCAAGGAATGGGCCAAATCCCGGGCGATGTCGTTATATCCTGTGCGCGTCATCCCAAGGTCGACCTCGTTCAAGATGAGAAGGTCTGCCTTTTGTAACATCTCCAGTTGTTCTGCTGCAGATTCCGGTAGAGTTACTTCAGGATCGAATTCTTTAAGCCGGCTCTTGAACTCGGCCGGACTTGAAAGGACCCGTCGGATCAGGTCCTGTTCCAAGCCTCGTTCAATATTCCAAAACACCGCTCGTAAAAAGACTCCGACTCGATCACTGTGGGGGCGCACCGGGAGTAAGTCCTGATAGTAGGCTTCATTGCTAGTGAAGGGCGTATTCAGCAGCTGTTCGAGCTTTGCTCTCAAGGGCGGCGCCGGAGAAGCATCGTTGGAAAGCTGGACCAGTTCCTGAAAGCTCAGCATTTCCGGAGCTGCGAAGGGGACAATCTCCACTGGAGGAGCTTGCTGGGCCAAAAGGGCGTCCGGTGCAGTGAAGGAAAGGAAATAAAACACAAGCCAGGTGCGGCCGTGTAACGATCCTAGCCAGCGGCGTGCGCTTGTCCAAACGGACGAAAACATCTTTAAAAAACATATCATAAAGCCGTCCTTGTTCGTTGACCCTGCACTGACTTTGGATTATGTTCTCGCCTAAACGAAATAAGTAAAAGGAGCAAGAGATGAAGATTCAACGCAGGGGTTTTTTGCAGCAATCGGCTGGTCTGGCGGCGCTGGCCGCCTGGAGACCTGTGCTGGGGGCGGAGGAGATGCCAGCTGGCCCAAAGTTTGTGGATGTCGATGGCATTCGCACACGTTACTTCGAGGCGGGTAGTGGAGAGGCAATGGTGCTGGTGCATGGGGGGCAATGGGGAGGTGGCGGCTCAGCAGATGGATATGCACCCGTCTTCGGGAAGCTTTCACAGCGTTTCCACGTGTATGCTTTCGACAAACTTGGCATGGGGCAAACCGACGTTCCTAAGCGGGATGAGGATTACACAATGGCGGGGGTGACCCGGCATGCGCTTCGGTTTGTTGAAAAAATGGGCATCCAGCGGATGCATTTGGCAGGACATTCACGGGGCGCTTTGCCGGTGGCGCGAATTGCCGTGGAACGTCCGGAGCTGGTGTCCAACCTGATTATTTTCGACAGCAATACCCTCGCTCCCGATGATCCTTCCACTCCTGTTCCCCCCGACCCTACGGAGGAACCGCGTGTCCCTGCTGAAATACTGGAAAAAACCAAGGCCACCTTGGAACGGCTGAAATACTTAAGAGACCGCTTTGTGGAGCAAAATCCGGAACGTGTGAAAGCTAACCCTGCGCTGGGCAAGATCATGGCGCCGACGCCATGGTGGATGTATGACTTTAAATACGAGACGCTCGATTGGATCAAGCAGGGGAAATTAAAATCTCCTACCTTGATCATCTGGGGTTTCAACGACCCCGGCGCTCCGTTTAAGCTCGGCGTCAATCTTTTCGAATTGATCTGCTCTGCCGTTCCCCGTGCCCAGTTTCACGTGTTCAACAAGACCGGGCATTCACCTTACGGTGAGCATCCGGATGAAGTCATCGATTTGCTTTTGAGCTTCATTCGGAGCAGCACGGAGGGTGCAAAGCCATAAGCCGACAGCCGGAAAAGGAGCCGCCTGTCAGTCGGGCACGAACGGTTACCAGATATTTTCAAGTACACTCCGCGAAGGCGAAAGCCGGCGCAAGAAAATAGTGGAGGCACGCAATGAAACTTAACCAATCTTTTGCTGGCTATCTGAAGGAGATCTCCTGGGGGATCCTGCTTCTCGCGCTGATTGCCGTTATCCGATTTCTGATGAAGCCTGTTTTTGAGATCCCTTACGAGAGGGGAACCAACTGGGCAAGTCTGAATATTCTCTTGTTTGTTTTGATCACAGTGTATGCGTTCCGGGCAGCTCGCCGCGGAGATGGTCTGGCCGATCTTGCCATCATGTCCGTGATGCTTGCGTTTACCTCCGCCCTGCTGACGATTGCCGGAATTGCAGTGGATGAGTTTGCAGGAGTGGATACCTATTTCACAGACCCTGCTCATGGAGGTGGTATGCAGGCACTGGCCCACATGGGCGGGCATTTAGTCGCAGGAATCATCGTTTCCGTGGCGCTATGGGTCTTGGGAACCCTCGTGTTTTTTGCTTCGCACGTTTTGTTTTTTCGTAAACAAAAACGGATGGCCTCCTGATGGATCAGAGGCGCGAATGCGAATGAGCGCTCCTGCAGCCAACACGAGCGCTTGCTCCGCTGGCGCTTTGCGCGCGCCTCTGACAGCGCAGCGTGAGCGTGTCATCACAAGCACAGTGATCCGAGGCGCGAATGCGAATGAGCGCTCCTGCAGCCATAAAAAACAAGCGCTTACTCCGCTTCGCTCCGTGCGCGCCTCTGAAAGCGCAGCTAACAGGGATACTCCTGAGGTAAAATTGTTCGCCACAGGAGTGTTGTTTTATGAGACAAGCTTTTTGGCTGGTTGTGTTGGCGTTGATAATAGCTTCTCAGTTTGAAGGAGCGGCAGGGAATCAAGACGACCCCACGCACGAAAGACACCTGAGGAACTTGCGCCAGTTGACGGACGGCTATGAAAACGCCGAGGCATATTTTGATTTTGATGGGCAACGACTGATTTATCAGTCCACACGACCACCTTATGCGTGCGACCAGATCTGGGTCTATGAGCTGAGTTCGGAAACCGAGTATCTTGTCAGTACCGGCAAAGGGCGCGCCACGTGCGCGTACTTCCTACCGGGAGGGAACGAGGTGATTTATTCATCGACTCATGCCGGCGGAGACCACTGTCCTCCAAAGCCTGGCTTTGAGCGCGGCTATGTTTGGCCGATTTATCCGGAATACGACATTTATAAGGCCGATCGTTCTGGCAAAATTCCGCAGCGGTTGACGCAGGTGGAGGGGTATGATGCTGAAGCAACCGTCAGCCCGGACGGCACCAAGATTGTCTTTACATCGGTGCGTGATGGGGACCTGGAGCTTTATTCAATGAACGTGGACGGGAGTGACGTACGAAGGTTGACCCATGAGCCGGGTTATGATGGTGGGGCTTTTTACTCTCCCGACAGTCGCAAGATTGTGTTCCGTGCTTCGCGTCCCGCTCCAGAAGAGGTGGGTTCTTATTTTCAGCTTCTCAAAGAAAATTTAATCCGTCCCAACCGCCTTGAAATTTTTGTCATGGATGCCGATGGTTCCAACAAAAGGCAATTGACACAAAATGGTGCCGCTAACTTTGCTCCTTTCTTTCATCCTTCCGGAGCCAAAGTAATCTTCTCCAGCAACCTTCATGATCCCAAGGGAAGAAATTTCGATTTGTATTTGATTAATCTCGACGGGACGGGGCTGGAACGGATTACCTACCATCCTCAATTTGATTCATTTCCCATGTTTAGCCCCGATGGCAGAAAACTTGTGTTTGCCTCCAACCGGAACGCCAAAAAGGAAGGTGAGACCAACGTTTTTCTAGCCGACTGGGTTGAATAGTCTCATTTCGAGATAGTCCCCTGCCGGACTCATCGCTGGGGGCGAGGATATTTGGCGTGACTGGGCTTGTCGAAAGGAGGTCGCGGGTATGCGTTAACGTGGAGTCCGGGTGTTTACTAATTTTCCAGGGGGAGTCTAGGGGAGTTTACGAAAAGGGGTTAACTGCGAGCCGGCAGTTTTTGCCGGAACAAGGACGTCTCCACTGCTACTGGACAACTTCCGTCGTCTCTTCCTCCTCCTCTAGCTCGTCTACAGAACCGGGAACCGGCAGGCCCCGATCCAGGTATCTGCGGGCGGTGCGAGGCTCTTTGTGCCGGTTCAAATGGTTCTCCCGAAATTCCTCCAGCACGTAGAGTTCGCAGACCGGGCAGCGGAAATACTCCTTATTCATGACCGTTATCTCCTTACAAGACCACTGTACCATTTTAAACGATATGATGGGGAATGTTTTATAAAGAAGGGCAGGCGGTTCTGCTGAATTCGTGAATTTACGTGTTCCCGATTTCAGCCTATACTCAACCTATCAAAGGCCTGTATATAGAGAGGTGGAATCATATGGTCGCTTTAAGAAAGTTCTGTTGTTTCATTGGCTTATTCTTACTGCTTTGGACCAGCGCCGGCATGGCTCAGCTGGGCTCCCGTTCCACCCAGGAATGGGTGGACGTTTTGGACCGACCCCAGCGTTTGGAATCACTCAAGGTCGAGGAGATCGTCAAGAGCCTTGAGCTGAAACCTGGAGACCACGTAGCCGATATAGGTGCCGGCACTGGAACTTTTTCGATCCCTATGGCAAAGGCAGTAGGCGCGAGCGGACTGATTTATGCGGTGGACATTGACACAGGACTCCTGGCCCACATTAACGAGCGCGCCAGTCAGGAAAAAATCACCAATGTAAGAACCGTTGCCGGAGAATTCAATGACCCGAAGCTGCCCCAGCGCGATGTGGACCTGGCCTTTTTTCATGATGTGCTCCACCATATCGAAAATCGTGAACCCTACCTGACCCATCTGGCCTCTTATCTAAAGCCGACTGGGCGCATTGTGGTCATTGATTTTGTTAAAGATCATCCCAAGGCTCCCCACAAGGGAAATGAACAGCTGCAGGTCAGCCTGGAGCAAGCCGCCCAGTGGATGAAGAAGATCGGTTTCGAGCTTGTTCAGCAAATTCCCCTTTTTGAAGAAAAGTACTTTGTGGTGTTTGCTCGAAGGTAAAGCAGTTCTAGAGAAATACCACAGACTGCTGGGTGGGAATCTCAAAGCGCCGGCGGCAGCGGGAATTGGGGCAGAGCAAATAATCATCCTCCCGAATCATGTAGGAACGCATCTTGGCAAATTTCTGGTGGTCCTCAGCTGAGGCTCCGCGGGGCAATTCTTTTTTCTTCTCTCGTATCAGCCAACGTATCTGAAAATCTGCGGTCTGGCGGCAATAAGGACAGGTGTAATGTGCCGGCTTGGTCTCGCGGCGTTCATGGTAAAAATCCCGCTCCTGCATGTTGCGTCCTCTCAAACACCAAAATTCTACCGGAAGTTTCTCAATATCAGTAGGAGGGATTTCACCACCTTCTAAGTACCCCAATTCACGCACTTGAGGTCAGCTAAAGGCGAAGGCGCTACTCAGCAGGATAGCGTAGACCAACAGAACCTGACCCGCCTGGGGCGTTAGCGGAACCAGTTCCTGGTAGCTCTGCCGGCGAATCAGTTGGGCCGATACCCAAAGGGCGTATGGAAGAGAGAGCACCGGCAAGAGCATAATGTGGTTGAAGCGCTCGTGCACCCAGTACGCAAAAGGCACAGCGTAGGCCAGGGCTAGCAGCCCCATGAATTCCACCCGGCTCCACCCTGCACCAATGATTACCGCAAGAGTTTTTTCACCCTTATCACGGTCATAATCAAGGTCTCGGATGTTATCAATAATCAGGATATTGGTGGTGAGGGCACCGATGGGAAAAGAGGAGAACAACACCTGCCATGGCCAAACCGGTGTTTCCATGCTGCCCCCAAGCGGCTCATCCACCCCATTGATAGCCTGTACGTAAAAGCTGGCCATCACTGAAACAATGCCAAAGAACACGAAAAATAAAACGTCGCCCAGGCCGTGGTCGCCAAGCGGAAAGGGTCCTGCTGAATAAATCACGCTGGCGACTATGCACGCGATCCCCACGACCACGATTGGAAAACCAGCGACGTGCACAAGATAAAATGCAATCAGTACCGCCAGCCCGTAGCAGGCATAAATGGTCCTTCGCAATTCCTTAAGTGAAATGACTTTCTGCTGGAGTGCTTCAACCAGGGCTTGGTGCTCTTTATCATCGGCGTGTCGTCTCAGGTTGTAGTAGTTGTCTGTGATCACGCCTCCCAGCTGGACCAGCCAACCCGAAGCAAATGCTGCCAATGCCGGCCACAATGAAATACCCCCTCACGCACCGCCAGCCCGCAGGCAACCAGCACGGGAGCGGCGGCGGTGGGCAAAGTATGGCCGGGATAAAGCAGCATGCTGAGCCAAAGCTTGCGGCGAATCTCCGAAACGGAGCCGGGTCCCTGAAGCATTCCTCGATTTTGTCTCAACTTTGTGGCCCAAGATAGAAGGACTATGAAAAGGGAATTCCGGTGCGTTGACATCGGTCAGATTGTCAAGCATTATCGAGTAAAGCAAGAACCAATTCACAGCTCAGTACTCACCCGTCAGAGGATGATGTTAAGGGTTTCCATGGAACGAGGGAAGGAAATGATGGAGAAAAAGGATATTGCTAAAGTTGATCAAGCAAAACGTCCTCTCAAGTTAGCAATCCTGGTTAGCCTGTTTTTCGTCGGCGGAGCCGTTATGGCGGCAGCGCAGGGCGGCCTTGCCCCCGATTTGATTTTATTCAACGGGAAAATATTAACCGTCGACAAGGATTTCAACATCCAAGAAGCAATAGCCATCTGGAAGGATCGAATCCTCGACGTGGGCGACAGTTCCGCCATTCTGGCTTTGGCAGGAAAGAACACCCGTACGATTGATCTAAAGGGAAAGACCGTTTTGCCGGGCCTCAGTGATGGGCATTTTCACATGCTTCAAAGTGCCGTAGGCCAATATCGGGGGGTAGACATTTCTCAGGTCAGCTCGATTGAGCAACTGCTAGGCAAGCTAGAGGAAAAGATTGCCCAAACCCCTCCGGGGGAAGTCGTGTTCACCACGGCCGGCATCACGCCGGAACAGCTGAGGGAAAAGCGGGAGCCTACGCGACAGGATCTGGACCGTATTTCTCCCCGCCACCCTGTTGTGATCACGGGTGGCCACAATTACACCCTGAACTCGCTCGCGCTGCAGAAGGCGAACATCACGGTCGACACTCCTTCACCTGAAGGGGGATTGATTGAAAAAGATCCCCGTACTGGAGAGCTCACGGGCCTGATCCTGGACAATGCACTGCGGCTGGTCAGAGGGCTCATCCCGCCGGCAACGCCGCAGCAGAAACTCGAAGCCTTACGCTTCATGCAAAAGCGGGCCAATGCAGTGGGATTCACCTCTCTGCGTGAGCCGGGAGTCTCAGCGGAAGATATGCGCATTTACCAGCAACTCTGGAAATCGGACGAGCTCACGCTGCGGGTGAGCATGAACCTGAGCCCCAATTTCCAAAACGCCTCGGTCGATGAGCTGGTAAGGCAGCTCAGCCAGTGGGGAGTCTCCACCGGTTTTGGAGACGCAATGTTGCGGCTGGACGGCATTGGTGAATTTGGGATCGATGGCGGCTTCGAAGCCGGACTCATGACAGAACCTTACGAAAATCTTGGAGACGCGCCGGCGCCTCCCGACTATTTTGGATTGCAAAGAGTCCCGGTGGATAAATTCGAGCAGGCAGTGGTCGCTTTTAACCGTCTCGGCTGGCGCGGCTGCATTCATGCAGTGGGCGACAAGGGCGTGGATATTGTCCTTGCCGCTTATGAAAAGGCCAATCAGGATCATTCAATCATTGGCAAGCGATGGATCCTCGAGCACGGGCACTACACCCGGCTGGATCAGTTCGAACGAATGAAAAAGCTGGGCGTTATTATTTCGACGCAGAATCATCCTTACGAAGCAGGAGGCCGAATGCGTTACTTCTGGGGTGAGAAACGTGCCGCCAAAGTGATGCGTGTGAAAGACTGGCAGGACGCAGGCCTTGTGGTGGGAGGCGGCAGCGATCGTCCCGGAGCCCTTATCAGCCCGTTTCTACAACTTTACTTCTGGATCACCCGTAAGATGAATGACGGCCAGGTCATTGGGCCGGATCAGAAGCTCAGTCGGGCCGACGCTCTACGGCTGATGACGATTAACAATGCTTACATCACGTTTGAGGAGAACTTGAAAGGATCAATCGAACCCGGCAAGTTGGCTGATCTGGTGGTGATTGAGGAGGATTTTCTCACCGTTCCTGAGGAAAAAATTAAAGAGATCCAGCCGGTTGCGACTTTTCTGGGCGGGAAAGTTGTATATGATCGCCAGGAATTGAGATAGGGCACGTTCGGTTCTCCTTGTTTCCTGTCGTGTGAAAGCGGTGAGCGCATGTTTCTCTCTCTTCTGGCGGTTACCTTTTTGGTAGCACTGCTCGTTTCTTTTGTGGTGTCGCGACTGTTCCTCAACGCGACCGGCACCATCCTGCAACGGATACTTTCCGACCCGATCTACATGGCGTGGGTTCGTTATTTGATGTTCGCTATTTACGTGGTGGGGATCTCAAGCGGCGTCCGAATTTGGGAACTGGAAAGATACATCAATCCGACCCTCAGTGGCGAGCGGACCCGGCCTCTGCTGGTTCTTAATGCCGACCGCTGGGTGCTGGAGCTGTACCGCACGACCATTGGAGCGCTTCAGGGGATCGCCTGGCTTCTCTTGGTTTTTTTTATTCTTGCTTTGATTGGGTTCGTGGTGGTGCGCCTGGGAGAGATGAAATACGGGTCGAAACGTGTCGGCTCCGGCGGCGAGGGGAGCGCTTAAGAAGAAAGTACGAAATGCGAAGCGCAAACTTCGAATGAATGTCGAACTCGGAATTGGTAGATTCGAACTTCGCAATCTCGCTGGCGCTTGGTGCGCGCCTCTGATTACGGAATGGTGCCCTGTCATCCGAGGCACGAATTAATCGGAGGCGCGACTGCAAGGAGCGCTCCTGATGCCATAAACACCGAACGCTTACGCCACTTTTTCTTTTTTTCTTCATTGTGTGATAATCGGCGGCTGATCAGGAGTGTATTTTCATGCATGTTGCACCAAGCGCGAGTAACAGTCTCACCTTCAGGATAAAGCTGACCAATCGTCCAGGAATGTTGGGGCGACTCACTTCCGCCATTGGTAAGGGCGGCGGTGATATTGGCGCCGTGGATCTGGTCGATGTTACGGAAGGCCACACCATACGCGACATCACTGTCAATGTTGCCGACGAAGCACATGGGGAGCGGATCATCCAGTTGATATCCAAGGTCAAGGACGTGGAACTGATCGAGGTCAGCGATCTGACGTTCCTAATGCATTTGGGAGGGAAGATCGAAGTCAATTCACGATTCCCCTTGAAAACTCGCGCCGATCTTTCCCGTGCCTACACGCCGGGCGTGGCGCGGGTTTGCCTGGCCATCGCCGAGGACAAGTCGAAAGTCTACTCGCTTACCATCAAGAAAAACACGGTGGCCGTGATAACAGACGGTTCCGCCATTCTGGGATTGGGAAACCTGGGTCCCGAAGCCTCTCTTCCGGTTATGGAAGGCAAGGCCATGCTCTTCAAGGAATTTGGTGGAGTCGATGCCTTTCCAATTGCCCTGGCAACGCAGGATACTGAAGAAATCATCAAAGCCTGCAAAGCGATTGCGCCGGTTTTCGGAGGGATCAACCTGGAGGATATCGCCGCGCCTCGCTGCTTTGAAGTCGAAGATCGGCTCAAGGAAGAACTTGATATCCCGGTCATGCATGATGATCAGCACGGAACGGCCGTGGTGGTGCTGGCGGCGCTGATAAATGCCTTGAGAATTGTTAAGAAAAAGCCTTCCAGTCTCAAGGTGGTGGTCTCGGGTGTCGGGGCTGCCGGTGTGGCCTGTACCAAGATGCTCATGGCTTATGGTGTGAGGCGATTTATAGGATTTGACCGCGCCGGCGCCATCTATCAAGGCCGTGGCGAGCTCAACGTTGCCAAAAAGTGGTACGCCGAGAACACCAATCAGGAGAATTTCAAAGGCAGTTTGGAGGAGGGGCTGAAAAATTGTGATGTTTTTCTCGGTCTCTCCGGACCGCGGACCGTGCAACCCGCCTGGCTCAGGAAAATGGCCAAGGACGCCATTGTCTTCGCAATGGCCAATCCGATTCCGGAAATCATGCCGGAGCAGGCGGCCCCTTACGTGCGCATCATGGCCACTGGGCGTAGCGACTATCCCAATCAAATTAACAATGTGTTGGCTTTTCCCGGAATTTTCAGGGGAGCGTTGGATTGCCGTGCCACGCAAATCAACGAGCCCATGAAATTGGCAGCAGCTCAGGCGATTGCTTCCATCATCAGCGCCAAGGAGCTGAACGAAGACTATATCATCCCTTCTGTTTTCGACCAGAGAGTGGCGCGAGCCGTGGCTCATGCAGTGGCTAAGGCGGCTCAAAAGTCTGGCTTGGCGCGCCGCAAGCCAAAAACAGAAGACGGAAATTTTTAACCCACAGTTTCAGCTCTACACGAGCCCAAGCCTCGACTTAACGAGCATTACATAACCTAGTGACAAATGCGCTGGAGTCGGTTATACTTGCGGGCATGGGACATCCAGCTGGAGTCAAGTTTGATCGAGTCAAATTGGAGCGGCGGCGTCTGAAGGCGATGCGTCTGCTCCAAAAAGG
>JACQSY010000095.1 GCA_016211085.1 Acidobacteriota bacterium | reverse complement strand
GGTGGTGGATGCGGACCTGAGTGGCTATTTCGACACGATTCTCCATCGAGAGCTGATGAAGTGCCCGGCACGACGTATCAGTGACCAGCACGTCCTGAAACTGATCAAGATGTGGCTGAAACACCGGTGAAAGAAGAGGAGAAAGGTGGGGGAGCGGAGGGAAGAAGCCGGCGAGGCGAGGGGACACCGCAAGGCTCACCCCTCTCCCCGCCAAAGGCGGACGACGAGGCGATGCCAGATCCATCCCTCGTTAGCCCCACTCGCAAACGTCAATTTATGAACTGGAGCACTGGGTATCCTCTCGCAGCCCCTGGACAGGAGTCAAGGAAAAGGCAGATGCCGTTACTTGCTTCACCGCCGGTTTCAGCAGTGCTTTTTGCACCTGTGTCTGAATCCTTCCGGCAACAAAGCTGTGTTATCATGACGAACTCGCCTGGGTCTCAGCCAAGATACTGGAGGTCGGAAACGTGGAATTTCAATTTTCAAAAAAGATGATACCGCTGGCGGGCTCCCTGCTGGCAATGGGCACTGCTTTGTGTCTTTTCCTGATTGATTCCACCTCGTTGTTGGACTTCCTGGCGCTGTCACTGCATCTTGAGGGCATGGCACTTGTAGTGAGCGCGTTTATGGAGGCGGTGATTTCACCTCCATCGCAAATGGATTGGTGGGAATGGATTTTTACGCCCAGTCAGGACGCCTTTTTCATGGTTTGCAGACAGCCGGTGTTTTACGGAGGCCTGGTGTGTCTCCTTCTAAGCAGGGTGTGAGCCGTCCAATCGCTTCAACAGTAAGATGAAAACCCGGGTGTCTGCAGTAGAGAGAGAACGCCTGTCGCGAGAATTCTTTTACAAACCGACGCTCGAGGTGTCGCGAAAACTGTTGGGAAAACGACTGGTCCGGGTGACGGAACGAACCGTGCTCTCAGGGTGGATTGTGGAAACGGAAGCGTACATTGGTACCACCGATCTGGCCTGCCACGCGCGGTCCGGAAAGACGCCGCGAAACGAAATCATGTGGGGACCTGCGGGGTTTGCTTACGTCTATTTCACCTACGGAATGCACTGGCTGTTGAACGTGGTGACTGAAGCCTCCGATTTTCCAGCTGCCGTGCTTCTTCGCGCCCTGCTGTTGGATGTGGAATGTCCCTCCACCAAGGAGCAGAACGGCCTTATCGACGGGCCCGCCCGCGTCTGCAAGACCCTGGAGATTGAGGGCGCCATGAACGGCCATGATTTGTGCACTCCGCATGCTCGTCTCTACCTGGAAAACGCACCTGACGTTCCACCCCGTTTCATTGCCAACGGGTCCCGAATTGGCCTCTTTTCAGTCCCTGAGCCATGGAAAAGCATCCCCTGGAGATTCCGAATTACGCGAGAGGGACTTGGCAAGTTAAAGAGACGAAACCATAATTCCATTTGAAATCGACTTGTGAAGCTACTGCTGCTCCAACCCCCCGTTGAGGATTTTTATGACACGGATCTACGGCTCCAGCCGTTGGGTCTTTGTTACTTAAAAGCAACGGTCGAGAAGCACTTTCCGCAAATCGAGGTCACGGTTCGTGATTTCCATCACGGCTGGGGACGAAAAACCGTTGCGCTCCCTTTGGAGCTTTCCTATCTGAAGCCTTACTATTGCTGGCCCGATCGAAGTCCCTTTTCAACTTTTTATTCTTATTTCCATTTTGGAGCTTCCTTTGAAGTGATCGCGAACGAGGTGGTCCGTCTGAAACCGGACCTGGTGGGAATCTCATAGCTCTTCTCGTCTTATTTCCGCGAAGTTCTTAAGATCGCCGAAGCTATCAGGAACCGTTTACCCGTACCCATCCTGCTCGGCGGTTCACACGTCTCTGCAGAACCTGTGATGATGTTGCAGAATCCGCATGTTGATTTTGTCATCCGGGGAGAAGGGGAACGACCACTGGTGGAATTCTTAAAAGCTTGGATCACCGATGGGGACCTCTCGTCGGTGCCCAACCTGGGATGGAAGTATCAGGGGTGTTTGATTTTTAACCCGATTAAAGAAAATTATCCGGTTAACGATTTACCTTGGCCCGATTTCTCCGATCTGGACACAGCACAATACTGTTTTGAAGGGCGGCCGATGAGTTTTCTTATAACCTCGCGTAGCTGTCCCCACCGCTGCACTTTCTGCTCGGTTCACACCACTTTTGGCAAAGCTTACCGGCGACGCTCCGTGGACGATGTTCTGCAGGAGATTATCGAGCGGTATTCTAAAGGAATTCGTGTATTCGACTTCGAGGACGATAATCTGACCTTCTATCTCAGGGAAATGAAGCAGCTTTGCGCGGCTTTAATCCAGGCTTTTCCTTCAAAGAACGTCCAGTTCCTGGCTATGAACGGTATCTCCTATTTGAGCCTCGATGACGAATTGCTCGAGTTAATGAAAACAGCCGGCTTTACGCACCTGAACCTTGCCCTGGTCAGCTCCGATACCACCGTTCGGGAAACCGCAAAAAGGCCGCACACTGTCGAGAAGTACCTCCAGGTTGTAAACAAGGCCTTTCAGCTCGGTTTCAAGATTGTTTCCTATCAGATTCTCGGATTGCCGCGGGAGTCATTGGACTCGATGATGCAGACGCTGGTTTTTATGGCACAGCAGCCGGTGCTCCAGGGGGCTTCCATTTTTTACCTCACACCGAATTCGCCGATTGCACGAAAGTTCCCTCTGGTCGGCGAATTCGACGTTTTCAAATCTCGCTCGACCGCCATGGCGTTCGAGAGCCGTGAATGTTCCCGCGATCAGCTTTATACGCTTCTTGTGACCACGCGCATTATCAATTTTTTGAAAGGCATCGACATTCCGGAAGGGATCAATACTATTTCTGTTCTGTTGGAGCGATTGCCGGCAAGGGGAGGGCGGGTTGCGCTCGGAGCAATGCTTCTTACAAAACTCCTGGAAACCGGCTGCCTCTATGCTGCGGGAAGGGACGGCCTGAGATCAATGAAGAGATTCGATTCGCATCTTTTCTTCAGAATCTGGAATCGGCTGGAATTCATCCGGACGCTGAGCGGTTGCAGGTTGAATATTGATGCAGTTCCTTCCCGGGCAGAGGTGAAACCGGTCTCTATTGGAAGAAGGATGGGCCATGGATAAGAAAAACGTACAAGTAGCAGGGAGGTTCAGCTCAAAGAAGATGCAAAAGATCAACCTTTTTGAGAGCCGCCGCATGTTTTGTGATCTCTATTGCATGGAGCCCGGACAATCTCAGGCCATTCACTCACATGAAGGTTCAGACAAGATTTATTTTGTGCTTGAGGGAGAAGGGAAGTTTTCAGTGGCAGGCGAGGATGCTGTGTTAGGAGTTGGAGATTTGATCTGTGCTTTTTCAGGACAACCTCATGGAGTCGAGAATCTCTCCCAAGGCCGGCTTGTCTGTTTGGTTTTTATGGCACCCCATCCCAAACCGGACCAGTTTCCGGCTTAGTACCCGCATTATCATGCGCCGGGTAATCTTCTCTTCACAGTGTCGGAGCCGCGCGCGCCAGCAAGTGGCCCCGCAGCCAGGGGCTCCAGGGCCACTCCCTCACGGTCGTGGCTCTGTTCTGCCGCGCAGGCTCCTTAGTGTCCCAGTTTCTCAATGGTAGTGTTTTCAGGATATGCGAGGGCACTTCGATAGGAGCCGCTGTCCCCAGCAGCGGCTCCTTGGGTTTAACTTTAGTGGTGGCCGTGTTCGTCCTCTTGTTGCTCTGCGGCCGGCTGCTCCGCCGCCGGCATTTCATCGGGATGAAGATGTTCCTTCAGCCCAGGCACCACTACAGAAACAGTTCCACGGAATTTCCCGCAGCGCCCTTCAAAAAGAAGGTTCTCCGCCTGTTCTGTGACGGCAATGGCAAAGGTGAGATAAGGCATATCCAAGGTGGGTTCAACTTCCAAAGGGATCTTGTGGGAGGTACTGCCTTCGACCAGAACTAGCGAGAACTGGTCGCCTGACTCCACATTCAGGCCGAACTCGTAAGTCCCTTTCGGTATGGAAACGCCGCCAACCACAACATCGAACTCAAACTGTGCGGACCCGATATTGTTCCAAACGCGCTGGTTGATCATCGCCAGAAACTGCGGGTCCGATTTCATCTTTTCATAAACAGGCTGATTAAAATGGAGGCTTTTGTAACGCAAAGTAATGTTTCCCTCGCCTTCAATAGCCACCCTCACGCCCACTTCTTTGGCGGTGGTGCGTGGATCATGAGCCTGCACGGTCAAAGTTGTCATCGAGAAGAGCAAAAAAGCACATAGTCGTCTCATAAAGTTCTCCAATCAGTGGCTCAACTTAATACTTTTCACTGTTTTCCGCTACTGTTTTCTACACAAGAAACCCGCGAGGTCATTTAGATTGGGCTCCCGCCGAGACTCAACGTTCAAAAGATTCTCTTCGTGAAGCTGCCGAAAGCGGGATGAGGTAACTCAGCGGGTCCTTCAAAACGTTCAACCTCACATCCGCCAGGCTGCAATACCCTCCGTAGCTCACGGAGGAACGCAAGTGACCGCGAATTCGCCGGAGCACGTCTACGACACTCCCTTTATACGGCACCTGGACCTCCTGGCCTTCGGCAGGAGTTTCCAAGAGTTCCAGCGCTTCCACGTCCTCCTCCGAACTATAGAGCGCCTCCAGGACGGCTTGAGGAGAGGTCATGCCGCGATAGATTTTTTGCTTCATTCCGGAAGCGGGATCTTCAATGACGTGGCCCGGGGCTTCGTCGGTACCCGAAAGCATGCTTCCCAGCATAACGGAAGAGGCGCCGCATATCAGCGCCATGAAAATATCCTTATCGTCCTTGACGCCTCCGTCTGCAATAATCGGGATGGAATCTCCAATGGCACACCATACCTCGCGAATGGCCTGAAGCTGAGGAACGCCCACTCCTGTTTCCAGTCGGGTACGGCAACCTCGGCCGGGACCGATTCCAACCTTGATTCCATCAACCCCCAGCTCTTTCAAGAAAAGGGCTCCTTCCCTGGTGCCGATATTACCGCATACCAGTTCGACATCGCCAAGAGACCGGCGGAAGCTCTTGACCGCCTTCCTCATAACGTTGGAGTGGCCGTGCGCAATGTCAATCAGCAGAAGATCGGCGCCGGCGTGTACTAGTGTCCCGTCCCATTTAATTATTGACAATATGGTGACATCATGATTAAATGCCGACATGTTTGCACGCGCCACGGCTCTTTCCGTTGATGTAGCCGTCAAACGGCAGCTGGAGTCCCTGGCTCGTGCGGGAACAACGCCTCAACGAGTAGCGCAGAAATGCCGGGTTATTTTGCTGGCTCATAAGGGAAT
>JACQSY010000084.1 GCA_016211085.1 Acidobacteriota bacterium | reverse complement strand
GTGCTATCTTCCGGATACATCGCTATGCCGATCGAGACTCGTAATGGAATCGTCGTGTCCGCCCGCACGCCAAATCGGAAAAGATCCAATTCATTTTGCAATCGGGACCTCAGGTTTTCCGCCTGGTCGCGCGTCATTTTGGGATTCAATGCGACGAATTCATCACCAGCATAACGAACCAAGAAGTCGGTTTCGCGGAGTTGGCTCCCGATGTATGTCGCGGTGGTCCGTACCGCTTCGTCCCCGCTCAATTGGCCCCATTTTCTGCGGACGCCTTTAATGTCGTCAAGGCTAACGGAGAGAACCGCCAATGGATACTCGTATCTTGATGCGTCGACGGCGATCGGATCGAACGCGAGGTGAAGCTGAAATACATTCGGCAGCCCGGTCATTGAGTCGAAAAGCAGCGGAGTTTCGTCATCGGTTCTTGCGCATTTTGCGAGCAGGATCGCCGTTTGAGACGCGATGATCTCCAACCGCCGGAATTCCTCTTCCGTGAATTTTGTCGTCCCCTTACGGTACAGGGAGATGGCGCCTAAAACCTCACCATGGCGGTGAAGCGGAGCGATAGCCGATAATTCAAAACTAGGCCGGGGATCGACGCACTTCAAGAAATCAGGAAAGGGCGGCAGGTTGCACAATGCCTGATTGTTCGCCGCAACCCAGCCGGTCAGCTTCTGTTCCAATGTTAAGGTGAGTCCGCGTAAATCCCGCCCATCGGTTCCCACCACGTGCTCCGCGACCACTGAACCTTCCTCCAAGTTCGCGAGATAAAACGCAGCCGCATCAAAGTCGACCAGGTTTTCGATCTTGGCGCCCATGAACGAGAAGACTTCCTTGGGTTTCAAACATTGGAAACCGGCGCGCGCGAATTCGAATACCGAGTAAAGCTCGCGTTGAATGCGAGGGCCGGCATTAAGGGCTCTACCGTACGTGAGTGTCGGTTGGACTCTCTCTAACTGGCGTGGGCTGCTTGCCGGCTGCTGAGGAACGATTTGTTTGATACCCCAGACGTCGGTGCTTCCAACGATCTTTTTTCCCGCGGCTTCGATTTGCTCCAGATTGTCCAGAAACTGCTGAACGACCGTCGGATCGTATGAGCGCCCGGCCTCTCGTTTAAAGAAGTCGATAACGCTGGATCGGGACATCGGTGCTCGATATGGACGGTTGGTGGTAAGAGCATCGTAGCAATCCACGAGTGACAGGATTCTTGCCGTCAAAGGTATTTGCTCTCCTTTGAGCCCGTCAGGGTAGCCGTTCCCATCCCAGCGCTCGTGATGAGACCTGACAATCGGCACAACCGGATAGGGAAAATCTATGGCGCCCAGCATTGTTGCACCCACTACAGGGTGGATCTTCATCTTTTCGAATTCGGTTTCGGTGAGCAGAGTTGGCTTATTTAGAATGTACTCCGGAATTGCGATCTTTCCGATGTCGTGCAGTAGTGCACCTGCTTGTATAGCTAATAGTTGGTTCTGATTGTGAATACCAATACATTTCGCCAACTCAGTCGCGTAGGCTTGAACTCTCCTTATGTGACCGTGTGTATATCGATCTTTCGCATCTACAGCGCTTGATAACGCTTCGACTGTTTGTAGGTATAACTTGCTGAGTTCTGAAATATGAGCTTCAGCTTGTTCGTATCTTTCAATGTAAAACCGATAAAGCTGATACACAACGACGGCAATCGGCAGCGATAGCAGGAATATCCAGAACCCTGCCTTCTTGTAGAAAAGGGAGATCAAACCCGCAGCTGCCGCAGAGCCCATAAAATTCAATAGAGCTAAGGAGATTCCTTCTCTCCACACCTCCCAAAAGGCTTCATTACTCCAAAACGAGATCGCTACTGATAACGTAATGGTATTTACGAGGAACCAGATGATGGCAACTGCAAGCAAGCCCATTATGAAATTTGCTGGATGTTGCAGGTTAGAGGCAATTGCGGCGCGGTAGGCCAGATTCATCAGGAAAACAGACAAGGAGCAGCACGCGAGGTTGAAAAAAACCTTGTGCGCTTTGATCTGTGTGATGCCCTGAAACCCGTAATGGCGAACAACGTCGGTTAAGTGGCCAGCAATCATGTCCAGCCAATACATAAAAAGGGCAGGTCCGGGACCAAACTGTGTTAATGCCAGGATAGTAAAAACGTCTCCCATCGATATGACAGAAGAGATGGATGGTAAGCGAACGTTTACGGTCGCAACAAAGACGGAAATGATTGTGAGCAGAACCCACTCGCGCGAGTAGTCGCTCGGTGTTTTGAACGACAGTATAGTTACTGGTACCGCCAGCGTGTAAATGGCTAGTAAATAGCTTTTACACGCTGGCGATAAATCCCGCCAACGCATTTTTGCTATAGCGTCTCGTTCCACAATCCCGTGGGGTTGCGCATCACAGTTACCGACTAGTGGAAAAGAGCGTTCCCGTTTTTTTTGAACTTAGACTACGACGGCTGAGGCACTCGGTGCTGTCTTCTGTTCCAGTTCTTCGATCTGGGCGATTTCATTCAAAAGGGCGGTATTCTCGGTCATTTGATCCTCCAAAGGGCGTTCTTAAGTTCGGTTTCAAGTGTTGGTTTCGGTTTGTGGCCTAGACCGGCCTAGACCCAAATCACGCCGTAGGTTTCTTTCATGGCAATCCTCCTGGTTGAAAATTTGGTTGAAAAACAAAACGGGCTGCCCGAGGCGTATCGCCTTTGGCAGCCCGACCGACTTGGCCCCCGGACACTCCTGCTGAGGTAGATTCGTGGACGTTAGTCTCGAAGCTTTGCGTCCCCGTCTTTCGACGGGTTTGCCTTTGTCAGCAGGTATGCTCGGGAAGGAGGTTTACGGCGAGATCACGCGTAAGGCGCCGCCTGGCCTCCTGCCTTTGGCGGCTCAACCAGCGTGACTCCCCTTGAGGGCGGGAGTTTTAGCCTTGTGGCTTTGCGTCTCCGTCTTTCGACCGGATTTGCCCTGTACAAAGGATCAAGTTAGCTCGTCATTGCATTAAGAGAAGGAAAAGACTGAAAAAAATACATCGCCACCGAAAAATTTGGAAAAAAAAATGACCCCGTGGTAAGGACGCGGATTTTTAGCTGTAAGGGCTTGTTAAAGGGCGGCTACGGAAGGAGATCCCAGAACTCTGTGCGAAACCACCGGATGAACCGGCGGGTGAACAGGTCAATAATCCGACGATCCCCGCAATAGATCTTCGCCACGCCCGTCATTTCCGGCTTGAGCAAAAGATTATCGTTTTGCAGCTCACTTCGCACCACGACCATCTGTTGTCCGTTCACCGTCTGGGCGATTGGCGCGATGAAGTCCACGCGCCCTTGAAGATCGACGGCCGGCAGGCTGCGAGCTTTCATCCATATGGGATTGCCAGGCCGCACGTCCGCCAGTTCCTTCTCGGGAACCAGCATTTCCACGGTCACGCGCTCGATGTCTGCGATCCGGAATAACTCTTCACCCGGGATCAATTCCGGGTTCAATTGCTGGTTCAGTTTCCGCTCAACAAATGGAGTAGTCACGATTCCGCTAATTGGCGCGCGGATTTCTGTCTTGGCAAGCTCCTGATCCAGAATGGCAGCCTCGTTCGAGAGTTTCTGCACGTCGGCTTCGACCTGCTGGATCTGCTCGGGTCTGTTGCCGGCTCTCATCAGCTTGAGTTCACTTTCCGCCTCGGCGAGCTCGCGGGTTTTCAGATCCGCTTCTCGATCGGCGGTTTCGGAGACGACGCGAATCGCGGCTTCGATTTCTGCGATTTCCCTTTCGCGGACTTTCACGGCTGTTTCCGCCTTCTCCAAATCGAATCGAGGAGACAGGCCGTTATCGGTGAGTTCCCTCGTGCGCTGCAGTGTCTGCTGATCCAGCAGAAGTTCGGTGCGCTTACGTTCCACGCTTTGCGCAAGCTGATTTCGTTGTTCCTGGTTTCGCCTCGCATTGAGGAGCTCGATGCGCTTCGTGTCCACCAGCCTTTCTTTTCGTTCAATTTCTTCAGGCCGCGCGCCGGCCCGCAACAACGCCAGCTCGCTTCGTTTCCGCTCGAGATCGCCGGTCACCTGATAAATCTTCTGCTGTTTTTCGAAGTCCCGAAGGCGCGCGACGACGTCGCCCTTTGTGACGCGGCTTCCCTCGCGTACGTATGGGGGCAACTCAACAATAATGCCCCTTGTTTCCGATCGAACCGCCATCTCGCTTCGCGCCAGAACTCTGAATTCC
>JACQSY010000080.1 GCA_016211085.1 Acidobacteriota bacterium | reverse complement strand
GGTCTCTGTCCCCGGTTTCCCCCCACACGTGGTCCTTGTCCGGACCGCTGAGGACCTACGGACGATCATGCCGTGCTTGCGTGAAGCGTTCGACCTCGCCGTGAGTGAAAAGTCATAAAGCGGCCGAACAACGCGTTGCACTGCCGCAGGAATGACGCAGCGCGGCCGCGTAGAAAAGGGAACAGAGACCTCTGTTCCCCATTTTCAATGGTACGGCTCTTTCTCGTTGGCGAATTGACGAGCGTGGTTCGCCCGCGACTAAATCAGGAAACGTGGTCTCTGTCCCCGGTTTCCCAGTGGAACCGGCAAGGGGCTCGTCGAGGCTCCATAGACTGCATTGGCGGGTTGGCCGCGCAGGAGAAAAGTTTTCAGCCGAAGATTTGTTCCACTGAATCTTCGGCATTTATTCCCCAAACGTCAGGCGGGCCAGTTCTTCCTTGATGCGCCGCTGTTCTGCTTCACGAATTGGGGCGGCGGGCGACATGTCGCCCGCAAAAAAAGCGGTGACCTGTCCCCGCACTCCGAAGGGCGCTTACTCCGCTGGCGCTTTGTGCGCGCCTGATTCAGGCGGATTCCAGTTTCTGCTTGAGTTCGTCCAGGTCTTTCTTGACTTGCTTGAGGGTACGGACCAGTTCCGGAAACTGCTGCATCAACAGATAATTTTTCTTCCACACTGTTGAATCCATTTCCGGGCTGCCGGAAACCTTTTTGCCGTCTTCGATGGAGTGTCCAACGCCGGATTGTGCGGTGACGATCACCCGGTCACCGATCTTCAGGTGCCCGGCAATTCCTACCTGTCCCGCCAGGACCACCTGGTTGCCCACTTGGGTACTCCCAGCCACCCCGGTCTGCGCGGCGATGATGGTATGACGACCGATGCGGCATCCGTGGCCGATCTGCACCAGATTGTCCAGCTTGGTTCCAGCCGCGATGCGAGTCTCCCCAATCGATGCGCGATCAATGCACGTATTCGCTCCGATTTCTACATCATCCTCAATGACCACGATTCCGGATTGAACAATCTTGTAAAAGCTGCCGTCACTCCGCGGAGCAAAGCCAAATCCATCCGACCCAATCACCGCTCCGTTCTGGAGGATGACACGGTTTCCAATCTGACAGTATTCACGGACCACACTGTTGGAATGAGCGATGAAATCATCTCCGATTTGTGCGTGAGGATAGATAGTGACGTTTGGGTAGAGGAGCGCGTTCTTTCCCAAGCGAACTCCCGCACCGATGGCAACATTGGCGCCGATGGAGGCATTTTCACCGACACATGCGGATAAAGCCAAGCTGGCGGTTGGGTGGATTCCCGGGATGGGCGTGGGGGGAGAATAGAAAAGCTCGACGGCCTGAGCAAACGTGAGGTAAGGATTGTCGCTGATCAAGGCAGGAATAGGGGCTTTGTCGCCCTTGGAAAGGATTACAGCGGCGGCCCGCGTCGTCTTGAGCTTGGGCAGGTACTGGGGGTTTGAAACGAAGGTGAGCTCTGTCTCAGAGGCTTCTTCGATTCCGGATACGCCGGAGATTTCCAGGTCCGCCGGACCCTGCAGCGTACAGTTGAGCTTGCGGGCAATCTCTCCAAGTTTCATGGAACGTCGCGTGGCGTTATTGTCGTTTACCGCTTGACGTGGGTCATCCTTCAGCTCGAATCATACCGGGCCAGGTTTGCCGGCCCGTCAGTAAGAGATGATAGCTTAAGTTCCGGATTGGAGAGAGGAGGAAATTTTGGTTCGCCGGGGAAAATCGGCGTGGGCTGCAGGAAAGGTCAGCATTGCGGTGATGGTGAGCCGCATCCTGGGTTTGGTTCGTGACCAGGTCTTTGCGGGCTTATTCGGGGCCGGCGTCTACAACGATGCGTGGCTAGTAGCTTTTCGAATTCCCAATCTGCTGCGCGACCTGTTTGCTGAAGGCGCTTTAAGCTCCGCTTTTGTTCCCACATTCACCGACCATCTTCACAGGAAAGGGAGGGCCGAAGCCTGGCTGCTCGCCAATCTGGTGCTGAGCACACTGCTGATCGCGCTGGGGGCGGTCGCGTTGTTTCTATTTGTCTTTTCCGATTTTCTGGTCTACCTGCTTGCCGCGGGATTCGAGGAAATCCCCGGCAAGGTGGAACTCACCGCCCGGTTAACTCAGATTCTCGCGCCCTTCTTGCTGTTTGTCGCCATGGCCTCCGTTGGGATGGGCATACTGAATGCGCTGGATCATTTTTTTCTTCCTGCCCTGGCGCCGGCGCTGTTTAACATCGCCCTCATCCTGGCGGGTTTTTTTCTTGCGCCTACTTTTGAACACTGGGGGATACCCTCCATCTATGCGATGGCAGTTGGGGCTGTGGTGGGAGGTTTTTTGCAATATGCAATCCAGATTCCTCTGTTGCGCCGTCATGGCTTTCGTTTTCGATTCTCAATCAATTTTCATCATGAGGGGCTTCAACGCATGATGCGGCTGATGGCTCCCGCGGTTTTTGGGATCAGCGCGACTGAACTCAACATCATTGTCACCACCCAACTGGCTTCTTTTTTAGGAAACGGGCCCGTCTCCTGGCTGAACTACGCCTTTCGGGTGTTGTACCTCCCCATCGGCCTTTTTGGTGTTGCCATCGGTTCCGTCAACCTGCGTGATGTTTCCTTCCACGCAGCCCGCCAAGAATGGGAATCTTTAAAAGAAAGCGTGGCCAATTCTTTGAAGCTGCTCTCGCTGGTAGCCATGCCGGCTACCACGGGCCTAATGGTGTTATCCATTCCGATAACCGGCGTGTTGTTTGAACGGGGACAATTCACCAGCCAGGATACGCAGTGGACGGCATACGCGTTGATTTTCTATTCTCTGGGTCTATTCTCTTACAGCTGTATTAAGATTTTTGCGCCCACCTTTTATGCCCTGGGCGACACGCGCACTCCGGTGCGGGCCAGCATTGTTTCAGTGCTGGTCAACATCACCGCCAATTTGTTTCTGGTATGGCTTCTGCCGGGGCCATACAAGTATATAGGCCTGGCGTTCGGCACCACTTTATCTGTAAGCGTGAACATCCTGGTGCTGTCATCACGTTTTCGGCGGCGGATGGGATCCTTAAAAAGGTTTCGGGTGAGCCAGGCTCTGATCCGGACCACCGCGGCTGCCCTGGTGATGGCCGGCGTTGTGTATGTCGTGCACTTTTATCTGGCGAGATTTTCAGGTAACCAGTCGGAGGTTGCGGCGCAGGCTGCCATCCTGGGTCTCTCGATAACCGTAGGGATGGTTGTTTATTTTGCAGTGTGTCAACTACTGGGTGTTGAGGAGGTTCGCTATGTCTTACGGCGCCTCAGGCGGTGAGCGGAGCGCGGAGACTGCTTTCCAAAATTATTTGAATTATCTGCGGGTCGAAAAAGGCCTCTCCAGAAACACTCTGGATGCGTATCGTCGCGACGTGGCGGAATTCGTCAAATTTACGGATCGAGAGTCGTTGGATCTGGCCGCCGTGCGCAAGGAGCATCTGGACAGTTTCATTCAAGGGCTTTATGCGAGACTTTCCCCCCGTTCCCTGATGCGGCGTGTTGTCACTCTTCGCTCGTTTTTCAGGTTCCTGCTGTTGGACGGATATATCCGAGAGGATCCCGCAGAGATGCTCGAAGCACCGCGAATCTGGCGGTCGCTGCCTCACTATCTTACACGCAACGAGATGGAGCGATTGCTCAAGGCGCCGGACATCGAGAGCGTTTACGGATTGAGAGACCGCGCCATGCTGGAAGCGGCTTATGCATCGGGCCTGAGAGTGTCGGAGCTGGTGGGATTGAGGACCGATGATATTCAGTTCGAAGCCGGTTTTCTTCGAGTCAGCGGCAAGGGCGGTCGTGAGCGGATCGTTCCCATTGGGGCCAACGCATTGACCTGGATCAGCCGGTACCTGGAACGAGCCAGGCCGGTTTTCTTACGACGACGGCTGAACAGCCCTTTTCTCTTCTTGACTCAGAGAGGGAAGCCGATGAGCCGGCAAAATTTCTGGCGGGTCTTGTTGCGTTATGCCTGCCAGACCGGCCTGGAGTCGAAGCTGAGCCCCCACACGCTGCGACATACTTTTGCTACGCATCTTCTTGAGAACGGCGCCGATTTGCGCGCGGTGCAAATGATGTTGGGACACGCTGATATTTCAACCACTCAGATTTACACCCACGTGACCCGAGAGCGTCTGAAAAAAGTCTACGATCAATTCCATCCCCGGGCTTGATCGGTAGACCACCCCATCCCCTTTCTGAAGCATTTCCCTAACTACCCGTATGGAAGTGTGATTTCCTTCACAGATTTTCCTGCCCTCTTCCGCTATAGTTCGTGCCATTCCTAAACCAGGAGTGTCTATGCGTTTCTTGTATTTACTCCTAATTTCTCTGCTGTCTTTGCCCGGTCTGGCTACTGCTGCTTCGGTAAAGCTCTTGTGGGATGCCAGCAGTGTGCCTGAGATCGCCGGGTATAACGTTTACCGTTCAGTTCGACAGGGTGGTGATTATCTTCGCAATTCTAGAGTGGCCTGAATCCTCGAGTGGGCCTTTAGCCGGCTGCTTTCGGACGGGCGTTCAAGGGAGCCTCATGCCCGAGCAGGAGAGTCGGCAGCCGAGGTTCAAGAATGGAGCGTTCGTTCTTGCCGAGCGGAATTATCCGGCTCCGCTTCGAGTAGCGACAGCTTGCGGGGGGTGCGGTCGATCCAGGAGACATCTGGCAGTTCTTCGCGGATCTTGACCCCCAAATCTCCGAAGCGCCTCGCCTGCACCAGGACGCGGCTTTCCAGGGACCCGGCTGTTTCATTGAACGCCTGGACCGCGCGATCAAGATTTTGCCCTAGCCGCGCAAAGTGTTCGAGCATCTTTAAGAGCCGGTCGTGCATTTCCTTGCCGATGGCCGAGATCTCCACAGCATTCTGAGCTAGTTTCTCTTGCCGCCAGCCGTGGTCCACGGCCCTGAGCAGCGCGATCAACGTGGTTGGAGTCGCCAGAATTATTTTTTTCTGAGTGGCCTCTTCCAGAAGTTGAGGGTTTAAACGGAGCGCCGCGCTGTACAGACTTTCCAGAGGAATGAACAGCACCACGAAATCGGGACTTTCTTCAAGCTGATCCCAATAAGCCTTACTGCTTAAAGAGGCCATGTGCCGCTGCACTTGGCGGCAATGTTCCATGAGGTGCTGTTCCCGCTCCTGTTCGTTTTCTGCTTCCACTGCGTTCAAGTAAGAATCCAACGGCACTTTGGAATCGATGACGATTTTTCTCCCGTTGGGCAGGGTGACGATCAGGTCCGGACGCAACCGCCCTGTGGCCCCGTCCATAGAAGATTGAGCCATAAAATCACAGTGCTCGATCATCCCCGCCAGTTCCACTACTCGCCTTAGAGTCACCTCACCCCAGTGCCCCCGCACATGGGGCGCCCGCAAAGCCTTCACCAAGCTTCCCGTTTCCTTTCTCAGTTCGACCTGTGTCTGGACCACACTGTCCAGATACTGGCGTATCCCTCCGTAAGCCTGCTCCCTCTTTCTTTCAAGCTCGGAAAGCTGAGACTGGTACCGCTCCAGGCTTTCTTGCAGCGGAGACACCAAATCCTGAACTGCTTTTTCCTTGAGCGAAAAATCACTGATAGCCTTGATCTGAAATTTTTCAAGCTGAGACGTGGCAATTTCTACGAAGCTCTTGTTGTTCTCAAGGAGCGCCTGAGCAGCCAAAGATTGGAAGCTCTGTCCGTATTTTCGGTTAAGAAGAAATGCCAGAGACAGCCCTACCACGATACCGAGCGCAAACAGGAAAATACCAGCCATATTGAGATTCCAGGGTACGAAATCAGTCTGACATCAGGTATATTGACAGAAATGGAAGAGCTGTCCTGCCAGGAACTGGACACCCCCATCGGTCGTCTCCTAGTGGCAGCTACAGGAACGGGTTTATGTCGGGTCTGTTTTCCCAACGAGCTCTCGGGACACTGGTGTAACTGGTTCAACCGACATTTTGCGGCCATTCCAAAACGCTCTCCCTCGCCGCTTTTGCAACGGGCTTGGCGGGAACTGAGGGAATACTTCGAAAAAAAGAGAACGACTTTTGATGTTCCTTTGGACCTGCGAGGGACCACCTACCAGGTCCTGGTATGGCGCGAGCTTTCCAGGATCCCATACGGCACCACTATTAGCTATGGCGATCTGGCCCGCCGCCTGGGGAATGCCGGGGCGGCGCGTGCAGTCGGTTCAATCATTGCGCAGAACCCGGTGCCGGTGGTTCTCCCCTGTCATCGCGTGGTGGGTTGCACGGGCGCCCTGGTGGGTTTTGCAGGTGGTCTGGCGATCAAGGAGCAGCTCCTGGAATTTGAAGGAGCTCGACTGTGCTGGGGGAAATTGTCTGCTTTCCCATCCACTCCACGAAAAGTTAATTGATGAGGAGCCCCAGTATTTCGCGACTTCGCGGCAGCCAGTTTTTAATCTATCCCACTCTTCCTTCGGATTCCTTTTCCCCGGAGGATTTCACGCCCGAGGAACGACTGATTTCGGAAGCGGTGAGCCGCTTCGTGGCCGAAAACGTGCTTCCCGAGGTTGAACGGGTGGAGAAACAGGATCTCGACTTTGTGAAGGAGCTCTTGAGGAAGGCAGCCGGATTAGGTTTTCTGGGAATTGAGATTCCGGAAAAATACGGAGGCCTGGGGCTCGACCCTGTTGCCGCCACCATTGCCGCCGAAAAGATGGGAGCGGTCGCGTCATTCTCCGTCGCCTACGGAGGACATTGCGGCATCGGAACCTTGCCGCTGGTGTATTTTGGCACTGAGGAACAGAAGCAGCATTACCTGCCTGGGTTGGCTTCCGGTGAAATGATTGGAGCCTATGCTCTGACGGAAGCTGAGGCAGGATCGGACGCTCTCGGGGGGAGGGCCCGCGCCGATTGGGATGGAAATCGCTGGGTGCTCAATGGCGAAAAGCTGTGGATCACCAATGCGGCGATTGCCGGCCTCCTTATTACCTTTGCCAAAATTCACGGCAAAGACCTGACTGCTTTTCTAGTGGAACCTTCTTTTCCCGGAGTGAGCCTCGGAAAAGAAGAGTCGAAAATGGGCATCAAGGGTTCCTCAACACGCGCCTTGATCCTGCAAAACGCCGCTGTTCCCTCGGGCAATCTGCTGGGTGAGGCGGGGAAGGGACAGAAAATCGCCCTGAACACTTTGAATTTCGGACGCCTCAAGCTCTCAGCCTCCTGCCTGGGAAGCGCCAAATTCTCACTTTCAGAAGCAATTCAGTACGCTCTGCAGCGGCAGCAATTTGGACGTCCTATCTCCGAGTTTGGGGCTATTCAGGAGAAGCTGGCGCGAATGGCGGTAAAAATCTGGATCGCCGAAAGCATCCTTTATCGAACGGCCGACTTGGTTGGGGCGGCCATGGCTGAAGCGCGCGAAGCCTCGCTGGATGACATTTACCGCGCAGCCCGGGAATATTCTGTGGAGTGCTCCATCCTAAAGGTTTGGACCACCGAGATGCTCGATTTTGTAGTCGATGAGATGGTCCAGATTTTTGGAGGAAACGGCTATAGCTCCGAATACCCCGCTGAACGCTGCTATCGCGATTCGCGAGTCAATCGGATTTTCGAAGGCACCAATGAAATCAACCGCCTGGCAATCGCCATTCAAGTGTTGAAGCGCAGCCGCGAAAATGGGCTTGTTTTTGACGAAAAGGCCGGCGAATTGGCTTCCAACTGGAGCTCGGTTGCGCAGGATAGCCGGCAGAATGCGATGCTGCTTCAAGAGGCGGATTTTCTGCAGCAGTCACGCAAGCTCCTGCTGCTTCTCTTCTACCGTTCCCAGCAACGCTTTGCAGACAAGTTACCGCAGCAACAGGAAATCTTAATGGAGCTCAGCAACATCCTGTCGGAAATCTATGTGCTGGAGAGTGGTCTGTTGCGCGCACTGAAGATCCAGCGCCGGGACCCATCCCGTGGCCTCATCGCCGGCATGCTGGTCCGTTCCTTTGCGCAAGAGTCCCTGGAACGAATCATCCGGTCGGGGAGGAAGGTTCTGGGGGAAATATTCTCCGCCCGAGAGCAGCAGGAGTGCCGCCGCACACTGGATGCTCTGGCACACTTCTGGCCTACCGAAGGAATCACATTGAGGCGAGAAATTGCCGCCGAGCTTCTGCGTTCCGGACGTTACCATTTTTAGTCGACGCGCCACGCGAGCCCCTTGTGGCCTCCTTTGAACCAGGCTGCGCATTTTTTTCTCTAATCAGAACAACTCCTTTCGTCAAGTGCTGCCGCGTTACTTGAATTCATCAAACGCTTGCAGCAAGATAAGAATCAGGGACGGGGGTGTTCCTCATGAGAAAAGGGACTCTGCTTTTTGGAGTTTTTGTTTGTCTTCTTTCTCCCTTAACGGCTCAACGCCAGGAACCGTTCACCCGGGGCGATTTCAACAGAATTGTCGTGGGTCTGCGTGTGCCACAAGAAGAGGAGAGCACACTTTCAAGCGAGCAATATCGCAGGCGTACGCTGGTAGCCTGGGATGAACGTTCCGCTGCCCACCTGCTGCGCCGACTGGGTTTCAGCGCCTCTTCAACAGAGCTGAAAGCGGCCATCCTCAAGGGATTCGCCGCTGTTCTTGACGAGCAGCTGAACTACAGCAACCTTGACAATTCTCAAATGGAGCAGGCGCTGGCTGCGAAGAATTACCAGCTGGTCCGCACGGATGCTCAGGGACGAAGGACTGCCAACACTTCCGAGCTGCAAAGCTGGTGGCTGTTTCGAATGATCAACAGCAAACATCAGCTGCTCGAGAAAATGACTTACTTCTGGCACGACCACTTTGCCACTTCCATCAACCAGATCAACATGGTGGGCGAGGGGGATCGCCCCCTCATGCTGATCCAAAACGAGTTGCTCCGCCAGTATGCGCTGGGAAACTTCAAGGAGCTGGTGACGCGGATTGCTCGAGATCCGGCCATGCTCTACTGGCTGGACAACGTGAGCAATGTCAAAGGCCGCCCTAATGAAAACTGGGCCCGCGAGCTGATGGAGCTGTTTACCATGGGGATTGGCAACTATACGGAGCAGGATGTCAAGGAAGCGGCCAGAGCTTTTACCGGATGGGGCGTGGATCGTGTCACTCAGAACTTCCGCTTTTACCCGGAACGCCATGACTCAGGACAAAAGATATTCCTGGGCGCCAATGGCAATTTCAACGGCGACGATGTCATCGACCTCATTTTCCAAAAAGCCGTCACCGCGGAATTCATTTCCAAGAAGCTGTTTGAGTTTTTCGTTTATCCCAATCCTTCGCAAGAGATCATCCTAGAGCTGGGGAAGGTTTTTCGAGACAGCGGTTACAACATTCCCGTGTTGTTGCGAGCGATTTTTGAGCATCCTGAATTCTTTTCACCCCACGCTTACCGGGCCCACATTAAAAGCCCCGTAGAGTTTGTGGTCGGAGCCTATCGTGAGTTGGAAATCACGGATCCAGGGACTCTCCAGCGCCAGATGAGCACCATGAACCAGAACCTATTTGCGCCTCCCGACGTCGATGGATGGGTCAGCGGAGTGGGATGGATCAACACCAGCACCCTGATTGCCCGCTACAACTTTTTAAACACTCTGGCGACACGCCGTACCGGGACGGAAAAGATCGATGTAGACCGGATCATCGAGACCCAGGGTCTCAAAAGGAGTGAGGATGTGGCCCAGTACTTCGTCAGCCTGTTTGTCCAGCATGACGTTTCTGACGATACCTATTACGCTCTGGAACAGTACCTGCGCACCAGCGACGCCGGCGTTCTTGGAGAATTCGACATCAACAACCCCACGACGGTTGACAAGAAGGTACGCGGTCTCATTTACCTGGTCAGCATTCTTCCCGAGTACCAGCTCAATTAGGAGGTTTGCATGGAGCGTAGAGAATTTCTAAAAAAATTTACTTTACTTTCGACCACTCTCTCGGCCCCCACGTTCCTGGTGCGCGGGCTTCGCGCCGCCCAGCAGTCCGGAGCCCTTCAGTCCGCTTCCTCCAGTTCCAGGGTCCTGATCGTGGTGGAGTTGGCCGGCGGGTGTGACGGCTTGAACACGGTCATACCGCATGGCAATCTCAGTTACTATGCGGCTCGTCCGACGATCGCGATACCAAGCGCGGATGTGCTGAAATTGAATGAGGTGATCGGGCTCCATCCCTCGCTCCAGGGCGTCAGCGAACTTTACGCAGAAGGGAAGGTGGGCATCATCCAGGGCGTGGGTTATCCGAATCCCAACCGGTCCCATTTTCGATCCAGAGACATCTGGCACACTGCCGAACCGGACGTGATCGAGACCGAGGGATGGCTGGCCAAGTATTTCGATGCGCAGCAGGCCTCTGTAACCCTGAAGGGGATCAATATTGGAGGCACCGTGCCCCGGGCCATGACCTCGCAAAAGGGTTCTTCCCCGGCCATCACCAGCATCGACACCTATCGCCTGCAGACCGATTCCAAATATCCTCAGGACCGTACTGCAAAAGACGCGACGTTTCAGCGCATTTTTTCAGAGCCGCACAATCAGTTGGGTTATTTCCAGGAATACGTTACCCAAACCGTGCTGGATGCCACCATCAGTTCCGTGCAGCTGCTCGACGGCAAGAAGAACTACAGCAGTTCAGTGGTCTATCTCAACAATGCCTTTGCCACCAACCTGAAAACCATCGCACAAATTATCTCAACAGACCTGGGCGTGAAAGTCTTTTACACGACGCTGGGCGGTTTCGACACCCACGCCGCCCAGGTGTTGGCAGGAGACCCGCGCCAGGGTGTCCATGCCAACCTGCTCAGCACACTCTCCACTGCGCTGAAAGTTTTTTATGAAGACATGAAGCAGATGGGAAAAGAAAACGAGGTCTTGATCGTGACTTTCAGTGAGTTCGGAAGGAGGGTGAACGAGAACGGAAGCGCCGGAACCGACCACGGCACCGCCAACCAGATGTTTGTGCTGGGCGGGCTGGTAAATGGCGGCATCTATAGCGAACATCCCAGTCTGGACCGGGACAAGCTGGATGCGGTGGGCGACATGAAGTTCAACGTCGATTTTCGGGCCGTTTACGCAACGCTGCTGGGAAAGTGGCTGGGCGTGGACCCAGGTCCCATTGTGGGTGGAAGTTTTCCCGTTTTGACCTTCATCTAAATCAGAAGCGTCAGAAGAGAAAAGGGGACAGAGACCTCTGTCCCCCATTTTCTTGGCATAGCTTCTTTTAAAAATCAGGAAACGTGGTCTCTGTCCCCGGTTTCCCAGCCGGCGAGGATGAATCGCCGATGATCTCTGCGCGCGAAGCACTGGATCGCCTGCGAGAGGGCAACCGTCGCTTTGTATCTGGCATTCGGACCGGCGATCGATGGACGACGCGCCCCAGGGAGCTGGCGGAAGGCCAGAAACCATTTGCCATCATTCTCGGTTGTTCCGACTCCCGGGTACCCGCGGAGATCGTCTTTGACCAAGGTCTGGGCGCTTTGTTTGTCATCCGCGTTGCCGGGAATATCGTCGCTCCTTCTCAGGTCGGTAGCGTCGAATTCGCCGCGGCGCGGTTCGGCACACGGCTGGTAGTGGTGCTGGGGCATTCTCAATGTGGCGCTGTTCTGGCGACCTTAGAAGAACTGCAGCAATCAACCACACAGCGGTCGCGGAATCTCAGGTCGATCGTCGACCGCGTTCGGCCGTCCGTGGAAGCGCTGCTGTCGACAGAGCTCAAGCACGACTTCGATGGCTTGGTGCGGCAGGCAGTTCGTGCCAACATTCGCGTCTCGGCAAATCACTTACGACACGGATCGGAAGTCCTGAAACGGCTGATTCGGACAAACGGACTTCTAGTCGTGGGTGCCGAATACTCCCTGGAGACTGGACTCGTTGATTTCTTCGATGGCATGCCGGAGACCGGCTAACAAGCGACTGCAGCCGATGGCCTCCGGGTAGACGGTCAACGGCCGCGGGTGAACCGCTGGCGTTAGCCGTGCATTGCAAGCGTGTCACCATTTTAACGGGCGCTCCATTCTGACGCTGCAGGGGTCCCGCTCCTTGTTTTCTCGGCTTCCGGGCATTTAGAATAAACGCATGTCACAGGTGCAACAGGCCCTCGAGAGGGTACGCGCAGGGCAGCAAATTTCTGCTCAGGAGGCGCTTTCAGTTTACCAAGAGGCATCATTGTTCGAGTTAGGGATGGCTGCCGACGCCGTCCGTAGGCGCAAACATCCTGGCAACGTGGTCTCCTTCCTCATCGACCGGAACATCAACTACACCAATGTGTGCGTGGCTCGCTGTACCTTCTGCAATTTTTATCGGAAGCCGGGCGACCCGGAAGGAGAAGTGCTTTCGCACCAGACCATCTTCAAGAAGATCGAAGAGACCATTGAACTCGGTGGCACGGGAATTTTGATGCAAGGTGGGATGCACCCGGACCTCAAGATGGACTACTACGAGGATTTGTTGCGTGCCATCCGCAGCCGCTATGAAGTGCACCTGCATTGTTTTTCCCCGCCCGAGATTGTGGTGCTGGCCAGGTTAAGCAAGATCAGTCTTCGTGAGGCGATTCGCCGTTTGAAGGCAGCCGGTCTGGATTCCATACCCGGAGGCGGCGCGGAAATTCTGGTCGACCGGATGCGTCGCCAGATTAGTCCCGGGAAATGCAGCGCTGCGGAATGGATCGACGTCATGCGCATTGCTCACGAAGAGGGATTGCTCACCACAGCCACCATGATGATCGGCGGCGGCGAGAAAACTGAAGAACGCATCGAGCACCTCGATCGTATCCGGCGCCTGCAGGATGAGACGGGGGGCTTCGTAGCGTTTATCCCCTGGAACGTGCAACTTAAAGACACGGAGATGGAGCAGGTCATCCATGAAGAGGTGGGTTCAGTCGAATATCTTCGCCTGCTCGCCCTTAGCCGAATCTTCCTTGATAACATCCCCAATATTCAGGTTTCCTGGCTGACCCAGGGACTCAAGGTCGCCGAGGTCGCGCTGCACTTCGGGGCCAATGACGTGGGAAGCATCATGATCGAAGAGAACGTCATCAGCGTCGCCGGCGCGCGTTACAAGGCCGGCCGCAACGACCTCCTGCAGGTGATCGAAAGAGCCGGCTTCATCCCGGCCCAGCGCGATACCCTGTATCGCAACTTTAGAAAAATCGCTTGATCCCTCCCTGCTTATCCCTTGAGGCTTGACTTGAAGCTCGCCTTGTATAAATATACGTTATTTTTTTATGGAGAAACAGAGGCGTCACCAAGCCATATTGGAGCTTTTGGAGCAGGCCAACATTTCCAGCCAGGAGCAGTTGCGCCGGCGTCTCTCTAGAATGGGCTTTGATGTCACGCAGGCCACGCTGTCGCGCGATTTAAAGGAACTGAATGTTGTCAAGGCAGCCTCAGACGGCGCCGCGTATAAATATACCGTCCTGGACAATTGGCGGGGCCTGCCGGTGCGCAGTTGTCAGGTCAGCGCAAACCTTTTGATCCTGCACACCGAGCCGGGAATGGCGCCTGCGGTGGCTTATCGGATCGATGATTTCCGCATCGAGGGGATTTTGGGGACGGTGGCCGGTGAAGACACTTTGCTGGCCGTGGTGGCTGAAGGTTTCGATGCGCGCCGTATCAGAAAGGAACTATGGAAAAAAGTGCAAGCTCTGTAAAGAAAATCGTTCTGGCTTACTCCGGAGGCCTGGATACCTCCGTCATGCTTTACTGGCTGAAGGAAAAATACCGGTGTCCCTTGATTGCTTTTGTCGCCGACCTGGGGCAGGGAGAGGACCTGGAAGCAATACGCCACAAGGCTGTTCAAACCGGGGCCGACGAGGTGGTGATCTCCGATGTGCGCGAGCAGTTTGTGCGGGATTTCGTCTTTCCAGCCATGCAGGCGCACGCTCTTTATGAAGGCGAATATCTGATGGGAACCTCGCTGGCACGGCCGGTAATCGCTGCCGAGCAGGCGAGGGTGGCCCAATCAAGCGGTGCCGACTGTGTGGCTCATGGGGCTACGGGCAAGGGAAATGACCAAGTGCGTTTTGAGCTGACCTTCCAGGCTCTGGCGCCGCACTTGAAGATCCTTGCGCCCTGGCGCCACTGGGAGTTTAAGAGTCGGAGCGACTTGATCCGCTATGCACGGGCCAAGAATATTCCCATCACCTCCACGGAGGAGAAGCCGTACAGCATCGATCAAAACATCATGCACACTTCCTATGAAGGAGGAATACTCGAAGACCCCTGGCAGGCGCCTCCGGAAACCATTTTCTTGAGAACCGTTTCTCCACAGTCTGCTCCGGAGCGGCCGGCTGAAATCCTCCTGGGCTTTGAAAAGGGTGTTCCTATGGCTCTCAATGGAAGGCTTCTGGGACCCGTACCGATGATCGAGGAGCTCAACAGCATTGGAGGAGTCCACGGTGTGGGGCGTGTGGACTTGGTGGAAAACCGATTCGTGGGCATGAAGTCGCGCGGAGTTTACGAAACGCCGGGAGTCACCATCTTACACAAAGCCCACCGGGCCCTGGAGTCGCTAACCCTGGACCGCGAGGTGCAGCACCTCAAAGACTCCCTGATTCCCCGGCTGGCGGAACTTATGTATTACGGGTTCTGGTACTCTCCTGAAATGAAGCTGCTTCTCACCCTTATTCGTGAATCTCAAGAGCGTGTGACCGGGGAAGTGAAGGTCCAGCTCTATAAGGGCAATTGCCTCATCCGTGGCCGGCGCTCACCGTTTAGTCTTTACGATCCTTCGTATGCCACCTTTGAGGAAGACCAGGTGTATTCGCAGGCCGACGCTGAGGGCTTTATCCGCCTGCAAGGGTTGCGCTTGAAAATCGCCGCCTTGCTTGAAGAGGGAAGAGGAAACAAGGGGAAAAAAGTGGCGGTTGCCCCCGAGCGTGTAGGATGAGTTCAAAAAACCCGCGAAATTCGATGAACAAGCCTCTGTGGAGTGGACGGTTCAATACTGAAGTGGATCCGTTGACCAAAAAATACACCCGTTCGCTGCACGTGGACCGCCGCCTGGCGGCCTACGATCTATGGGGAAGCCGGGCCCATGTGCGCATGCTCGCGGCCCAGGGAATTCTCAGCCAGGAGCAGTGCGCGGCCATTCTCAAAGGACTATCTCAGATTGAAGAAGAGATCCGCGCAGGCCGGTTTCCGTTTCGAGAAGACCTGGAAGACATTCACATGAATGTTGAACAGCGGCTGCAGGAACTCGTGGGTGAAGCCGGATCCCGTATTCACACCGGGAGAAGCCGCAATGACCAGGTGGCTCTTGATTTGAAGCTTTTTTGCAGGGACGCCGCGCATCTTTGGCAGCTCGGCCTGATAAGAGTTGAGGAATCAATTCTGGATCGGGCTCAGGAACTGCGGGGGGAAATGTTTGCTGCGTGGACTCACCTGCAAGCGGCTCAGCCGCTCTCCTGGGGCCACTACTTGCTCGCGTTTGCCGAAATGTTCGGACGCGATTTCCAGCGGCTGGCCTTTTTTCGCGAGCTGCATTGCGATAGTCCCCTCGGCGCCGGCGCATTGGCTGGAAGCACGCTCAACCTCGACCCCGAGTTCACGGCTCGTGAAGTGGGACTCCCTGTCGGCTTTGCCAACAGCTACGACGTGGTGGGAAACCGCGACTTTGTACTGGAACTCCTTCAAATCGCCACTCAGATCATGCTTCACGTGAGCCGCCTGGCAGAGGATTTCATTTATTTCTCCAGTACGGCAGTGGGCTGGATCGAGTTGCCCGATCCACTGTGCACGGGCAGCAGCATGATGCCGCAGAAAAAAAACCCCGACCTGCTGGAACTTTCGCGCGGCAAGACCGCCTCTGTACTCGGACACGCCTCCGCCGTGGCCAGCCTCTTGAAAGGATTGCCCAGTTCCTATCATCGCGATCTGCAGCAAGACAAGGAACACCTGTTCCCGGTTTTTGAGATTGTCAAGGACACGCTGGAAATGCTTCCAGTTCTTTTGAGTGGTTTCCGGATCCGCGAGGAACGCGCCCGGGCTGCTTTAAAGGAGGGGTATTTGCTGGCAACAGACCTGGCTGAATACCTGGTGCTGAAAGGGGTCCCTTTTCGCACTGCGCACGAGCGTGTGGGACGGCTGGTCAACTACTGCATCGAAAACGGATGTGGTTTTGAAGATCTTTCACTCCAGAAAATGCGTGAACTGATTCCTGAACTTGATGAGAAAGCTGCAGAAATCCTGAAGACTGAGAACGTGCTGGAGCGCCGCCGCCACAAAGGAAGCACAGGAGTGGCTTCGGTTGAACAACAAATCTCTTCCTGGAACCAACGCATTCAGAAGCAGCATCTTCTCTTGAGCCAACAAAAGCTGGTTGTGGAGGAAGATTTTAGCTTTGGGTAGCTGAAAAGGACCTTGGGGCCGCAATGGGAATAACCCGAAGGCGGTTCAGCGCAGCCACGAGGATTGAAATTATGAAAGATTTCATCTCACTCAGAGATCTGGATGTCAACTCCTGGAGGCATTTGATGCAGCTTAGCGAGGCGGTCAAGCGCCAGCCTCTGCATTTTCGTGACATGCTGGTTGGTAAAAGTACGGTTCTGTTGTTTGAGAAGCCTTCATTGCGTACTCGGGTAACCTTTGAATTCGGAATGAAATCTCTGGGCGGAGAGGCCATGTACCTGGATTGCCAGGGTTCTCGAATCGGCGAGCGGGAACCTTTAAATGATGTCGCCAAGAACCTGGAGCGCTGGTTTACTTCTATTGTGGCTCGTACGTTTTCTCATGAATTGTTGATTGAACTGGCGGACTTGGTCACCATACCGGTCATCAATGCGCTCACAGACCGCGAACATCCCTGCCAGGCCCTGGGGGACCTTTTCACACTCCGTGAAAAATGGCAGGAGATGAACGGAAAGACCATGGCCTTTGTGGGGGATGGGAACAATGTTTGCAATTCTCTGATCCAGGCCGCCGCTCTTTCCGGCATCTCGTTTACGGCAGTGACTCCTGCGCGATACAAACCATATCCCGCAGCGGCTGCGGACTTCCGTAGGCTCTCGCCATGCCCGAGCGCACGCTACATTTGGAGCGATTCTCTCGAGGCCTTGGAAGGAGCCGATGTTGTTTATACGGACACTTGGGTCAGCATGGGGCAGGAAGCTGAAGAGGAGGAACGGCTGCGGGTATTCCCAAAGTACCGTGTGACTCCGGAAGTTTTGGCTCGCACGGGAAAAGATTGCTTTTTCATGCACTGCCTGCCCGCCAGCCGCGAAAGGGAGGTGGCCGATAGTGTCATCGACTCCCCAGCCTCACTGGTGTATGACCAGGCCGAAAACCGGCTTCATGTTCAAAAGGCGCTCCTTTTGAGGCTGCTGGCTCCTAAAGAAATGGAGCGCTATCTGCATCTGGATAAGTGGGCTGCCTGGCGATAAACCTGCGAGCGCATCCGCCTCGGGCCTGGCGGCAGTATTCATTACCGGTTCAGCGCTGCCGCTGAATGTTTTCCCGCTCAAGCCCTGGTTGGCACGACTAGATTCCAATCTTTGCGTGAGCGCATGAACCGCGTTTGGTCCTCTCAGTGTCACGAAGGGAAGTACTTCATCAAACAGCCCCGCCACATTCTTGCCGTAAATCTTGGTGATGAGCTCTTGAAGTCGGCGTTGGACGGCCCCTTAAGGCAGGACCTGGAACCCTTCCGTGCGGAAATCATCATCAAGAGCAAGGGCAGCTAGGATTCTTAAGCGGCGCATGAGTTCGAACGAGGTGCAGTCGGTAAAGCTGTAGCTTTGATCGGCGCGCCTGCAGAAAAGCGCCCAAGCGGCCTGTTCGTCTTCAGGTGTAATGCGTATTAGGTCGACGGTGCCAACGTCCAGCAGCACTGATCCTACTTTTTGCGCTACCTCATGCCCCAAGCGGTAGAGACACAGAGAAATCGTTTCAGCAAAGATGAAGTTGGATGAGCAGAGCCGGCCCTCGAACTCGCGAAAGACCATGCGCACGGCGAAGTGGTCCGGGTCCCTGCGGTTGGCGTAGGCGAACCAAGCGCTGGTGTCGACGAAGAGCCGCTCCATCAATCTTTGCCCTCGCCACCGTATAAAAACCGGTCATGTGCCCGCCCGCGAGATGACCGGTCCGCAGCGATTCCCTCGATCGCCATAAGACGGCTCTTCTTTCGTGTTTCCCGCTGTAGAGCATGGCGCAGGACCTCCCGCACAAGATCCGAGATACTGCGCCCCTCCTGCTCGGCCCGGGCGCGCAGCGCCTGATATTGCCATTCTTCAAGAATAATCTGAGTGCGATGCATACATATTACATCATACATCAACCCTAAAACGCTAATGCACGGCGGAGACGGACGAGCGACCTTGGCCCCGACCTATGCTTTGCAAATCGAGCATTCATCACTACAAAGGCACCTGCCTACTGATATTTTGCTAACGACACAGGACCTACATTTCATTGACAGCACCCTCGCTGAAATCTAAGATACGCGTCAAATTTGCAACCTATGCAGTAGAAGCATTTCGAAATTAAGGGCGCGGCTTCTCCCGGGAAACACGCCATTAGATCATCCGGTAGGTGGGAAATCGGGAACGCCAAAAAGCCGCTGCGTCCTCCTCACTTGAGCACCGTGGCCTTTCTGCTTCTTGTGCCGATCCTCTCTCATCTTTTATTCTCCTGGATGGGTTTTAATCCGACCGACGAGGGTTTCACGCTTGCACACAGCCGGCGGATTCTGGATGGCCAACTTCCTCATCGCGACTTCATAATTATCCGCCCTTTTATCTCTCCCCTTATCCATGTGCCCTTCCTGATCTTCGGAGACTATACCTACTGGGCGTCGCGATTTTTCGTGTGGTTCCAATTGGCCTGCATTGCGTGGATCTGGGTTTCCATCATCCAACGGTTTCTCAGCTATCCGTTCCACCCCACCGCAAGATTTTGCGCTGCCCTCACTGCTTTCGCGGCTTCGACTCACTCAAAGAATCTCACCGCGTGGCACACGATCGATGGTTTGTTCGTCTCCGCAATCGGCTTTGCTCTTTGTTTGAGGCAAGGTCGGGTGAGCAAGCTCCTCGGCTACTTTTTGATAGGCACAGCGATGCTGTGCAAGCAGAATTTTATGTTCCTTGCCCCCCTGGTCCTGGTGATTTTAGGAGAATGGCGAAAGGTCCAATTTTGGCTGGCGGCGGCCCTGCCAGGCGTTATCTATTTTACTTTCTTACTTTTTACAGGCGCTGTAGGGGACGCCCTGGTTCAAATGAGTTCACGTACGGAATTATTGACCGTAGGGATCGTCAATTACTTCAATCGGTGGTTTGTGCTCGGAGTTTTGTCAGGATATCTCTCGATGTGGCTTGCTTTTGGAGAGCCGAGGTTAGGCGTTCTAAGAAAAACAGGCATGCAGAACCGGGTGGGGATCATAACGTTGTATGCCGCGCCGCTGCTGGGGACGGCCCTGAGTCTGGGAGTAAACGTTTTTATTTATACATCCTTCGGTCTTTTTGGAATGTTAATCGGGATTCTGCTCTATTGTTCCGTAGAATCGCTGGAACAAACCTCAGGACGGCTGCAAGCATCACTGCTTGCCTTGGTGACTGCCTGGAGCGCATCCGTATCCGATGGTTACAGCAGCCCGGCCTTAGGAGCCGGGCCGATCATGCTATTGATTTTTGCGTACAAGCCGGTGACGCAGAGGTTTCTTCGATCCTGGCTTATGATCGCAGCAGGAGCGATGCTTTTAAGTTTCGGCATCGCCCGCACCCAGCACATCTACCGAGATCAACCTGCGCAGAACTTGACCAAGGCATTGGCAGGGGTCTTCCCCGGTGGACGGTTGATCAGGACTAATCCGAATACCTATAAATTTCTCCTTGATCTTAATGGCGCGCTGGATGCAGCAAAGAGAAACGGGAAAACCTTTGTAATCATTCCGGACCTGGCCGGGTACTGGGTCCAGTCCACGCAACCGAACCCGCTGCCCATTGTCTGGCCCCATGGAGGCGAATTAAAAAATGAAAGGGTGTACAGTCGAGTCGTCGCAGAATTGGAGGCTGGAAAAAACCGCAGGTGGATCATAGTGCAAAAGGTAATGGCAGCGGATTTGAGGAAGGGATTTATACCGATACCCAACGTTCAGGACTATAGGCTCGTTCAATATGTGCGCAGCCATTTCAAAAGAGTGGACGAAACCCGGTTCTTCGAGATCTATCGTGTTCCTCCCTCGATTTTGTGGACACCCAGAAAAGACTCTCATAGAGTCTAGAAAAGGGGTGTTCGATGAAAACTTCACGAAGGAAGCATTCCCGGGAATTTAAAATCGAGGCTGTTCGCATGATCAGCGAGAAGGGTTTACCGATTTCCCG
>JACQSY010000079.1 GCA_016211085.1 Acidobacteriota bacterium | reverse complement strand
GTGTCCTCCAATGAGTGTGCAATCGAGCGCGAGGCCATGACGATGACGTAAAGACGGCGTTGAACCTAAAATCCGGTTAAGATCAAATGCTATCCAAGCCTTATGCCGTTTCTCAAAATGCCACTTTTCGGACGAGAACTAACTAAAGCCAGACGCATTAGAAGCTTCCAGTGCTGCTCGCCGACCGGTATTACAGAGAGGCGCGGCAGCTTTACCAGAGGAAAGTCGGCGAAAGCCGGAGACTTCTTGATTTCAGAAAGGGTGACCGGAAGCTTCTCAACCGGCTTGACATCCACAGCCAGCAGCCTGAGATCTTTCTTCTTGGGATCGGGATAAGCCACGCTGGCGGCCATTGCGATTCCAACCAGTTGTTTCTCTTTCCCCGTGTGGTAAATCAATAACAAATCCCCTCGTTGGACCGCACGCAAATTTTTCAGTGCTAGATTGTTGCTGACCCCATCCCAAACCGTAATCTTGTCTTTTTCCAGATCAGCATAGGAGTACTGCGACGGCTCCGTTTTAAGGATCCAGTATTGAGGCATTTAATCAAGACTCCTCAAGGAGATGGGTGAGTGGTGCATACATTGAGGCTCAGGGCCACTTTTTAGTGTACACTCAAAACACCTTCTCAGGTGGATAGGAACGCAGTCCTATGATTTCACGCGTTCCAGCGGTCGAGTTCAGACCCAGGGTCCATCTCACATAAGTTATGTCTCAATCGGGTTGTCATCTGGAACTTAGTCGCGCCTTGGAAACAGCAGAGCGGGCCGTGCGGGCTGGTGGAGAAGTGGCGAGAATCCGCCTGGGAAGGCCGGGTTATGTCAAATGGAAGGGACAGCGGGACGTGGTATCGGAAGCTTCGTTGCAAGTGCAGGAAGCAATTGTCTCAACCCTTATGGCGGAATTTCCCGACTGTGGGATTTTAGCTGAGGAAGGGCCCGACGATGCGTGCTTACCCGTGGATGCGCCCCATCTTTGGATTGTGGATCCCATTTGCGGCAGCCTGAATTTTGTGCAAGGCATCCCTTACTTCGGCATCTCCGTTGCTTTGAGATCTGAAGGTAACATTCGCCTGGGCGTGGTCTACGATCCGTGCCGTGATGAACTTTTCGCAGCCACCCTGGAGACGGCAGCGACAGTCAACGGTCAAAAGATCGTCATTCAGCAAATTTCAGATGGCACGGAAGCCTGGAGCAATGCAGTGATTGGTACCGATTGGCCCCACGGCGGAAGGCGGCGCGAGCAGGCCAAACTGATCGTGGGGTTGATGGCCGACCAGGTCAGTGAGTGCAATCTGATGGGATCGCCTGCCTTGGGCATCTGCGGTGTTGCTGCTGGACGCCTGCATGCCTACTGGCATCTTGATCTAAAAATTTGGGACATCGCTGCAGCCAGCGTCATCCTGCAGCGAGCCGGCGGTCTGCTCACCGACGCCCAGGGTATGACCTGGCTTTACTCCGATGGCGGCTATATCGCCAGTAACCTCGTGGTCCACAATTGGACCCTGAGCTGCATTCAATCCGTCCTGGACTTGCCCGAAATCGAAATGGGAGGCGGCGGTCCACGACTCTGACGATCTCAGGCCAGGGCCTCTAAAATGGTCCGTTCCAGCAGATTCTGGGTCAGTTCTACCTTGTAAGCATTCATGCTCATAGGCCGAGCGACGGTACGGATCACGCCGGCAGCCTGCTTAATGCTGTTCTTGATATTTTTGCCTTTAAGCTGGTTTTCCACCACGGCGGCTCGATAAGGGACAGGTGCGACTCCGCCAAGGACGATGCGGCCGTCCTTCCAGGTATCGTTTTCCGTGGTAAAGGCAACGGCGACCGAGACCACGGCAAATTCATATACCTCCCGATTCTTAAGCTTGGTCCAGGCCTGCCTCGTGCCTGGCGAAGGAGCGGGGATGAACACCTCAAGCAGTATTTCATCCGGCTTGAGGATGTTCTCGCGCAGTACGTCCTCGCGAGGACTAATAAAGTAATTGTCAAAAGGAACCGTCCGCTCGCCTGCAGGTCCCGCGAGCTTGGCCCGGGCATCAAGGGCCAGGAGGGCGGTAGCGGTGTCTGAGGGATGAACGATGTAACACAGCTCGCCCCCAATAATGGCGTGGTAACGATTGTCCCCCGTCACTGAAAAACAGGAGTCGCCGCCTTTTTTATAACAATTGAACTCCCGGCCGCGTAAGAACCAGCAACGAGGGCGCTGGTTGAGATTGCCGCCCAGGGTCGCGTAATTGCGAATCAAAGGAGATGCTATGCTGTGCGTGGCTTGAGTCAGGAGAGGAAAACGCTCCTTGAGGTCCTTTGATTCGATGATCTCCGTGAGAGTGGTGAGGGCTCCGATGGTTGCTCCTTGCGGGGAGATTCGGATACCGCGAAGTTGCGGGATCGTCGTGAGATCGACCAGAGCATCGGGCAGGGGCATCCCTTCGCCCTCCACCCAATCTTTCATGACGCCGGCTACCAGATCGCTGCCGCCGGCCAGCACCTTGGCCCTGTTGCCGAACTTGGTCAAGATCCCAACCGCTTCCTGAACGGTGGTGGGCTCATAAAGCTCAAAGCTTTTCATGTCCGTCCTACCTCACATTCTTAAGCGCGGCCAACAGCTTCTCGCGTGTCAAAGGCATGCTTTCCATCCACACACCGACCGCGTTATATACGGCAGCAGCCACAGCAGGCGCTGGCGGCGCCATGGGAGGCTCACCAATTCCGTGCGCACCGAATACTCCATAGGCCTTCGGCCGCTCAACCAGAATGATGTCGATTTGCTCCGGCACGTCCTGGATGCTCAGCGGCCGGTAATCGAGCATGTTCGGGTTAAGCGGCAACCCTGTACCCTGGTCGATCAGCATCTCTTCCGTGAACACGGCACCCAATGCCATGATGATCCCACCCTCAATCTGCTGCTCGAGCGCAAACGGATTAATGGCCCGGCCGACGTCGTGAGCCGCCACATATCTCGTCACTCGAACGCTGCCGGTGGCCGTGTCGACTTCCACCTCCGCGGCATGCGCCGCCCAGGCGGTTCGTTCCCAATCAGAGTCCTGCTTGTAAATTGCCCGTCCCAGGATAGGAAGACCGACGGATTGCATAACCGCCTCGAGACGAAGCTTCCTGCCGGGTTCAGCCTTGACTATGATTTCGCCGTCACGAAGGTCCAGTTGATCCGGCGACACTTGAAATGGCTCATTTTTCCGCTGGGCATCCTCGACGAACTTCTGTGCGGCATGATTTAAGATCTGGCGCCTGGCGTCTAGGGCCGCCTCGTACATTCCGCGCCCGCCGGTGTTGGTCTGGCGGCTGCCGGATGTGCTGCCCGTGTCGGTGGTGTTATCGGTGTCCACGTAAGGGGCGATACTGACGCTGCTAAGAGGAACACCCAACGCTTCAGCAGCGATCATCAACATTTGAGTGCGTTGTCCGCCTCCAATTTCGGTGCTGCCCGAGACGCACTGCACGCTCCCGTCGGTGTTGATAATCAATTGGCCGGTTGCGGGATTGGTACCCGCGCCGTGACTGCAGGCATGGGCAGCAAAGCCGATTCCGTGGAAGACGCCTGGACGTACCTCCTTTGTCTTCGGGGGGTGCCACTTCTCCTTCCACGCAATGCGATCGGCGCAGGCGGTGATGCACTCACGTATACCGGGGTTGCTGAACGGCTTTTTAGTGTCTGGATTCCCCTCTTCGTTGATATTCCTGAGGCGGAACTCAACTGGGTCCATGCCAATGGCAGAAGCCGCTTTTTCCATCATCAGTTCCATGGCGAATGTGCCGTTCGGATGGCTAACGCATCGATAGGGCCCCGATTTGTAACTGTTCGTAAAGACATCAATCGCCTCCAGCTTCAAGTTGGGGATCCTGTAAAGGTCTTGCATGATAAACCAGGAACCGTTGGCCGCCCCCGCGCGCTGTGCCCCTACGTTGGCATAGACACGAAATTCGCCGAAAGAGAGGGTCCCATCGCGGTTAACGCCCAATTTCATCTCGTTTCGGAACTCAGGTCTATGGGTGCGGGTTACGAAGTCCTCCTCGCGGGTGTACGTGGTCCTGACCGGCCGCCCTGTGATCCTGGCCAGAATGGCGGTGTGCACTTCCGCTAGATCAGCACCAGAACGATAACCGTATCCGGAACCCATATAGCCGGTTTGGATGACCCGCACCCGGTTGGCGGGAATCTTCAGCGCCTGCGACAGACCTGCGCGGCACCCGTGAGCGTGCTGCGTCGTATAGTAAACAACCAGCCGATCCTGGTCCCAGTACATCAGTGAGTTTGTCAATTCCAACGCCAGGTGTTGTTCTGTGGACTTGGTCAGGACTGCCTCGATGGTCACGTCCGCCTGCGCTGCAGCGGGGTCGCCTCGAAGCAGCGGCGGAGTCACAGCGACGATGGTTCCGTTCTCCTTGTTGTCCCACTGCTTGGGTGTGGAAGGCCGTACGCCCTCCATCATGTCCAGGGTGGGGAGCAGAACCTCGTATTCGACCTCGATTCTCTGGATGGCCTCATCGGCGATGTGTTCGCTTTCCGCCGCAACAACCGCGATGGGCGCACCCACTTCAAAGACCTCTTCATTGAACAAGAACCGCTCAGGCGGCCCGCTGCCCAATTTGACACCCCGGTATTCTTCCGGAAGATTGCCCCGGTGCAGCACGGCCACCACTCCCCGCACTTCTTCAGCCTTCTTCGTGTCGACTCGCTTGATCCTGGCATGGGGAACTGAACTGCGCAGGGTTCGTGTGTACAGCATGCCGGGCATACGGATGTTCTGAGTGTACTGCCCAAGATGGGTCACGACGCCCAGGCCATGCAAGCGGGGAACTCGTTTACCCAGAACTCGGAACTCTTCCGGATTCTCCTGTGCCGGGGTGGATGGAATGGCCGGCCGGGGAGGAGGGATTCCCAGTTTTGTTCCGTACCGGGCCAGTACGGGAGCAACCAACTCGGCAAATTCGCCGACCAGTTCGTCCCAGGCCGGATCAGCCGCCAGGGCGTGCCAATGAGCCTCAGTCAAGCTGTCGGCGTATTCGGGGTCCTGAACAACGCGGAGGACATCAACTTTCAACATATCTTCTCCTCCTCGCCTTTTTCTATGGTTTAACCGGGTGGCCTGATTCCGCCAGAATCTGTCTCACTCTGGCTTCGTCCAGCCGGGCCGGATCCCAAGAGATGGTAACCGTCCGCTCTGAACCAGAGACTTCGACGATACCCGGTCTTTGCTTCAGTTCCAGGGAGAGCTCGTCGAACTGCTCGATAGTGCCTAGCGCCGTCACAAACTCAAACTGCCGGGAGACGGCGCCCTCGACACGCCCTCCGGAAGTTCTCACATCGTCAGAGACCAGCGGCGCCGAGTAGCTCACCCGTTCCCCTCTCATCTCGGCAGCCGCCTTCTTGACCGCGCTGAGTATCTTGGGGTATTCGCCGCAACGGCAGATGTTGCCTGCCAACGCATCCTTGATTTCATCGTTCGTCGGGTTCTTATTAGCCTGTAGCAGGGCGTAGGCGGACATTACGAAGCCGCGAGTACAGATGCCGCATTGAAAACCTCCCTCCAGCCAGAAAGCTCGCTGAAGGGGATGAAGGCCCTGCGGGCCGGGCCCCGAGGCGATTCCCGCCACGGTGAGGATTTCTTGTCCGCGACCGTGACGGGCGGTCAATACCGTACATCCGTTAACCGCGCGACCGTCGACCAGAATCGTACAGGCTCCACACTGCGCCCGATCACAACCGAGGTTGCAGTTGGACAAGCCGAGCTGGTAATTCATCGTTTCCCATAAGCTCTCGCGCACGTCCACGGTGACCTCGTACTTTCTTCCGTCGATGTCCAGCGTCACCCGGCGCATCATCGCGGGCACGGCGGGCGCAGCCGGCGGCGTGGCCGGTGAGGCCTGGGCCGGTCGCTGCGCGAGGCCGGCGGCGAAACCGGCGCCAGTCGCGACACCGACTGCGACGGCCCCAGCATTGCTTCGGATGAGGAAATCACGCCGCGTCAGCGGGCGGGACGCATGAGATGGGTCCGAACCTTCTTCAATCGGCTCGCTCGATTCGGGGTGTAAGGGATGCTTATCTTCTGCCATTGGGATCTCCCCCTCCCGGAGAGTTTCTGGCACGGATTCTATGTCGACTCTCCTGGTCGGTCAACAGAATAGCCGCGGCGGTCGATGCCTGGATTCTTCCCAGGGGAAAACCGGGACGCCTCATTCGATTTCCGATCTATCTACCATGCCAAAAACTTGGGGGGGGAACCCCTTATTAAAAAAGCGGGAACAGGGGAGACGTCTCCCATTTTCCCGTACCTATCGAGAAGTGTAGTGAATCAGAGAAACGAACCGATCAACGCGAATCCTTTCCACTTCACGGAAACGGGAGCTCAAGCGAGCCACGCGCTGCCTCATGGTGTCACTCCATTCGAAGTATGGGGCCACATACCAGAATTCGCCCGGGTAGAGCTTATCGGTTTCTTCATTGAGTACCTGGACGGCAGGGGGAAGATAAAAACGAAGGCAGAGCCGATGGTCAACGTCTGGCGCCACCACCGGCGCAGCTTCTGCAATCACCTGAACGCGCTTAGCTACCGACCTCCAATCGGGACGGTTAGCTTGCCCGGCGCCGCGTGCAAGCGCAACGCCGTTACTGGACAACAATAAGACGAGCAGCACCCAGCGAACCGGGGGCAAATTTTCAATCGCCAAAAATAAGTACAACACCAGCACCGGCAAAGCGACCGGAAACAGGTACTTGGTGCGCAAACTGGTTAAAGTGTGATGATAGACGTCGTTCACCAAAAGTAAACACCAGGCCGTCAGAGTCAAAGCCAACAGCCAGCGCGTTGCGTTGAAGCCTTTGCGATGGGCCCTGAGGAAGATTAAGAACGTCACTGCTGAAAGCGCCAGCAGGGCGAGCGTTTGAGGCCACTGAAAGCTGATGCCAAAAAGAAGCTGATAAAGCGCTTCAGGCGCATTCCTGGCCAGCAGACCGAGGAATTCGCTTGTGCTTTCGGGACCCCTCACCCAGAGACCTTCCCTGTTTTTTTGCGCATATTGAACCAGAAGCTGATTCCACCAAGGAATAAAAAGAACCGGCGCCGCAAACAGACCAAAAAGTATACGCGGTGGTAACCTTCTTCTTAACACACAGACTAAAGCCACCAGAATCTCGGCAGCCAGGATGAAGCCGAAATAGTAGTGCGTGTAGATGCCGAGGGTGTTGGCGCAAGCCAGAAGGACCCCATTGCGCAGCCAGAGGGCTGAATGCGATTCGCGAAGCAATCTCAAAAAAAAACAAAGAGAACACGCAGTCCAGAGAAGCACCAGAGTGTACATGCGTGCTTCCGAAGCTAAGGTGAGATGGTAATTGGAGCCGCCAAAGAGAACCAGCACCAGCAGAGGGGCCGCCGAATGTTCAGGCAGCCACTCCCGTACCGTCCATAACAGCACTCCAGCGGTCAAGAAATAGGCAAGCAGGCTGAAGGAGCGGGATGCCGTCTCAGAAAAACCGAACATCCGAGTCCATTTTTCAATCATCCAAAAATAAAAAGGAGGATGATTATCGTTGACATAGGTCAGCTCAGAGAAGGAAAGCTCGAAATGGGGATCGGTATCGGTGATGTGTCCGATGCCAATATCTCGGGCCGTATAAATCTCATCTTCCCAATAGCCCGCATCATCGAAGGTGGGAAGGACGAACAATAGGCAGAAAAGCCCAAAGAGAGAGTAACACAGCAGGTAGATAGCATTTTGTCGGGAAATCTTGATTCTTTGAAGCAGGCGGGTCTCCGACGGGCTCACTTCAATTTTTGCGGCAGTAGAATAGCTCAATGCTATTGAATCTCTCCGGCGACACCAAAGCGGCCAACTGAAGAACACGCGCAGCAGCTCGATTGGCCGCTGAAAACATGAGAAGCCCCCAACGACTTTCACAAAAAGAGCTGGAGGGTTTTCGCAGAAAAGTTCCCACCGCGGCCAGTGTCAAATATCGCTCGAGAAGACTGCCTACCTTGGCCCTTTTTAAAACCGTAAAGCCGATCCTGGTCAGATCCGCTTCCAGCACTCTCGGATCATAGCGGCGGCGATGGCCGACAATTTCATCATCCTGCCTCCAATAGTGCTGATGGATAGGAACGGTCAAGATCAAAGTACCGCAGTCTGTGAGGACCCTGTGGATCTCCTTCAAAGCCTCTTGATCGTCCCCTACGTGCTCGAGAACCTCCGAGCAGACCACTGTGCCTACGGCGGCGTTTCTCAGGCCCAGAGTACAGATATCCAAAACCGCGGGCAGCCGATGATTACTTGCAAGCGTCTTGATGGCGAGCAAGGAGCGGTCGGCGACAATGACCCGGCTTCCCGCCGGGGACATGGGAGTGATTCCACATCCGATCTCCAAAACCAATCCGCGTGGTCTTCCCAAGAAGGCGGCGATCTTGCGTTTTCTCAGCAGAAAGTTAAACAGGTGCCTTTTGAACTGGCGGTAACCCGGATCGGCATAGAAAGTTTCAAAGCTTAGAGCCACGACGGAATTATAGGTTCAAATAAATCCGCTTTCCTAATCCCCTGGAGACTCCGACCGTGGTGTTGTGCCGTCAGGCACGACCCACTTTCTTTATGGTTCCATCTCGCGTCAGGAGATAACCAGGCGGAAGTGTCTCCTCGATCCGGGGACGAAATCCCCGCACCGTCCAACCTTTTTCCGCAAAAAGCTCCAGTATAAAGTTCCGAACTCGGGGACGGTCTTCCGACTCCAGATAGCAGCGCAGGACGGCCTCGCGAGACTCCTCTTCGGGACGGTGCAGGAGGTAATCGACTGCAGCGATGCACACGTCGTCATCAGGATCCTGTAAAAAGAGCTTGATGGTCTGGGAAAGCTCAGCAGATGTGGTTCCTTCCAGAAAGCGGATAATCTGGGCGGTGGGCTCAGAACTGGAGGGAGGTTTCTCACAATGCGAGCGAAGAATTTCGTTGGTCTGAGCAGCCCACTCCGATTCAGGAAGAATTTGCTTCAGCGCGCGCAGCGGCCAGTAAAGTTCGCGTTGCGTCAGCAGAAACTGCCGAATGGGCCCTACCGCACGCGGACCGAATTCCACGAGCCAGGAAAGGACTTCTTCCTTTTCCGTCTCATCCTGGCGCGAAGGAGACGCGGTGATCGTGAAGCGGTCCAGCAGAGCCCGGATGGCCTCGGGCGTGCCGATTTCCCGAAGTTTGCGGGCCGCATTGATCCGTGGGGACGGATCTCCATGCGATTCTTTGACCCGCTTATGTGCCCGTTCGATCTGTTTTTCCAGGCTGGGCCGGAAAATTGCCAATAAATTCATCAGCGCCTTCTGAAATTAACCTGAACCCGGCGTAAAATAAAGAGGTCCATGGTCTTATTCTGGTTTTCCCTTTTTATTTTAATCAATCCATCATTCTTGAGCCGCAGCGGATGACATCATGAAAAAGTCGGTGCGCGTGGGAAATGCCAGTGGTTATTGGGGAGACGATCTTGCGGCGCTGATGCAGCAATTAAGCGGGGGACCGATCGATTACGTGACCCTGGACTTCTTGGCCGAGATCACGATGTCGATTCTCCAGAAGCAAAGGGCGAGGGATTCCCGACTGGGGTACGCCGCTGACTTTGTCGACCAGATACGGGAAGCTCTGCCGCTGTTGAAGACGACCGGCATTCGTGTGATCAGCAACGCCGGCGGCATCAATCCTGCCGGCTGTGCAGAAAAAATCGCGGCCATCGCTCGGGAAAGCGTTGGGGCTTTGAGCATTGCGGTGGTGTCAGGCGATGATCTCATGGGCCGCCTCGACGATCTGCGCTCCAGGGGTATTTCCCTTCAGAACATGGAAACTGGAGAAGACTTCAGCCTGATCCATTCTCGTGTGGAGAGCGCCAACGCTTATCTGGGCGCCGCGCCGGTGGTCCAGGCGCTCCGCGAGGGAGCCCAACTGGTGGTTACCGGCAGGGTCACCGACACTGGTATTACCGCTGCCGTGCCTCTTTATGAATTTGATTGGAGCCTGAGCGATTGGGATCGGATTGCTTCAGCGGTGGTGGCAGGGCACATCATTGAATGCGGCACTCAGGCGAGCGGAGGGAACTTGACTGATTGGAGAGAAGTTCCCGGATTCGAAAATCTCGGGTATCCCATAGCGGAATTTTTTCCCGACGGCTCTTTTCAAATTACGAAGCATGAAAACGCTGGAGGCCTTGTCAATGTCAAGACCGTCACCGAGCAATTGGTCTATGAAATGGGTGATCCGCGGAGGTACATCACTCCCGATGCGATCGCCGATTTCACATCAATCGTCCTGAAGGACCTTGGCGACAATCGGGTCCGCATTTCCGGTGTGCGCGGCAGTCCACCGACCGACAACTTGAAAGTCTCCATCTCATACCAGAATGGATTTAAAGCTCATGGGACCCTGCTGGTCAGCAGGCCCGAAGCTGCCGACAAGGCGCGGGCACTGGCCGAAATGTTCTGGAAAAGGTTAGGGCTGGCGTTCGAAGAAACGAGCGTGGAACTGGTGGGCCACAATGCGGCTCACCGCCATCTGGTTCCGGCAGCGGATCCTCCTGAAATACTGCTGCGGCTGGGAGTGCGTGATTCTGATCGCGACAAGGTGGAGGAGTTCTCCAAAAAATTCACCTCTCTGATCTTGAGCGGCCCTTCCGGCGTGGCCATCGTGGGATCGCGTCCCCGCACTCAGGAGGTCGTGGCTTACTGGCCCTGCCTCATTCCGGTGCAGGAGGTTTCTGCCGAAGTGAGCATCCTGGAGGGTGCAAAGAAATTTGTTGTGAGTTCAATCATCCCGGAGCAGGCGCCGACGCCTGACAGAGAATTACAGGCGCCAGGCGAGCCAACGACATCGGTATCCGGGAAAGACAAAAAGAAGCGCCGTCGTGTCGTTTTGAAGGAAATCTGTTATGCGCGTTCCGGAGATAAAGGGGATATGGCAAACATCGGCGTGGTCGCCCGCACTCCAGCGATATATGAATGGATGGTAGAGGAACTCACCGCTCAAAAGGTCAAAGAGTTCTTCGGCGAGATCTGCGGGGGGAGGGTGGAACGGTTCGAGGTGCCAAACCTATGGGCCCTGAATTTTCTTTTGCACGAATCGCTCGGGGGCGGCGGCACGGTCTCGCTGAGGATCGACCCTCAGGGAAAGACCCTGGCATCAGCCCTGCTGCTCATGCAGGTGGACGTTCCTGAGGGCCTCTTCGAGGAATCATAGACGCGGCGAATCAAAGAGGGTTCAGAGGCCGCAACCGCAGGGAGCGTCTGAGACCAAAGTGCGCATTCCGAAGTACGAATTTACTTTGGAATTTCGTACTTCAAAACTTGTACTTTTGCACAGAAGCGCTCACTGCGCTCAACTCCGTGTGCACGGCCTGGCATCCATAAACAGGGGATGATCAGAGGTGCCAGGGTTTCAGAGGCGCGACGGTCACGGAGCGCTTCAGGCCCTTGGGAGTGCTCCTTGCGCGGTTGCTCCTCCCTTGTGCCGTAAGACAGATCCCAGGAGATTTGCAAACTGACAGCCCGCTGTCCTGGGACGGGCGACAGACCGAGCAGTTTCGAATCGGCAAAGGGTGACCGTGCACGCCTGTGACCAGTGCGATTTCAAGCCTTAACACCCGGGGGAGGCTAAAACAAGAAGTCTATTGAATTTACACGCTGCGCCGTGATAGCGTTAGGCCTAGAAAGAGCTAGCGGGCACCCTGATGAGAAGCTTTAGGTTGAAGGAGCGGTTAGGCTACTTTTTAGCAGTCTATCTGGCGCTTTTTCAAACGACGGCGTTGCTACTCTCCCTGGCCAGCGGCACGCTGACACTGATTGCAAAAAATGAGCTTCTTTGTCTTCCCCCTGCTACTGAAACTCCGGCTATTGAGTTCGATGAATCCGAATGGGCCAACACGGAACAGGTGGACGCTGAAGACTCATCGCATTCTCATTCAGCGGCGACGGAAACCGAATCAGAGCCGAGCATTCCCTTCATTCATTGCGACCCTTTAAATGGATTTTCAGCCTTTCAGCTGGTGCTCACCGCCGCGCTGCTTCCGGAGCCGAGTGCCGGGCCGGATGCTCCGGAGCCGGCTGGTAGAGTTGCAGGGTCGGCAAGCGTGCTGAAGCCGATGCCGGCGCCTCTCCCGCTAACTCCTCCCCCGGAACATTCGCTGTTTTCATAAAATCTCATTCGGAAGAACCGGCGGTTTCACCAGCCAGCAGGTGAAGTCTCCACATACATTGGTATTTTTCTTATTCCGTAAGGAACTGTTTATGCGCATACATCGATTCTTCTTACTGCTGTTGATCACAGCATTTGCGTCTGCCGGCCTGCGCGGCCAGAGCGAAGGGGCCGTTCATGGCGAAGTGATTGCCGAAGCCGATGGGTCCCGCCTGACCGACGCTGAGATATCACTGCTGGATGCTGGCGGGCAGCTCGTGCAGACAATCCGCCCTGAAGACGGCCATTTTGTCTTTCAAAACGTAAGGCCTGGAGAATACATGCTGGTGGCCCGGCATGAGAATTTTTTGGAGCGGCGCATTGCGGTCTCGTTAAGACCCAGAGAAGTGAAAAATCTGGTCATGGCGCTGGCCTTGCGTCCGTTGACCGAAGCTGTGGAAGTAAAGGGTCACCCCACGGTTGCCGCAAGCACGCATTCACCCAGCTCCACGCTTCTCATCCCCCATCGCATTGAGAGCATGCCGGTGGCACAGCGCAATGGCATTGCGGATTTCATCAGCTCCGTCGCTCCCGGTATTGTTCGCGGGCACGATGATTTTGTGCACGTGCGCGGTCAGGAGATTGCGCTCAACACCTCGATCAACGGAGTCTCTTTTTGGGAAAATCCCCACTCACTCTTTTCAGCCGGAATGAGCCCCTCTGTTCTTCAATCCGCCAACGTGATGATGGGTGGCTTTTCAGCCGAGTACGGCAACAGGTTCGGAGGGATTCTGGACATTGTCACCAAGTCCGGAGCCTCCATGAACAACGAAGGCTTCTTGACTCTGGGAGCAGGAACCGCGTTGCGTCACAACGCGGCATTGGAATATGGAGGCCACACGGACCGGCTGGCTTACTTTCTCTCGGCTTCGTTGTTCGAATCGGCCCGTTTTTTGAGTCCGCCCGAGGAACGCTCCATTCACAACACGGGCCGCGGAGCTCACAACTTCCTGCAGTTTGATATCAACGCGGGCGCAGCGGACTTCTTCAAGGTGGTGCTGATGGGCTCAGGAGTTAACCTTCAAATTCCCAAGACTGAACTGGACGACCAAATGCGTCCCGCTGCCGAAGCCACACAACAAAATCGTGAGCAGACCCTGATCTTCTCCTGGAATCATCTGCTTTCTCCCAAAGCTGTGCTCAGCACTTCGTTTTACGAACGCTGGTCCCGGTCTGAACTGCGGCCAGGACTGGACCGGCTGGCGGCAAATGCCCAATTGAAGAGAAATCTTGTCACGACCGGGGTAAAAACCGATCTCACCAAATTTCTAAAGCGCCATGCCGTCAAAGGAGGCATCGACGCTGTCTTGCTGCGCCTCAACGAGAGGTTCTTTTACGACCCCGCTGGATTCATTCGCTTGATGCATCATCTGGGTTTGCCCCACACGCACTTGACGGGGAGCTTTTCGTTGTCGCAAGAGGAAAGCGGCGGTCAAGTCAGTGCCTACCTTCAAGACAGCTTTCAAGTCACGGACCGGCTCACTTTGGACAGCGGACTGCGTTACGATCAGTATGGCCTGATCATTTCCGATTTCCAATTCAGCCCGCGCCTGAACGTGTCTTATCGCGTCCCGGCTATCGAGACAACCTTGCATGCTTCTTACAATCACCTGTTCTCACCACCGCCGGTCGAGAATGTGCTGATTGGGAGCGCCGGGTTTACCGAGAGAATTCGTGAAATCGGCCGTTCTTTGGGTCCGGTTCGTTCCGTGACCGGAGACCAGTTCGAAGCAGGAGCCACACACCGATTCCCTGTGGGAATCCAGGCGGGCTTGGCGGGGTACTACCGCAAAGGAGACAATCCCGTTCATACGGTGATCTTTCCCGACTCCCGAATCTATGCCTATGCCAATTTCGATCGTGAAAAGGCATTTGGGATGGAGCTCAAGGTGGACGTGGAGGATCTGAAGCTCAGCGGGCTGGACGGATACTTCAATTATGCCTGGGGCCGCGTTTACTTCTATGGCCCGGTAACCGGAGGCTTTATTGCGGATGCGCATCATGGCACGGAGGCCACTCGCTTTCTGGCGCCAATGGACCAAGCACACACCCTTAATGCGGGGTTCACCTACCGTCATCGCGGCAGCGGACTGTGGCTGGGAATGACTTTTGAATACGGGAGCGGAACTCCCATCGAGTCCGATAGCCATGAAACCGGGGCCGCGCACGAAATCATGAGGGTGCCGTCACATTTTCTTCAAAATGTGATTCTCGGATGGGACGTCCGAGCTTGGGGTGGAGAGGAGCCTCGTTTGAGCTTGCAGCTGAACGTGGAAAACATTGGCAACAAGGTCTACAAGATTGCGCAGGAGAGCGTTTTTTCACCGAGCCAATATTCCATTCCCCGATTGTTTTCCGGATCCCTGAAGATCAGGTTTTAGCAACTGACGGGGGGAGCAGGAGAAGCTGCTCCCCCAGTGATGCAATTTTGCAATAGGGGGCGCGAGGCGGCTACTTCAAGATGATGCTTTCAGGAACAATGGCCCCGTCCCGGTATAAGAGAATGGTTTGAGGATGGGGACGGATGCGAGGACCTGGCGTGACAATCCCTGTCAGGTTCAATGGGTCGGCAGCGGAGATGCGAACAGGTTCCAGGGCTGTGCCCATCCTTTTCACGGCACGTAACGCGTCCAGCGCTTCTGCCGAGGCAAATTGTTCACCGGTAAATCCTGATACAAACCTGCCCCCCCGAATTTCACCGCGCGACTCGAGTCGCCGATAGATCATCAGCAGGTCGCGCCAAGGCGGAACCAGACTTTCCCGCAGCAGCAGATCACGAAAGACAATTCCCCAACGGGCCAGGAACAGGCGCGCCAGGTGCTCCAGGTCGCGTTCTCGCCGAGCATCGTCAGCGCTCTTACCGGGGAGGCGCAGCAGAGTCCATCGTCCTAACGCATGACGGGGCCGGCGTCCTCGTTCCCTGCCTTCGCCGCGCCGCCTCTTGGGATTAATCAAGGCGCGCAGATTATCGAATCCATCGGCGGTCACCAACCCGGCCGTTACCAACTCCCACAGCGCTTCTTCCACTTCAATGGCCAGGCGCCGGGTGGTGCGAACCAGATCGTCAAAAAAACAGGCTCCCCACAAACGCAGTTGCTCCAAAACTTCTCGAGCGGGATGAGTAAGGATATCGTTGCTTTCCGGTGCCGCTTCAGACACATCTTCGAGCCGCCGTTTCAGCTCAAAGAGCTGCTCCATCTGGTTTCTTCGGAAAAACGAGATCGGAGCCAGCCGGGAAGGTCGAACGCGGCCGGGATTGGAGTCGGGATTATTCATTTCGTTTTCAAGAACAGCAGGAAGAGTAAGCCGGCCCCAGGAGAATCGCCCCGACAGGCAAAGCCCGTCCAGAAGCTCAGGCTCATAGTCCCCGACTCTCGAAGGTAGAACAGCGCTTTCCCATGCGCTGGCCGGAACCTCGAAACCCTCCAGCTGCTGAAGAACCGTTGAAAGTCCGTGCTCACCGAATAGACGCGTGCCTTCTTCAACATGCTGCCACCGGAAAAGAAAACGGATGAATTGAGCGGGCGTGACGGCTTCAATTTCCCGGCGCAAGTTTCCCAGCGTCAGACGGTGAATCCGAGCCAAAAGCCGGCGGTCGCACCACTCGAGTTCCGTCGTTCCGGAGCGGAAATTACCGCGCAGGACCTGTCCGGCCCCCTCCAACTCATGCAGCGCGGTTTCCACTTCCCTCTCGGAAAGCTTGAAGCGGTCCATCAGTTCTGTTGAGGTGACCGGGCCGCTGATTTCCAGCCAGCTCCGGATGATCTCCTTCACGCCCTCCGGCCATCCCAGTTCCCTATCGCGCGGCCAACAGCAGCGGTCCACTAGCTGTTCGTCAGGCTCCGGACACAGTGAAGATTGCGGATAGAGTTTCCGCATCAGCAAGAGTCGTTCGGCAGCGGTCCAAAAAACCGATCCATTTTGGGTCAGCTTGAAGGCGCGCTGCTCTTTCATCAAGTGCTGCAACATCTCAAAAGCGTGCGAGAGCTCGGCTTCAGGAATAATTCCCAGTGTCAGGAGGGCGTCGTGCACTTCATCGCGAGTCAAGAGAGGCAGGCGCACTTCCTCCGTCACCTGCGTGATTGCGTGAGGATCGAGCGCTCCCAGCTGGGGATCATTCCATTCACGCAGGGAGCGGCGTGTTTGTACGGCTCGGGCCCTTCGTTCTTCCAGAGGGGCGTCGTCAAGAAAAGCGTAAGGATTCGCATGCAGCACCTCATGGCTTAAAGGCGAAGGTTCACGGGTATCCACGGCCACGCAACGGATGCTTCCCGATTCGATTTGTTGCAGAACACGCGTCAAACCTTCCAGATCCATCGCTTCCGTTAAACAGTCACGCAGTGTCTCCGAGACCAGCGGGTGGTCGGGTATCTCGATGTCTCCGGACAGATTCTCTGCGCAGGCGAGCTGGTCGGGGAAAACCGCCCCCAGCAGATCTTCCGAACGTAGACGCTGCAGGGGAGGCGGCACCTTTCGTCCGCCGGAAAAACGTAGAACGCCCAGTGCTCTGGCCGCATTCCAGCGCCAGCGGGTGTTAAAAAGAGGGCTGTTCAAAACCGCTTGCGTCAGTACCTCCTGCACCGTAGACACAGACAAGAACGAGAAAACCGACTCCAGAGGGAAGCTGTGCGCTTCGCTAAGAGAAATCAATATACCGTTGTCGGTTGCCGCGGCCTGCAGCTCAAAATTAAAAGACCGGCAAAAACGTTTCCTCAGTGCCAGACCCCACGCCTTGTTAATTCTGGCCCCGAACGGTGCATGCAGGATGAGCTGCATCCCCCCGGCTTCATCAAAAAACCGTTCTGCAATCACACATTGCTGTGAAGGAACCGCGGTAAGACAGCGAACTCCCGCCTGGATATAATCGGCAGCCTGCTCCGCGCCCCGGCGGTCGAGCAGGCATTCGCGCATGAGCCAGTCAACGGCGTCATCGGGACTGAGTGAAGAAACGCGCTGTCGCAAGCGGGCGAAAGCAAGGGAAAGTTCATCGGTGCGAGCAGGGGCTTCTCCCCTCCAAAAGGGGACGCTGGGCGCCGCTCCGTGGGCATCTTCAACCCGCAAGACGCCCGCCTCTACGCGGCGGATGCGCCAGGAAGTCGTACCGAGGAGAAAAATGTCGCCTCGCATACTCTCCACAGCGAAATCTTCGTCCACTGTGCCAACCAGGACCTCCCCCGGGTCGGCCTTCACCCGGTAGTCTGCCGTATCCGGGATAGCGCCGCCACAGGTCACGGCAACCAGCCGCGCGCCGCGTCGGGCACGAATCTTGCCGTTCACCCGGTCGCGATGCAGGTAGGCGGATCGCCTGCTGCGCCGGGTCGCGATTCCGGCGGAAAGCATTTCCAAGACAGCATCAAACTGCTCCCGCGTCAGTTCAGCATAGGAACTTGAGCGGCGCACCAGCTCAAACAGCTCCCCTTCATCCCACTCCTCGCACGCCGCAGCGGCGACGATTTGTTGCGCCAGGATATCCAGCGGAGCTTTCGGAATACCGACTTGGTCCAACTCTCCGGAACGTAGGGCTTCGACAAGCGCCGCGCACTCCAGCAACTCGTCACGGGTGGTGGCGAAAAATCTCCCCTTGGGAACAGCTCCCTTAAAGTGTCCGGAGCGCCCCACTCTCTGGAGCGCTGTTGAAATGGACCGGGGTGATCCAATCTGGCAGACCAGGTCCGTAAAGCCGATATCAATGCCTAATTCCAGCGAGGCGGTAGCCACCAGGGCTCTAACCTTCCCGGTCTTCAGCTGTTCCTCGACATCCAGGCGGATTTTTCGAGACAGGCTTCCATGGTGAGCCGCCACCAATCTTGGGCCTACCCTCTGCTCCAGATGGTGCGCCACTCGCTCGGCAAGCCGTCGCGTGTTGACGAAGACCAGAGTGGTTCGATGGCGCGAAATCAGTTCAGCAAGCCGGTCGTAAACTTCCTCCCACATCTCGTTACTGGCGACGGCGCTCAGTTCATCTCGGGGAACCTCGACTCCCAAATCCATGACCCGTTGATGGCCTGCATCAACGAGAATCATGGGCCGTCCGCATCCACTCAAGAAGCGGGCAATGGCTTCAATGGGCTTCTGGGTAGCCGAAAGTCCGATCCGTTGCAGCGGCACACCGCAAAGAGCTTCCAGGCGCTCCAGCGACAGTGCCAGATGAGAGCCTCGCTTGTCGCGGACCACCGCATGGATCTCATCCACAATGACGGATCGGACGGATTTCAAAATCTCCCGACCGCCGGAGCTGGTCAAAAGAATGAAGAGTGACTCAGGTGTGGTGATGAGCAGATGCGGGGGAAGACGCTTCATTAATTCACGTTCACGGTTGAGGGTGTCGCCGGTACGTACTAGGGGCCGGATTTCCGGAAGCTGTAGCCCTGCCCGTGCGGCTTCCTCCTGGATTTCTTTTAAAGGTTCGAGGAGGTTGAGTCGAATGTCATTGGCCAGAGCCTTCAGCGGAGAAACGTAGACCACGCGGGTCTGATCTTTCAGCTCACCGTTTAAACCCTGCTTGACCAGGGCGTCGATGGCGCAAAGAAACGCTGCCAGGGTCTTGCCTGAGCCGGTGGGGGCTGCGATCAGTACGTTTTCGCCTCTTTGAATGGCAGGCCAGCCGCGGCGCTGTGGCTCGGAGGGCTCTTGAAAGCGTCGGTTAAACCACGCCGCGACGATGGGATGAAATTCAGGGCACATGTTTTACGCAATGGTTTCTACTGTAGCATAGTCCTCCAGTGTCTCATTTTGGAGGGCATCGGCAAGATGGGGCCTCAATGAGGGGAGCCCTATTCAGACTCCATTTTTCACAGCGCTTATTATCGTGGCGGTCTCAAACTAGAAATATTGCATTCAGATGCCCAACTCATGACTTTGGGCCAGAGCATTCATCCTGGTCCAACTGCGAAGGAGATCTTTTCTCATCACTTATTGACACCTGCAGAAGAAATGCCCGCGCCAGGCAAGCTCAGCGCGGTCTGACATCGGAGCCGCGCGCGTGAGCAAGCGGCCACTGAGTGCTGAGGACTGAGCAACGATGCTCGCTCAGCACTCAGTCCTGAAAGTGCCT
>JACQSY010000081.1 GCA_016211085.1 Acidobacteriota bacterium | reverse complement strand
GCGCACCCCTAACACCGTCGGCGTCGAACAGTTGTCGGTGGCTGCCGGCGTGGCAATGCTGGTCGTGGCCGTGCACACCCCCGGCTGCGTCTGCAAGGCAATATTGGCCGGACAGGTCAGTGTAGGAGCGGAGCCGTCATTGACCTGCAGAGTTGCGGTGCAGGTTGCAGTATTGTTACTCTCATCCTTTACCGTGATCGTCACCACAGTCGGACCCAGGGGAAGAGGACTACCCGCGCTCGGCGACTGCGTGATGATCAAATTTCCTGAAGAAGTTGCGTTGTCCGTGGCCTGCACCTGGGGTATCAGGTTAGGAACGGCTGCCTGACAGCCCGGAGCGCTGATGTTTTGATTCGCGGCGCACGCCAAAATGCTGGGCGATGTTACGTCAACGTAGCCAAAATCGTAAGTTAGAATGTCCGCATTGACGACAGTGTTCGTCTGGGTGTTCCCGCCTGTTGTCGACGCATAGCCAAACAGGACCGAACCTGAATTAAAATTGCTGCTGGCAATTCTGACCGTAAAAGTGCCCGGTCCTACGCGAAAGCCGTAAAGCCCTGAGCTGTCCGTGACCGTGGATTCCACGACCCCACCACCCGAGTTCAAAAGCTCTACGGTCACTCCCTGAATCCCAGGCTCTCCCGGATCCTGGATTCCATCCGCATCGAAATCACGCCAGACAAAATCCCCCACGGCGTAGAAAGCGCCTTCGGGGACCGGCTTATCATCCTTGGTTCTCCCCACCGCGCGATAGCCAAAGCGCCACGCATTGAGGTTGAAGCCGTCCATGCCAAAAACGGTCAGTTCATAAATCCCCGGGGGGAGCGAGACGGCGGAGTAGTCCATCAGGGCCGCGTTAAAGGGATCGGTCGAGATCCGGAATTGCTCCCATTCCTCGGTACCCGCCGGATTGTTGTTAACGTAAACGGTTCCGTCAGGCGCTTTGATCTGGTAATAAATGGCAGGCGTGCGCAACCGCGCAGCAACCGTTGTGTCATCCGGCGGAGCGCCGATAGTGGCTGACTCGAAGAAAGCTGACGTACCAACCGCCCAGGGGGGCAGCACGTTGTTCGGAGTATCGGGGTCATCCGTGTCACCGTCCGCGAACCCATTGTTGGTGGCACGGTCGGTGTCACCGTCCCAGACCACGACCTCGTTAATGACAGTGTTTGCCGGAGGGAAAATTCCCAGTCCAAACTTCCAGATGCCGTCATAGGTCGTCGGTGTGAGCGAAGGCCAGTTAGGATAAATGATGTTGCGAGTGATGCTGTCGATGACTCCAATGATCGAAAATTCAGAGCCGCTCAGAGAACTTGTTGCCAGGTTTCCCACACGCAACTTGAAATTACTAAGAGGAGAAGGATTTGCCGGCAACGCGGCGTTCGGCATCCTTATTTTTAGAGCATAACGATAAGTGCCATCCGCTCCTTGTGCCGCCGGGATGTTGTTTGCCGTAATGGTGTACCAGGCATTATCCGGCATGTTTGTCGCCGAGGTGAGCCAGCCTGGTCCGTTGATCGCATTCGCGTTATTTCCAAACCATTGGCCTATGGCGGGCTGAGTATTGACGCCGCTTCCATCCCCCAGGGGATCTGGGAAAAGCGTGTATTCCAGTTCGAAAGTGTTCGTATCCCAAATGCCACCGGTGTCACCATCGAAAAAGCCAACTTCGAAAGTCGCAGCGCTGGCTGCAGAGGAGATGTGGAAAATGATGGTGTCGCCCACCAACGTGTTTTGACCCACGCCGGCCAGAGAAAACATTTTGCCATCATTTTCGACACAGGTGGGCAGGCATAGATAAGATGTGCCGGCGCGTAGCTCAAATGAGCTGAAAAATAAGAAAAACGCCGTGATGAAAGAAAAGCCGAGCCCCTTTGAACGTTTCATTGAGTCGCATCCTCCAGGGGGCAGAACCACTCAAACTCGTGAGCACTATGCCCGCAGAAAATTAGCCCGTCTCCATAGAGAAGAGATTGCGATGGAGTCTAAAAGAAGAACCCGCCCGTGAAGTCCCGGCGCCGCCCAGTGAGCGCCCGGCATCCCCCCCCTGATTCTCTATGATTCTCTAGAGGTCACCGGGAATGTGAAAACTTTTGCTCAGGCCCCCCTCAAGACCAAAGCCCCATCTGCCCCTTTACATTTCACATTCTACAATTGGTCCTAGAGGCAAGTAAAGAAAAAAAATTTAAACCTAAACTATATTGCTTTTCCCTCAAATTCACCCCTATGAGTCGCGGAGGGAGTCATACGCCCCGCGGATTCGACTTGGTTTGCTTACAGGTTGATGACGATCAGGTAGAATGTGGATCTGGGGAAGCTCCTATTTTGGTGACCGAACTCAAGGAAATGATCAGTTTACGCCGCCCGCTCAAGATGCTCCTTTTGGTGGCTGTTTTCTCTTGCCTCTTGGCATGCCGCTCCGCCCCCGAACCTTCTTCGCCTTCGCTGGGAATGGTTTTGCGCACGGGGAGCTTCACTTTCCCGGCGCTGGCTTCGGTGATTGCCCCGATCATCAAGGCCAAAGGTTATGACCGGGCTCACGGCTTCACGCTGGAGATTGTGCAATACGGCAATGTCTCCTCGTATTACGGGGGCTTGGTGGTGGGTGAAGTGGACATGGTTCCGGGCGGTCCGCACGTTTTTCAGAGGATGCGAAGCGAGGGCGTTCCGGTGCAGATCACCAATACTTACGCCACTCTGGCTTCGCTGGTCGTCATCGCACGTGATCCCACCCTGCAAGGAATTCGCGACTTGCGTGGAAAGCGCCTGGCGGCCGACATGAGTTCGTCTGAATTCCACATTCTCCGATTGATCTCCCAAAGTGAAGGCATTGATTTGACTCGGGACGTTTCAGTGCTTCAGGCGGTGCCTTCGGTCGCCCGCGCTCATTTGCAGGGAGGACAAGCTGACGCTATTTTGACCTTCGAGCCAACGGCCACTTTGACACTGAGAGACAATCCCGGCTACCGCATCGTTGTTAATGGGGCGGAAGCCTGGCGCAAAGTAGGGCTTGAAAAAGGGTGGTTGCTGGCTTCGATCATCAGGGAAGACTGGATTGGTCGCAATCCGGGTGGTGTCGAGCGCTGGATTTCTGCTCTACGAGACGCGGCGGCTTTTATTGAAGCCCATCCTGAGGAAGCTGATTCAGTCGTTTCAAAAGCATTGAATCTGCCCACCGGAGTTTTCTTGCAGGCTCTGAAGGAAGGTCGAATCAGATTTGACGTGCGTCAGGCATCGGAGGAGGAGAAATCGTTGACTGAAATGTTTGCCGCTGCTGTTGCATCCGGTTATGTCAAATACATGCCCAAAGGAGCGATTTACCGCCTTGAGCCGCCTTCCTCAGACCCCCCGGCAGCGCTGCCGGGGGCTGAAGGAGTAAAGTAGATGGGGTCTTTCCTGGCTCCCCCCACAATGGGAGAATCGCCAGTCTGGCCACGAGGTCTAAGTCTGGGTCTCAGGCGCGAAACCTTCTTCTCTCTTTTGCTGTTCGCGTGCGCCTGGCAGATTGCATCTTATTTTGCACCTCCTTATGTGATTCCCGGCTGGCAGGCCATAGGGAAAAGCCTTCTCCATCTGCACATGGAGTGGATCGCCGTGACTGCAGTACGGGTGCTCTTCTCACTACTACTGTCCTTCGGGCTGGGCGCCCTTCTGGCCATGTTGATGTACTCGTCACGAGCTTTCGAACGATACCTGCTTCCCTTGCTGAAAATGTTGATGGCCGTCCCTGTTTTGTGCTGGATTCTTTTTGCGGTGCTTTGGTTTCGAGGCGTGGAGTTCCGCATCGCCTTCGTTCTGGTGATTATCTGCGGTCCCATCTTTGTGATTGACCTGCTGGATGGAATGAAAGGGGTCTTGCGCGAGTGGCGTGAAATGCTTCGTTCCTTGCGCCCCAGCAAATTTCAGTTTTTCCAAAAGCTGATTCTGCCGGCCATTCTTCCAGCGGTCCTGACCAGTTGGAAAGTCAACTTGAGCCTGGCGGTTCGTGTAGTCACAATTGCCGAACTGGTCGGAGCTACTTCCGGCATCGGTTATGGCTTGGTTGTAGCGCAGGGCCTTTTCTCAATCGCGGACATTTTCGCGTGGACTTTGGTGCTGGTGGTCATTTTGCTGGTTGCCCAGCAGATCATCACCTTGCTGGAGGACCGATTGCTGCACTGGAGAGAGTCTGCTTGATCGCTTCCCGGCAAGAAGGCGACCGCTCCTCTGGTCAGTTCAACATCAGGGTGAACCAGCTCAGGAAAGTGTTGCGCACTTCTCACGGCACGGAGCCGCTGGTTGCAATTGACCGACTGACTTTTTCAGTGATGGCCGGCGAAATTGCCTGTATTGTCGGGCGAACCGGATGCGGAAAATCAACTTTTCTCAACATTCTTGCCGGTCTTGATCATCCAACGGAAGGAGAAATTACCATTGGAGAAAACACTCCTTACAATGCGTTTGATCTCTTTAAGGGCGCCGTCGCGGTGATCTTTCAGCAAGACCGGCTTTTGCCCTGGCGGACGGCTCGAGAGAATGTCGAGCTTGGACTGGAAATCTTAGGAATTTCTCCTGGACAAAGACGCGAAACTGCAGAGGAGTGGTTGACACGCCTGGAATTATCCGGATTCCTGAACGCTTACCCTGGTGAACTTTCCGGCGGGATGCGTCAGCGCGTCGCAATGGCACGAGCATTCGCCCTCGACCCTCAACTGCTGCTTGTTGACGAGGCCTTTGGGCACTTGGATGAAGTGACGGCACGCCAGCTGCGTGTTGATTTCTTGAAGCACGCCTCTAGACGGGGCACCACCGTGGTGATGGTGACCCACCAGCTGGAAGAAGCAATCGAAACAGCAGAAAAGATTTTCGTTTTTGGAAAACCTGCCCGGCTTCTTGCAGAAATCGATACTCCCGCCGCCCTTTCGAGAATGAGCAAGGAAGAGCTTCGCACGTTCATCCAGGAAACTATTGACTCAAACCAGCCCCGCCAGCTTTAGATTTATTCAACCGTGACTGACTTCGCCAGGTTCCGCGGCTGATCAATGTCGCACCCTTTTTCGCGGGCGACATAATAGGCAAACAATTGGAGGGGGATGACGGTGAGCAGCGGAGTAAAGATCTCTTCAGTGCGCGGGACTTCGAGGACGTCATCGCAATAGCGGGGGAGTTCTCGATCATCTTCGTTTCCAACGGCAATCACCGGGCCTCTGCGCGCTTTGATTTCCTGGATATTGCTGATCACCTTCTCGTAAACGCTGTCCTGAGGGGCAAGGAATACGGACGGAAAGTTTTCATCAATCAAGGCAATGGGACCATGCTTCATCTCTCCCGCGGGGTATGCTTCAGCATGGATATAAGACACTTCCTTCATCTTAAGGGCTCCCTCCAGAGCGACAGGCAAGTTGAATTTGCGCCCCAGATAAAGAAAATTCTTGTACTGAGAGTATTTCTTGGCGAGCCTTTCAATTTTATCCGCGCCCTTCAGAATGCAACGGATCTTGGCCGGAATGGATTGCAGCTCACGCAAAAAGCTCCGCCCTTCACTCAAGGACATGTCTTGATGGCGTGAAATCAGCAAGGTCAGAAGATAAAGGATGGTGAGCTGCGAAATGAATGCTTTGGTGGAAGCCACACCGATTTCCGGTCCGGCGTGATTGTAGATTCCGGCATCGGTCTCGCGCGACAAGGTGCTCCCTACGACATTCACGAGTCCAAGCACCAGGGCCTGCTTCCGCTTTGCTTCCCGAACCGCAGCGATGGTGTCGGCAGTCTCTCCCGATTGGCTGATGGCAAGCACAACGGTGCCGGGACGGAAATTCATCTTGCGATAGCGCGACTCCGAAGCTACATCCACCTCGACGGCGACATCGGTACAAGCCTCAATAACATAGCGCCCCAGCAGCCCGGCATAGTACGAGGTGCCGCACGAGATAAGGATCAGCCGGTTCATCTTGAGGATGCAGTCCAACACAGGTTCCAGTCCCCCGAATTTGGAGATGCCTTCGTCCTCCAGTAAACGCCCTCGCATGGCGTTCTCGACGGCCTCAGGCTCTTCATGAATCTCCTTGAGCATGAAATGAGGGAAACCTTGTTTTTCAGCAGCGCTCACGTCCCACTCCAACGTTTGCGCTTGCCGCTGAATGGAGGGATCGTTCAAGTTAGTGATTTCATAAGCACTCGGAGTCAACACCGCCACATCATCGTCATGCAGGTAGACGACCTGCTTGGTGTGACTGACCAAAGCTGACGCATCCGAGGCAGCAAAGATTTCGCCATTGCCGATGCCAAGGATCACAGGACTGCCCCTTCTGGCCACAACGATTTTCTGGGGTTCTCTGGCAGAGATCACCGCCAGCCCGAAAGTCCCAATGACCCGCCTTAGTGCCCGGATTACGGCTCGCACCAGGTCCTCCGAATAATACTCTTCGATCAGGTGGGCCAAGACCTCCGTGTCGGTTTCAGACGTGAACTTGTGTCCGCGGACACACAGCTCGTTCTTGAGCGCTTGAAAATTCTCGATGATGCCATTATGGATTAGAAAAACCTCGCCGCGGCAATCGCGGTGTGGATGGGCGTTTGCGAATGAAGGGCGTCCATGCGTTGCCCACCGAGTGTGTGCAATGCCACCTTTCCCCACTAGAGAGTTGGTTGTAAGCTCTTTTTCCAACTCCCGGATCTTGCCCACGGCTTTAAAACATTTGATCCCGCCGGGCTCAAAAAGGGCAAGGCCACTGGAGTCGTAGCCGCGATACTCCAGCCGCCGCAATCCATCCATGAGAACGGGTTGCGCTGTCTTTGCTCCTAGGTAACAGATGATGCCGCACACGGCGCTGAATTTTAACAGAGTTCCTGCCCAGGGGAGGTTATTACTTCACCTGCTTTCAAAACCGGGGGCCCTAATAGCCTGCGCCCGGTTTGCTCGGTGCAAAGTAGCCGGGACGCGTACTGACAACCACGCCGGGTTGCGTGACGCGGAGCTCGATAGCCCTCCAACCTCCGTCTCTGACGATATTGTGAGGGGTGTAGGAAATGTAATATTGATTCTTAATTTCCTCCGCAACCTGCCTGTACAGTTCCGCCAGGCTGCCGGAATTCTTTGTATCCAGAACTTTGCCTCCGGTTTGATTGGCGAGCCTTTGCAAAGTCCTCCTTACCTGGATGATGAATGGGTCGGACAACTCTTTGGGAACAATTTGCGCGCGTGCCTGTAACTCCAGACGGTAAGCAATGGCTGAGGCCCAGTATTCATCCAGTTTTGAGACGACGTAAACCACGGCCTCCGAGCGAATGGCGCGGTCCATGGCCTCTTCGGCCCCGATAGAACTCCCGGTATCCACGCCATCGGTCAACAGGATCACCGCCTTCTTGCCCTCCACCTTGCTGAGTAAATCTTCGAATGTCACGTAAAGTGCATCGTGTAAAACCGTGTTCCCTTTTGCATAAATACTCAGCAATGCGTTTTCGATCTTCTGAATGTCATTAGTCCAATTCAAAATCAGTCGTGGGTCGTGGTTAAATGTGATGATGGCAACTTTATCTTCGCTGCTCAGACTCTTGGCGAACTGCAACGCGGCGCGCCGAATCTCGCCTTGTGATTCAAGCGTACTGGCGCTGATATCGATCAGAAGCACCACGTGTACAGGTACCGCTTCCGAATAGAAGTTAACGATCTCTTGGTGTACTCCATCCTCGAACACCTGAAAATCCTCTCCCTTCAATCCGCGGACAAATCCGCCGTCCGAGGAACGGGCATTTACGGAGAGGAATACCTGGTCTACAGCGACCTCGATTTTAAAGCCTTCGCTTTTCTGCTCTTCCTGGATGGCTTGAGCAGATCCCACGAAGAGAGGCAGAAGTAAAAAAATAGGAAACCACATGGATAACAGCTCGATTATACACTCCGTCCGATCATCCCGAGCGCACCCTGGACACCTTCACGCCTGCAATACCCGGCTTGGGCGTACCTGCCCAAGCAGCTATACTCATTCTAGCCTCTCTTGGAGGCCGGCACCCATCCACACATGAAGCGAAAGCACTTTTACGTAAAACTGGTTTTAAAGGGGGAGGTTACGGAGGAAGTACCGGAAGTCTCTTTTTTCAGGGCCCGACCGCAAATGGATTTCCAGTGGATCTTGCGAACTCTGGAAACAGCACGCAACGAAAAATCAATACGTGCCATTCTGCTGGTCGTCAAGAATTCTCACATCGGCTGGGGACAGATAGAAGAGATTCACAACGAACTCAAACGATTTCATGAGACGGGAAAACGGTCGCTCGCATACCTGGAACAGGGCGACAACAAGGCGTACTACCTGGCTTGTGGCGCACAGGAAGTTTACCTTGCCCCGGCGGGAACGCTTGAGCTGGTGGGGGTCCGTGCCGAGATTCTCTATTTTAAGAACCTGCTGGCGTATCTGGGAATTCACCCTCAGTTGTTTTCACTGGGGGCGTATAAGTCGGCGGCCGAGATTTTCACGCGCGAGAACATGTCGGAGGCGAACCGGGAAATGACAGCAGCTATCCTGGGAGACCTGCAGGTGCGTTTCAATGAGAAGGTAGCAGCCAGTCGACGACTGACGACTGCAAGAGCCCAAGAGCTCATGGACACAGGCCCCTTCTCCGCGGGTCAAGCCCTGCAGGTGGGTCTGGTTGACGGACTGAATTACGAAGACCAGATGCAACAGATCCTTGAAAAATCAATCCCCGGCATTCAGCATTACCCGGATGCCCGGCTGCGGTTTCGAGAAGGCTGGATCAAGAGGCTCCTCACCCTGAGGCGTCCTCAAATTGCACTTATTGTCGCCGAAGGGATAATTACTTCGGGTGAGTCTCGCCGGAGCCGAGGGCGAAATCCATTTTTGGGATCAGAAACGCTGGTGGGATTTTTGCGCGACGTGCGTAAGAGAAAAAAAATCAAGGCTGTGGTGGTACGGATCAACAGTCCGGGAGGATCTGCGCTGGCGTCGGACTTAATCTGGCGTGAGCTCAAGCTCACAGACGAAAAAAAACCCGTCATTGTTTCCTTCTCGAACATGGCAGCCAGCGGAGGCTACTACATTGCCGCCGCCGGCCGCAGAATTTTCTCTCTCCCCGCCACTCTGACCGGCTCGATCGGTATCATCAGCGGGAAATTCAACCTGAGCGAGCTTTTTAAAAAAATCGGCATTACCGTCGATTCCCTCGACCTCGGCCGTCACGCCGGCTATCTTTCCCCCTCCCGTCCTTTCCAGGAAGAAGAAGCTCGCCTGCTCCAGGAGCAGATGCGGGAATTCTATGAAGAACATTTTTTAAAGAAAGTCTCCGAGGCGAGGCGACAACCAGTCGATGCAGTTCGTGCCCTTGCCGAGGGACGGGTCTGGACCGGCAATCAGGCCAAGACTCGGGGCCTGCTTGATGAGATTGGAGGCTTTGCCGAAGCCATCGAGGCGGCACGTCAGGAAGCCAAAATACCTGCCCAGCAAAAAGTCCGTCTGTTGCGTTACAGAAAAAAGAGGAGTTGGCGCGAGCTTTTTGCTATTCCGGGAGTCGAGAGCATCCCGCCCACTCGATTGCTTGCGCTCGCGGAGGAGTGGGACATTTCTTAGTGTCCCCTCAACCAAAATTCAACGTATTTTACAGAGGGGGAGACTAGCTGCAGCCGGCTATTTAACTTCTCTTCTTTTCAACCGACGGAACTTTTTCTTTTCTCCACGAGACGGATTTCACCAATAACCATTTTCTTATCGACCGCCTTACACATGTCGTAAAGCGTCAGGGCGGAAACAGCTACCGCAGTCAGTGCCTCCATTTCCACCCCCGTGGCCCATCGGCAGGCTACTTCGCTGCGAATATAAAACGCACTGTCTCTAAGCTCGATCTGGACGTCTACAAAATCGAGATGGATTCCGTGACACAGCGGAATCAATTCGCTGGTTTTTTTGGCCGCTTGTATCCCAGCCAGACGCGCCACCTCCAAAGGGTTGCCTTTGGGCAATCCGGCCGCTTCAATCACGGACCGGGTACGTTCTGAAATGAAAACACGCCCTTCTGCAATGGCCACGCGCTTCAGCGGCTGTTTGCCGCCGATATCCACCATGCGGGCGCGACCTTTTTCGTCCAGATGGCTCAGCTTCATACGCACTCCAGAGAAGGAGGTGAATCACCCGCCGCAAAATAACGGTCCAGCAATAGCACTTCTACGCGAGACCCGGCGGGCAAAAATGAGACGTCCGCGCCCACGACAAGCAGGGAGTTGGCAGCCGCAAAACCGGTCAGATCAGATGATCCCTGCGTGTCCAGCGGATCTACCTGGAACTGCTCGTTGGTATACGCAGTCAAGGCGGCCTTGAAAAAAATCCGCCCGGGTGTCTGCCGCACATCGCGAAGCAAATTACCCCATATTTTCGGAAGACCCGAACCGGCAAACCCCATCCACTTTCGAACGGCCGGCCTGACAAACAGCTCAAAGGTCACGAACGAAGAGACGGGATTTCCCGGAAGGCCAAAAATCAGCGATCTGTCCTTGCGGCCTACCAGGATCGGCTTACCCGGCTTTATGGCCACTTTGTGAAGGATGATGTCGGCTCCCGATTCTTTTAAGACTCGGGGAAGGTAATCGAATTCTCCCATCGACACCCCGCCGGTAAACAACACCAGCTCATTCAGCAAGGCCCGCGACAAGGCTTTCTTCAGTTCCCCGGGATCGTCCACAACAATCGGAAGCAAATCGACCTCAAGGGCAAGAGAGCGACATTGCGCGTGCAACATGTAAGCATTCGAGTTGCGGATTTTTCCAGTCTCCGGTCTTTCTGTGATCTCTACAATTTCGTCACCAGTCGATACGATGCTGGCGCGCGGTGCCGCATAGCAGGAGACGTGAGTGTAGCCAAAGGCGGCCAGTACTCCGATGGGCACCGCTGTCAGAACCGTACCTTTCCTGAGCACGACCTGGCCACGGCGTACCTCGCCTGCCTGCTTTAAAATGTTCTCTCCTTCCGAAACCGCCTCAAGAATTTCCACGGTGGAGTCATTGATACGCCCTGTCTTTTCCACCCTTTGAACAGCGTCAGCTCCCGCCGGCACCACGGCTCCGGTCATGATCTGGACGCACTGCCCCGGCGCGAGTTTACAGGCAAGCGGCCTTCCCGCAGATGAGATACCGATCGCGTGCAGTTGTACCGGCGCCTTCCGCACGTCTTGACTGCGGACAGCGTAGCCATCCATCAGGGCCTTGTCGAACGGCGGAATGTCGCTGTCAGCCACAACATCTTCGGCCAGAACCTTCAGTGAAGACATCGAAAGAGGGAGACGGACCACCGCCGGAGGCGGTAATTGCTGCTGTATCAGTTCCACGGCGTCAGCGTAGCTCAGCATCTTGGCAGATACCTCGAACATGTTAATACAGTCATCGGTTGAGTCGCGAATGGTTCCGCCTTTTTATTTTACTTGCTGGCCTGTCGAGCATAAGCATCGTAAAATAGGGTCCCCGCTCCGGTGAAATTTATTTGGAATGACCTCCCTCAAAACAGGACGTAAAGTCGTTTTTGGATTGGCAGCTCTGCTTTCTTTGGTGGGACTTGCCCTTTTAAGCATCCATAGCCGCAGGACTCCCGTTATTCCGGTTCAGATCGAGCCGGTCCACAAACGTGACCGTTTGGCGGCCCGTGTGACCGCTTCAGGAGAGATCAATCCTCGCGAGTACGTGGAACTACAATCTGAAGTTCCCGGTGTCATTATGCGGCTGCATGTTCATGAAGGCGAAGCAGTGAAAAAAGGAGACCTTTTGCTCTTGATCGACCCCACGCAAACTGAAGCCGAGATGCAAGCCCAGCTCGCTCTGGTGGATTCGGCGGTGGCCGAAGCAGAGAACCAAAAAGCTCAAATCAGTATCCAGGAGGCGCAACGGCGCCGCGATCAGGCCAGTTTGCAGGTCAGTGAAATCGAGGTCGTTCGTGCTGAAGAGAACCTGGCCCTGATGCGGCGCAACTTCCAACGCAAGAGCGGGCTTTTTGAGGAGCGACTGCTTTCCCGGGAGTTGTACGAAGAGGCAAAGAATGAACTCGCCGCCTCTGACGCCGCCCTGCTCTCCGCAAGGGCCCGCCTTGAACAGGCTCGTGCACAGGTCGCGCTGGCGGACACCCTGCTTGAGCAGGCTCGCAATTCCTACACCGCGGCACTGAGCCGGGTCCGGCAGCATCGCGCTACGCTGTCCCGGAGCCAGGATTCTCACTCCAAGACCATCATCCGTTCACCGCTGACCGGGATGATTACACGTCTGAATGTAGAGGTAGGTGAACGCGCTGTCCCCGGCACGCTAAACAACCCAGCTGCCACCTTGATGGAAATTGCCGATCTCTCAGTCATTGAAGCAGAGGTAGAGGTTGATGAGACCGATATTATCAACATCCGTATGGGGCAAAGCGCAGTGGTGCTGGTGGACGCGCTTCCGGATCAGCCTCTGAAGGGATGGGTCACTGAAATAGGGAATGCAGCAATCGCTCGCCCCGGCCAGGCGCAGGAGGCCAAGGATTTCAAGGTCTCCATCAGGCTGGACCATCCCCCGTCAGCGCTTCGTCCGGGGCTTAGCTGCACAGCACAAATAGAAACAGCCGTGCGGCACAATGTCATCGCCATACCTTTATCTTCAATGACTGAACGGGAGTTGCCAGCCAGGCAAAATCCGGCCTCGCCGCCCTCTCCAGCAATCCCATCCGTCAGGACCCCCGCGGTGCCGGGTGTCTTCCTACTCGAACAAGGCAAGGCCCGGTTTGTCCCAGTGAAAACCGGAATCGTCGGCGAAACTGAGATCGAAATCTTGTCCGGCCTCCACGAAGGTGAGCCACTGATTAGTGGAAGCTACCAAGTGCTCCGCACACTCAAAGATGGCGATTCCGTGCGTGCTGAAAAGCCGCGAGGATTATAGCTTGTCGCTGCCTTTAATTCGTACGCTCCAGCTATGGAAAACCTTTCCGATGGGTTGCGATCTTATTCAGGCCTTAAGAGGAATCACACTGGAAATTCTTGCCAACGAGTATGTTGCCATCATGGGGCCCTCCGGCTCGGGCAAATCTACGCTGATGAACATCGTCGGCTGCCTGGACACCCCGACTCGCGGCGAGTATCACCTGGCCGGCCGCAACGTGAGCGCTCTAAGTGACAACGAGCTGGCGAAGATTCGTAACCGGGAGATTGGATTCGTTTTTCAAACCTTCCACCTGTTGCCGCGGGCTACTGCCCTTCACAATGTAGAGTTGCCACTTGTCTACGCCGGCATCACTTCTCCTGAAAGAAAAGCACGTGCACGCGCCGCCCTGGAACAGGTGGAACTGGGAGATCGCCTCGACCACCGGCCCAGCCAACTTTCAGGAGGCCAGCGTCAGCGTGTAGCCATCGCCCGCGCATTGGTCAACCATCCTTCGCTGCTGCTTGCCGATGAACCGACCGGAAACCTGGATACCCAGACCGGTCGTGAGATCATGAATCTTTTTGCCCAACTTCATGAGCGGGGCAACACAGTAATCCTGGTGACGCACGAACAGGAGATTGCGGCTCACGCACACCGCATCATCTCTTTGCGGGATGGAATCGTTGAGTCGGACATTCGAAACGGCAGAGGCCCAGCTCCTGCCGCCGCTCAAAGGCTTAGTTGTTAGTACTCTCGATTCATAGAGACTCCAGCCGAGGGAGGACGACGAGGCGATGCCAGGTCCATCGGCGAGGAGGAGCAACAATGAGATGGCGGCCGTCCGCCCGCAACCCCCCTCGGGCAAAAGCGGGTTGCGGGCGATCTCGGCGTTGCGCCCGTTTCAGCATCTCATCGATTAGTCAGCAACTTTCCGGGGTCACGCAGCAACCCAGTGCCCCGGACTGGCTTCGTACAATTCCCCTAAGCGGAGTGTTCGGTCGGGTGGTTCTGGAGCACGTAGGTTTTTTGCACCTTCAAGGTCGGGCACAGCCCGCAGCAGCGCCCGAGTGTATGGATGAAGAGGGGACGTAAAGAGGACCCGGGCGGGAGCTACTTCCACCAAACGGCCGCGCCACATGACGGCGATGCGTTCACAAAGCCGAGCGGCGCTCACCACCCCATGGCTTATGAACAGGAATGAGATCTTCATTTCTAGCTTTAGTCTCTCCATCAGAGTCAAGAGACTTTCCTGTGACACCAGGTCCAGGGCAGCCAGGGGCTCGTCCGCGATCAGCATGCTGGGACCGCACACCAGGGCACGGGCCAGAGCGATACGTTGTCGTTGACCTGCTGAAAAGGCGTGGGGGAACCGGCAAAGCCCTTCGGTTTCCAGACCCACCATGTGGAACATTTCTTCCACCCGGCTCCGCCTCTGCTGCGGATTTCCGAGGCGATGAATGATCAGCGGCTCCTCAACGATCTGGGCTGCTCTCATCCGCGGGTTTAAAGAACTGAAAGGGTCTTGAAATACCGCCTGCAGCTTCCGCCGCATTCTCCGGAGTTCTCCACCACCCAACGACAGCAGATCTTCACTTTCGAAAAAAATCTCTCCCGAGGTTGGCTCCAGCAGCCTCAATATGCAACGCGCCAGCGTGGTCTTACCGCTGCCTGATTCGCCAACCACACCCAGACTTTCGCCGTTTTCGACCTCGAAAGAAACGCTGTCGACAGCATGGATCACCTGACCCGTCCGCGAAAAGCGAGTTCCTGAGAATAGCTTGCGGAGTTGTCGCACCTCTAGCAAAGCCATGGGCTAAATAGTCGCAAGGATGGCCGACTTGGAAAAACGGCGGGCCGCCTGCAACAGTTCCTTGGTGGGAGAGGCCATCGGAGCCTCTATGATGTGTGCGACGGGTCCAGCTTCTATGATGGAGCCGGTTTCCATGACAACCACAAAATCTGCCAACGCCACCACCGCAGGGATGTCATGGGAGATTAAGAGCAGTGAGATCTCGCGTTTGAGACAGCAATCGCGCAATTGGTTCAGTATTTGGATCTGCGCCACCGGGTCTAATGCGGTGGTGGGCTCATCAGCAATTAAGATTTCCGGGGCACCCGCGAGCGCCGCCGCTATTAATGCCCGTTGTCTTTGCCCGCCGGAGAGTTGGTGTGGGTACTGCCGCAGACGCAGCTCGGGCTGGTCGACGTCCAAATCACACAACAGCTCAGCCGCACGTTGCCGCGCTTGTGCTCTCGTGCAGCCGAGGTGTTCCTGCATCACCTCACCGATTTGCGTTCCGATATCCGCCAGGGGATTCAGCGCTGAGTACGGCTCCTGAAAAACCATTGAAATGTGGCGGCCCCACAGGCGGCGCATTTCCGAGGAGGACGCTCTTAGGAGATCCTGTCCCTTAAAGAGGATTTCCCCCGAGCTGATCTCGAAGCCGGCGTCCAGCAGTCGCATTATAGACAGGGCCAGGGTGGTCTTACCGGAGCCGGATCTCCCCACCAAACCCAAAGTCTCGCCGCACACAAGCTGCAGGGAAACATCCTGGAGCAACGGCACCCGGTGTTCACCTTTGTATACGTTTACCGAGAGGCCGTGAACCTCCAGGATTGGTTGTGCGCTGCTGCCTGTAGCAATCAAGTGCCCTCCCGGTGTTCTCCAAACACATCCCGAAGGACGTCGGCAATTTCTCCGACCGTTGCGTAAGCTTCCACCGCACCAATGATGGCGGGAACCAAATTTTCACCCCCGCGGGCGGTTTCACGAACCTTATCCAGGGCCCGCGTAACGGCGGCGGCGGCGCGAGTTTGACGCAACCGCTGCAAGCGTTCGATCTGACGCGTTTCGATCTCCGGATCCACCTTCAGGATTTCTATCGGTGCGCCACCTTCGGAATCAAACAGATTGACTCCGACCATGATCTCCTCGCCTGCCTCCAAACGTTTCTGATGGGCATAGGCTGCCTGGCGAATTTCGTTTTGTACATACTCGGTTTCAATGGCCCGGAGCATCCCGCCCATGGAACGAATCTTTTCAAGATATTCTTGCGCTTCAAACTCGAGCTGCAAGGTGAGGCTTTCCAGATACCAGCTTCCGCCCAGCGGATCAGCCACCCGAGCCACTCCGCTTTCATAGGCCAGCACCTGCTGCGTACGCAGCGCCAGACGCGCTGCTTCTTGCGTGGGCAGCGCTAATGCTTCGTCCCGCGCATTGGTGTGAAGCGACTGTGTCCCGCCTAGGATAGCCGCCAGAGCCTGGACGGTTATCCGGATCACGTTGTTATCCGGTTGCTGCGCGGTCAGCGTGCTCCCTGCCGTCTGGGTGTGAAATCGCAGCATCCAGGATTCTTTCCTCTGAGCGCCAAAACGATCGCGCATGATACGCGCCCAGAGTTTGCGCGCCGCCCTGAACTTGGCCACCTCTTCAAAGAGGTCGTTATGGGCATTGAAAAAAAAGGAGAGCTGTGGAGCGAAATCGTCCAGTTTGAGGGAAGCCTCCAGCGCGGCGCTCACATAGGTTTCCGCATTGGCCAGGGTGAACGCCAACTCCTGCGCGGCCGTTGAACCGGCCTCACGTATATGGTAACCGCTGATGGAAATGGTGTTCCAGCGAGGCATTTCCTCCTGGCAATAAGCAAAGACATCTGTGACCAGCCGCAAAGAGGGCCGTGGAGGATAAATGTAGGTTCCGCGCGCAATGTACTCTTTTAAAATGTCGTTCTGGACGGTTCCGCGCAGTTGCGACGGGGATACCTTTTGTTTTCGCGCGACGGCTACGTAGAGGGCGAGCAAAATCGCCGCGGTGGCATTTATAGTCATAGATGTGGAAATCTGATCCAGTGGAATTCCCTCGAAAAGCCGCTCCATATCGTCAAGGCTGTCAATGGCAACACCGACCCGCCCCACTTCACCGACTGCGAGAGGATGATCCGAGTCCAAACCAATTTGGGTAGGTAGATCGAAGGCCACCGAGAGTCCGCTGGTGCCTTGGGAAAGCAGGTAACGGTAGCGGCGGTTGGATTCCTCCGCCGTTGCATAGCCGGCGTACTGGCGCATGGTCCAGAGCCGGGAGCCATACATCTCAGGGTGAATGCCTCGCGTGAAGGGAAACTGCCCCGGGTCTCCGAGATGCTCGGCATAGTCGAGCTCCGCCACGTCCTCTGGACGATAGACGATTTTCGCGGCTTTACGTTGAGATGGCGCTCGTCTGGTCGTTTGCACTTTACATTCAAAAGGACTCTGTTATCATGAGTCGAAGTAAGGGATCACTTCTCCGCAGTTGCTGCGCACGACCCGATGCGAGTGCGATATTAACAAACGAAAAGGTATTGTTTCAAATGCTGGATGAGGAATTAAAAGACTACAAAAAGAAATTGGAAATCGCCATCAATGAGGCGCTGACGGAATCGGCCCGTATAAATGCAGCTATTCAAAACATCCGTGAATCGGGATACGAAATCTTCCTTGTCATTGAAGCCACCATCGGGTTCAACAAGCGTGATGAAAGCACCGCCGGGGCGCGAAAATTACCCCATGTGCGACTTGAGTTGACGACTCAAGACGAGAAATTCCTGAAGTCATTAAAAATCAGTCCTGAATAAGGCCCCCAGGGCAGCCGCCGTCTCCCGGCGGGCGCGCGAAGCGGCTACGCGCTAAAACCATGGGGACACCAGTGTTACCTTCGCCACGCTGACCATACGCGAGCCGGACCTCCTGAGCCCTTTTCAATCTTGATCGGTGCGCTGAGCAACCAGGCCCCCTTGGATGGAACCCGTTCGAGGTTGGCGGCGTTCTCAATGTGATATCCGCCTTTGCCGTGCACCAGATGATGGATCTCAAAATCGCGCGACGGTCCGAAATCGACACTGAGCGTGTCGATCCCCAGCCCTTTGATCCGCCTTTGCTCCAACAGAAAGGAAACTGCCTGGCTGCTGAAACCCGGGAAATGCATCCGGCCGAGAGTATCTTGATTCTTATAGCGCGCAAAATCATTCCAATAGCGTCCCCAGCCGGTAAGAGCGAAAACTACGGTCCCTTCTGCGATTGGCCCGTGCTTCTTTTCGAAAGCTTCGACGTCAGCCAGTGAAAGCTGGTAATCGGAGTGGCCCTGGACTACGGAACGCACATCAATGACCGCCATCGGAGCGACCAGTTCGCTGAGTTCCAACTGATCGACGGCCTTCTGGCCGAGCTTAAAATGATTGGGAGCATCAAGGTGTGTTCCGAGGTGCTCCGGCATTGAAAAAGCGCCTGAATAGACTCCGTCTTTTTCCAGTGTGGCAATTATTTTGAATTGGAAGGGTTCATAAACAGGACCGGGCCAATAAGGATTGTGCCGGTTTAACGCGTGTCCCAGATCCACGACCGCCGCATCGCCCGAGGCGATGTCTTCCAGCGTCGGGATGGTCCCCCGGGCACAGGAGGACAACAGAAACCCCAGTAGGATAATTTTTTTCACAATTTCCCCTTCACCGTTGAAAAAACTTCAGTCCGCGCGGACGCGAATGCGTACCTGCCCACGCTCCAGCACATGTCCAATGATGCGGGCCATTCCTCCATTACCTTCAATTACTGCGGAAAACTGCTGGGCGGCCGGCTCGGGCATACTGATCAAAAACCCCCCCGAGGTTTGGGGATCGAAAAGGACCTGGCGAAAAGTTTCGGCCACACCTTCCCACAAAACAGCATCCCCCACATAACGAGCATTGGCGCTGACGCCGCCGGATAACGCTCCTTGCTTGGCCAGATCGTCTACCCCTTCCAGCACCGGAATTGTCCCGGCTTGGAAGACCAAAGTGACGTCACTTGCCGAGGCCATTTCAAACGCATGCCCCAGTAGGCCGTAACCCGTAATGTCGGTGACGGAGTGGACCGGGTAATCCTGCAACTGGTCACGCACGGAGCGGTTCAGTCGCAGCATCCATTGAACCGCCTGTTCCAGCACGTCCGGAGGCGTCTTGCCTAATTTCAACCCGGTGGTAATGATTCCGTTGCCAAGAGGCTTGGTTAAGATCAGCCGGTCTCCCGGTCTCGCTCCCGCGTTTGTAAAGACCCGTTGAGGGTGTACAAAGCCGGTCACACAGTATCCGAATTTCAACTCGGGATCCTGCACGGAATGACCGCCGATGACGGCGACCTCAGCCTCGTTCATTTTTTCGGTCCCCCCCTGCAGAATCTCATGCAGTACTTCCACTGGGAGTTCCGATTTGGGGAATCCTACGATAGACAAAGCGAAGTGGGGGGTGCCGCCCATGGCGTAAACGTCGCTTAAAGAGTTTACTGCGGCAATCTGCCCATACAAAAAGGGATCGTCCACAATGGGGGTAAAAAAATCAAGCGATTGAACCAGTGCCCTCTCGGAGTCCAGTTGATACACTCCGGCGTCGTCGGCGTGCTCGTAACCAACCAACACATTGGGATCCGCGTAAACTTCAATGCCTGAAAGAGCTCGCGACAGCACCTCCGGTGCCAGCTTGGAAGCTCAACCGGCGCAAGCCACCATTTCAGTCAGACGTTTTTCCATTCGCCCATTATACGCCGGGCCACGCCCCTGTCTGCTGGCGCCATGGGTCTCGGGCTCCTGAGACACTAGAAATTCAAAATGATTTTCCCGAAATTTTGATTGCTCTCCATCAAAGCGTGAGCCTCGCCGGCCTGTTCGATAGGGAGCACGCGGTCAATCACCGGCCTCAGTTTTCCGGTCTCGAAAAGCGGCAGGATATCGCGGGTGAAATCGCGTACCAAGACACTTTTTTCTTGAAGGCTGCGAGTACGGAGCGAGGTTCCAATGATGCGTAACCGTTTTTGCAGAACAAGATCGAGAGGCGTTTCCGCTTTGCTTCCACCCAGCAGTCCGACCAGGATAAGACGGCCTCGAGGGGACAAGGAGCGCAGGCTTTGGTTCCAATACGTGCCGACGACGAGATCCAGGATCGCGGGCACTCCCTTTCCGCTCGTATGATCTCGGATAAAAGACTCAAAATCCTCCGGCGGAACCTGAATTCCAACATCAAGGCCTATGTCTTTACATTTCAATAATTTATACAAGGAACGCGAGGTTCCACAAACCGTCGCGCCCTGGGATTTTGCGAGTTGGACGCCGGCAAGACCTACTCCACTGGCCACGGCATGAATTAACAGCATCTCCCCGGTTTGGAATTCCAACTGGCGCAGTGCGTCGTAAGCCGTAATAAACGTTTCGGGGAGTGCGGCCGCCTCCAGGAGGTTCAGGCGGTCCGGTACCGGCATCAGCAGGGTTTCCGGAACAGAAGCTTTTTCTGCATAGGCTTCACCGGGTATCAGTCCCATGACGCGGTCCCCTGGCTTGAAGCGGGAGGTACCCGCGCCGGTTTTTTCGACCACACCGGCGAATTCCAGGCCGAGAATGTCGCCACGAACTCCAGGGGGTGGCGCATAAAGTCCGCGGCGTTGCAGCAAGTCAGCACGGTTCAGGGCCGTGGCATGGACGCGGGCCAAAACGGTGTCCCGCCTCAGGAGGGGTTCATCGATCTCCTTGACTTGAAGAACTTCCGGAGGTCCCGGTTTCTTAACCACAACGGCGCGCATGGTGGGCCAGTTTTCGACAATTAGCTGTCACGGTCAATGAGAAAGTCACAACTGAACCGTTAGACGAATGTTTCATGAGCCTCGGAGGAACAGGGTTTGGCCCACAGCAAGGGGGCGTGACGGACCTTTTCCAGTGGCCGGATCGTCTATAATCGGGAGTGATGCAGCACTATGACGTCATTGTTATTGGAGGCGGGCACGCCGGCTGCGAGGCCGCGGCGGCGGCGGCGCGCCTGGGCGCAAAGACGGCCCTGTTCACGCTTAATATCGGCATGATTGCACAAATGTCGTGTAATCCCGCCATCGGCGGCATTGCCAAAGGCCACCTAGTCCGGGAGATTGATGCTTTAGGCGGCATCATGGCGGAGGTGGCTGATCGCACGGCTATCCAGTTTCGTCTGTTGAATCGCAGTCGTGGCCCAGCGGTTCAATCTCCTCGCGCGCAATCCGACAAAAAGCTGTATCGGCAGGAAATGCAGGCTCTGTTGCGGCGGATTGCCCATTTGACGCTTGAGCAGGGTGAGATCGCGGCCCTTCAAATTAAAGGCGGGAAAGTTTGTGGGGTGGTTCTAGACGACGGCCGCCCCATTTCGTGCCGAGCCGTGGTTCTTACCACGGGGACTTTCTTGAACGGTTTGTGTCATGTGGGCGAGCAGAAGTTTATTTCGGGCCGCGCAGGGGAAAAGGCCGCGTTGCAGCTATCGGGCTCACTGCGGGAACTTGGATTCTCGTTGGGGCGATTGAAAACAGGAACCCCGCCCCGGCTGGATGCAGGGAGCATTAACTGGGGTCGTTTTGAGGCACAAAGGGGAGATCCGCAGCCTACTTTTTTTTCTTTTCGCAGCCACCAAGTGGTGCAGCCTCAAATTTGTTGCTGGATTGCTTATACGAATCCGCGAGCGCACGAGATCATCCGGCGAAATCTGGACCGCAGTCCCCTTTACGGTGGTGAGATTGTTGGTATCGGCCCACGCTATTGCCCCTCGTTTGAGGACAAGGTGGTCAAGTTTCCGGAGCGGGAGCGCCACCAGCTCTTCTTGGAGCCGGAGGGCCTGGACACCAATGTGATCTACTTAAATGGGCTCTCCACCAGCATGCCGGTCGACGTGCAGAAGGCGGTGCTTGCGGAAATCGAGGGGTTGGAGAAGGCGGTGATGATCCGGCCCGGCTATGCTGTGGAATACGACTTTGTGCAACCGGCGCAGCTGCAGCCCACGCTGGAGACGGAGCGCGTACAGGGGCTCTATCACGCCGGCCAGATTAATGGGACCAGCGGGTACGAGGAAGCCGCAGCGCAGGGGCTGATGGCCGGAATTAATGCCGCTCTTCAGATTGCGGGCCGCGGGCCTCTGCTTTTGAGCCGTTCCGACGGCTACATTGGAATTCTGATAGACGATCTGATCACCAAGGGGGTCGACGAACCTTATCGAATGTTCACCTCGCGGGCCGAGTATCGGCTGCTGCTTCGCATTGACAATGCAGATCGTCGGCTTATGCCCTACGGCCATCGGCTTGGGCTGATCTCTGATTCCACCTACCGCGAATTTGAAGCCAAGTGGGCGCGTGTGGATCAGGCGGTGGATTGGCTGCGCCGTCACTATTTAAAACATGACTCTCCGTTGTTGCCGCATTTGCTCCCCACGATTGGCGTTGAGCCGGGAACTAGTTTGGCGCTGCTGCTGCGCCGCCCGCAGGTTCGGATTGAGGAGATGGCACCGGTCTTTTTTGAACACGGTTTCCGGCTGAGCGCCGATGAGTTGGAGTCGGTGGAGACGCAAGTAAAGTATGAAGGATACATCCAGCAGCAGCTGCGCGACGTGGAGCGGCTGCGGGGCCTGGAAGGGAAAAAGATTCCAGCCCATTTTAACTACCAGGGGGTGGAAGGACTCTCCCGGGAGATGGTGGAGCGGCTCAGTAGGGTGCGCCCCGCCAGCCTCGGCCAAGCCCTGCGTATCCCCGGCGTCACCCCCGCCGCTGTCGCCATCCTCAGCATCCAACTGGAACGGCGGCGGCTTGCTTCGGCTTCCCCATCGTGAGGGGGACGCAGACTTTCCCCCCTTGGGAGCGCTGGGAGCGTGCCTATGGCGTGCGGCTCAACCAGCGCCAGCGCTCACAGGTGCTCCTGTACTTGGAGCGGTTGGAGCATTGGAATCGCCACCTGAATTTAACAGGCCTAGCCACAAAGGAAGAACGGCTGCGGATTCACTTTTTTGAGTCTTTTTGGGCCGCGGAACATTTCTTGAGGGAAAGTCGCAGCCTAGCAGATGTGGGCTCAGGCGCTGGTTTTCCCGGCTTGGCGATGTTGATTTACCGTCCCCATCTCGCGGTCACGCTCATTGAAAAGAACCACAAGAAGATGGTTTTTCTAAAGCAGGTCAGCCGCCTGCTGGAGCTTTGCCCTTCATTTTTTGAAGGGCGCGGGGAGGTTTTCGACGGCTGGGAAGGGGTGGAGGTTGCCAGCTTGCGCGCCTTGCGTCCCAGCAGTGAACTCCTGACGGGCTTGTCGCGAGCAAAGGTGCGTCTGCTGCTCCTGGCCGGCGCAGATCAAGAAGAGCTGCCGGGCTGGAAGGTGATAAAGAGAAAGAAAATTCCCCTTTCGGAGCGCCGCTTTGGGATGCTCCTGCAGACGGGAGAGCCGCTCGGTTCCACGTGAAACATCGGACAGTAGCCCTTCCGTTCCACGTGAAACAATCTGTCCCCCCCCTTTGTTAAGCTGGCTTTCTCAAGGCACCTATGGCAAAGATTATTGCTTTGGCCAACCAGAAAGGCGGCGTGGGCAAGACCACAACGGCCATTAATCTGGCGGCCTCGCTGGCAGCCGGAGATTTACGTGTTCTCCTGGTGGATCTGGACCCTCAGGCCAACGCGACCTCTGGTCTGGGTGTCGACAAGAATCAGCTGCAGAAGTCCATCTATGACGTTTTGACGGGAGGTTGCGCGCCCGGGGAAGCGCTGTGCACAACCGAACTCGAATGGCTTCGGGTCCTGCCCGCCAATCGCGAGCTAATTGGGGCCACGCTGGAACTGCTGGATGCTTCCGAGCGTGAATATTGCCTGCGCTCGGCACTGGGTGAAATTTCTTCCGACTTTGATTTCATCCTCGTCGATTGCCCTCCCTCGCTGGGAATCCTGACCTTGAATGCATTGGCAGCCTCCCACTCGCTTCTGGTGCCCATTCAGTGCGAGTACTATGCCCTGGAAGGGGTTGGTGAGCTGATGGAAACGGTGGAGCGGGTGCGCCGCCACTTTAACTCCCGGCTGGAACTGGAGGGGGTGCTGTTAACCATGTATGACGAGCGCTTGAACCTTTCCTGTCAGATCGCCCATAATGTCCGGTCCCACTTTCGTGAAAGGGTGTACCGCACCGTCGTCCCCCGCAACGTTCGGCTGGCGGAAGCCCCCAGCTTTGGCCGTCCCATTCTCCTTTATGATGCCCGTTCTTCCGGCGCCAACAGCTACCTTGAGCTGGCCCGCGAATTTCTTCAACATCAAGCTTCTCAGACTTTCCAGCCACGGAAAGAGAGAAAGGACTCCACGCATGAAACGACAGGTCCTTGGTAAAGGACTCGACGCCCTTTTGCCCAAGGCGTCTCCCGCATCGTCCCTGGCCGAAATTGATATTGAGCGCATCCAGCCCAGTGGATTTCAACCGCGGATGCAATTTGAATCGGAGAGGCTGGATGAGCTGGCCCGCTCCATTGCAGAAAACGGCATCCTGCAGCCCATTGTGGTCCGCAAGAGCGGTGACCAATTTGAAATTGTTGCAGGCGAACGGCGCTGGAGGGCCGCGCAACGCGCCGGGCTGGCGCGCATCCCTGCCATTATTCAGGATGTCTCCGATGAGAAGATGGTGGAGCTGGCCCTGGTGGAAAACATCCAGCGCGATGAACTCAGCCCCATTGAGGAAGCCCACGCTTATCAGCTTTTGAGCGACCAGTTTTCGCTGACCCAGGAAGAAATCGCCCGCAGGGTGGGGAAGAGCCGAGTGGCCGTGGCCAATACCCTGCGCCTGCTGCGCCTGCCCAAAAACATCCAACAAGCCCTCCTCAGCGGGGAACTCAGCATGGGCCACGCACGGGCGCTGTTGCCGCTTTCGACCGCCGAGCAGCTCAAGCTGGCCCAGCAAATCTTCGCCCGGGGCTGGTCCGTGCGTGAGGTGGAACGCCGCGTCCAGCAAATGTCCCGGCCCCAGAGCACCCCCCGCTTCACCGTCCAAGATCCCAATGTGGGGGCAGCGCAACGCCGGCTGGAGGAAAAATGGAAAACGCGGGTGGAGATCCGGCGTCGGGGCCGCTCCGGCCACATTGCCCTTTTCTTCCACTCACCCGAGGAGCTGGAGCGCCTTTACCTGGATCTGCTGGGAACCGCGCTCCCGCAGACCGGCAAATCTGAGCACGGTGCCTGACCGGCAGCTATTTTCCAATGCAGAAGGTGGCGAAAATCTCCCGCAAAAGATCCTCTGCGCTGGTTTCACCGGTAATTTCCCCCAAGGCGTCCAGCGCTTTCTTAAAGTCGTAGAGCGGAAACTCTTCGCTCAACCCGGCCGCGTAAGCTTCTGCACCGGCTTCCAGATGAGCCCGAGCCCGCCGCAGGCACTCCTGGTGGCGCAGATTGGTCACCACCACCTGTTCCGCTCCACGCTCCGGACCTGAACACGATACTTCGAGAATCTTGCTCTTTAACTCATCGAGATGCTGGTGATAAAGTGCCGAGATCGCAATGGCGCCCCGGCTCTCATTACCAACCTCGGCTGGAATTTGGATGCGCTGCGGACGATCGCATTTGTTTCTTACAATCAAGTACGCCTGCTCCCGGAGCTGACGCCAGACACACGCGTCCTCTTCAGTGAACTCCTCACTCGAATCCAGGATGAAAAGAACCAGATCGGAGGCTTTCAGCTGTTCCAACGATTTACGCACGCCAAGGCTCTCCACCGTGTCACTTGTCTCTCGAATGCCCGCAGTGTCGATCAGGCGCGCCGGAACTCCTTCCAGTGAAATCGATTCCGACAAAGCGTCCCGAGTCGTGCCGGGAATGGGCGTAACAATTGCCCGTTCTTCTTTAAGTAAAGCATTGAAAAGACTAGACTTTCCTGCATTTGTCCGACCTGCGATCGCCAGGACGAGTCCTTCATGCACCATCTTTCCCCATCGAAAACTTTCTTCGAGATGGGCCAAGGTCTGTTCGACGGCACGAACCTTCTGGAGCAGCTCTTCCCGGGCACGAGGTTCCACCTGATCTTCGACGAATTCAATGGTGGTTTCCATGTGGCACAGTACACGGATCAGCTCTTGTTTCATGGGGCTTAGCTTTTGGGAAAGTGCTCCCTGCAACTGTTCGCGGGCCAGTTGGGCCTGAAAAGCCGTTTGACTGTCGATCAGGTCACGCACCGCTTCGGCTTGAGCAAGATCCATCTTGCCGTTAACAAAAGCACGAAAGGTAAACTCGCCTGGCTGCGCCAGCCTGCTCCCCTCCGCCAGCAAACTCGCGAGGATTTGACGCGCGATGACCGGACTGCCGTGGCAGCAGATTTCAGCCACGTCTTCACCGGTGTAGGAGGCAGGGCTGGGATAAAACGTCACCACCACCTGGTCCAGCTTTTCACCCGAGGCAGCCAGGAAGGATCCCAGCGTTGCTCTACGGGGACGCAAGCCCGCGTAATGAGGGACAAAACATCTAGAAAGGAGCCGGCGGGTTTCCCAACCACTGACGCGCACCATGGAGAGGGCCCCACGGCCCAAAGGGGTCGCGATGGCGGCGATCGTTTCCGAGTGCATTGATGGCTTCTGCTGTTGGGCTGTTCGGGCAGTCTCAGAGTGGTCCATGAGTGGAAGCGGGTTGGCACGGCTTGGGCAAACCGGCTTGGAAGGCCGCCACAAATCCGCTCACTACTGAGCAGGGAGGATTACCACGCGGCGGAATTCACCCGTTCCTTCACTGGCAGTCTTGACGCCCGGCTCCTCGGCCAGCGCCATATGGATTACCCTTCGTTCCACTGCCGGCATCGGCTGCAGCGGCAGGCGCGTTCCGGAGGACTTCACCCTCTCAGCGGCCTTTTGAGCCATCAGTTGCAGCTCGAGCTCACGGGTGGATCGATATTCATTGCAGTCCACGAGAAACGTATAGCGATCCTTATGGGGGCGGCTAAAACTCTGGATCAGCAGGTGATTGATGGCATAGAGCAGGCGGGCGTTGTTGCTTAAGACCATGCCGGCGTCACGACCGTGCAACCGTATATGGATGACGCTGTCCTCGGGCTCACACCGGAACTGCAGATCCAGGTGGGCTGCTTTGAGCAGCTTTTTAAAAAAATCACTTACTTCATCGAGGATTCTTACGTTCTCCTCTGTCATGATTGCTTCTTCGACTCACTGACTTTCTTTGAAGGTTTGGCCGGAGCCAATTCCGGATTCCATTTTTGAAACAAATATTGAAACATCATACCAAACACGTTGCTGAACAGAAAATAAAGGACTAGACCACTGGAAAGGTTCAGAAACATAAAGGTAAAGACGACGGGTAGAATCATCATCATGCGTCGTTGTGTCGGATCTGCAGTCCCCCCCGGTGTCATCATCTGTTGAATGACCATGGTAGCGCCCATGACGATCGGGGTGATGTACAGAGGGTCATATCTGGAAAGGTCTTGAATCCAGCCGATAAAAGGCGCCCCGCGAAGCTCTATTGAGCTGGCGAGCATGGAGTAAAACGCAAATAAAAACGGCATTTGAATCAACAGCGGCAAACAGCCCCCCAGGGGGTTCACACCATGAAGACGGTATAATTCGGAAACCTCCACGTTCATTTGAGCACGTCGCGGATCCGTACGTTTCATGCGCCGGTATTTCTCTTGAATGGACTTCAACTTGGGCTGCAGGTCCGCCATCTTCTTCATGGAGACCATCTGCTTGTAACGAAGAGGGAACAGCGCGAGGTTGATGATGAAGGTCAAAATGATAATGGCCCACCCGTAGTTATGGATGTACTGGTGGATGAACTTCAGGCTGACCAGAAGCGGCCACACCAGAAAGGCAAACCAGCCGTAGTTGATGAGATCGTTCAAGGTCCCATCTACACTCTGAAGAATGCCCCCGTCCTTTGGACCCGCAAAAAATACAAAGCGGGAATCCCTGAGTCCCACTTCTGCACTCAGCAAGGGTGTCTGCTGCTCCTGACCCTTGGGGTCTTTCCACTTCCAGAGGCTGCGATTCAAGCGCAGGCTCCGGATACCGTTGGGGCTCAAAACCAGGTAGCTAAAATAATGAGTTTCCAGACCCGCCCACCGCGCATCCACCTCCAGAGTTTGAGCTCCTTCTTCCAGATCATCGGCTGAATAACGGATCACCTTGCCTGACGCATAGTGGACAAGCCGAGGGTCACGAAAGTCGTCCATCGAGGAAGGGTCAAGATCACCGATACCGGGTCCAAGAAAAACAGAACTCGGAAGCCGCTGACCGTCGTTCCTGGTTTCCGCCGTGACCTCGAGGGAGTAGCCCGCGGCGGGGACGACCACCCTCTTGACGGCTTGAATCTTCCCATCCGAATAACTGAACGTAATTTGAGCTGGCGCCTTCATCCGCTTGCCTGAAGCGCCCACGACTTCATAAATCGCGTAATCCAACTTGCGCTGGACCGCTGAATCCGCGACACGCACTGCCAAGACCCGGGGAAATGTCTTCGGCAATCCCTGCGGAATCATTTGGAGACGCCGGGGAATCCACTTTTCCTCTGCTGAAGTCGGCTCATCGACCCGCACCAGATAGTTTTTCAGGACAGCACTTTCCAAAACGGCACCCACGCTGTTCCAGCGCAGGATGAGTTCGCTGTTTTCAATTTCAATGACCTGCGGCTGGGCAGACGTCGCTGATAAAGAGACTGCACTCAAGGGCTCGGCAAGAGGCGTGGCGCTTTTTTCAAAGTCGGCGGGTGGGGCCTTTATGCTGACTTCTGGTTTCGGCTCCGGCTTGGGGGCCAGCGAGGGGAAAAACCACCGGTACAAATAGGGTGTTAAAAACAACACCGCCATGGAGAGCACAATGGCGAGGAGAAGCCTTCGTTCATTCCCGCTTTCGTTTTGATTCCCGTTGCCCATGTGTCTACGGTACCGGGTCATGTCCACCCGGATGCCAGGGATGGCACCTCAGGAGACGCCGTATGCCGAGGTAAACACCCACCATAGTCCCGCGCCTTTTGATTGCCTCCACCATGTATGCCGAACAAGAAGGATAAAAACGGCACGACTGCGGGAGCAGTGGCGAAATCACTTTTTGATAACACCCGAGAAGCCACAGGAGGGGAAACTTCACAAGACCTCCCTTTTCCGCATCCACTTCTGGAGAGCGTGTACGAACTGGGTGCTCAGTTCTTCAAAGGAAGCGGTACCTGCAGACCGTTTTGCATTGACCACCAGGTCGCAGGGAACCGCCAGAACATCTTTCTGCATCCGAAAGATCTCGCGGAGGCGGCGTTTGATTCGGTTGCGTCGCACCGGTTTTCCGAGTTTTCTGGAGACGGTAACGCCAAGGCGATGGTGAGAAAGCCTATTCTCCAGTACGTACAAAACAAAATGAGGGGTGTGGATTCTGTCCCCTCGCTCGTAAATCTCTAAAAAATCGCGGCGGTTTTGCAGGCGTTCCTGACGGAAAAACCTCGAGCGCGCCTCAGCCACTCACCGTTAACCTCTTCCGCCCTTTTGCGCGTCTTCGTTTCAAAACCAATCTTCCTTTAGCGCTGCTCATCCGTTCGCGAAACCCGTGAGTCTTTCGCCGTTTTCTATTGTTCGGTTGATAGGTCCGCTTCATTCGCGCAAAATCCCTCTTTCTTCAAAAAAGCGTCATCTTACCAACTTTGCCCCCTTGCATCAACCACGTCCCTGCCAAATTTCTCCGGTAATGCTTAAGATGTTTTCCCCTTGATTCCACTCACGAAGGCCGGGGGGCGGCTGCTGGCGATGCTTCAAAGTACGCCACTATGGAGTGGCCGGAGCCTTACGCGATCTGCGCGCCTTCGCCGTTTTCTTGTATTTACTCCGGAGCTTTTCGCAAGACCTCGAGATGATCGCGATAGCGCGAACGGAGTGCGACGTAATCTTTGCGGTCGATCTTCAGTTCACTGCAGATTTGACGGATCTCGCTTTCCTCCTGTGCGGAAATCGTATGATCAGAAGAGCCAATCGCAAAAAGACAATCGGCCAACGCCAGCTTCTCCTGGAGCGTTGCGACCTGATTTAACTCACGGGTCACCAAGAAATTTTCCGTGCCTCCAAACAATCGGTTTTGATTTTTTGCAATCTCGACCACCAGAACCGCCTGCTCTGGAGGAAGCTGCGTGCGTTCCCTGACCAGACGCTCCATTTCATAAGTTTCTTTATCGCTGATTTTCGTGTCGGCATGGGCTACGCGTCCCAGCAGATAAGCAAAGGCTGCAATATAGCGGGCGCGGGAGACTTCCAACTGATCCAGAGCCTTGGCTATTTTGCGAACTGTCTCTGTCTCTTGCGATTCAGATGCTGTTGTGCGTTCGGAGGCACCCAGCAGCCGTTTTAAGATCGACACGCCCTACCCTTTAAATCGCCGGTCTAAGTGCGGCCTCAATCTGTACGTTTGATGTCGAAACCACGGGTGAAAAAGCTGTCAACACGCCGTGACAGCCGGTCAAGAAAGGTATCTTTCATCTTCAATATGATTTCCAATTCACCCTTATCCAGAAACAAGCCTCCGCAGCGCTCGCAGATGTCGATCTTGACCTTGTTTTCTTCTCTTTCAATCATCTGTCCGCCGCATTTGGGACAGCGCTGCCAATGCAACTCCTGTTCCTGGCTCAGTCGCTTTGCCTCGCGTTCCTGATCGAGCTTGCGGCGCATTTTGCGCACTAACTCCACGTCGCTTTGAAGGAAGTATTCTTCTTCTTCCCTGCGTTTGCTCAGCGGTTGGAACCGTTCCCTATCCTCGTTATCCATGCTTCCTCCCTGCACTTGCTTACGCCGATAATTATAGCAATCCCTCACATCCGCTTTTTTCTCTGTCTTGAATCACGCGGATAGCAGCCCAGCACCTCCAGAAACTCAGTGAATTCGCGCAAATGATTTAAAGCGTTTTGGATCTTGGGATCCTCCATTTTCCCCAGAAAATCGATGTAGAACAAATATTCCCAGGGCCGGCCATGGATGGGCCGGGATTCGATTTTCGTCAAATCGATCTCACGAAGGGCAAAAACGCTCAGGCTCTTAAACAAAGCGCCGGGGGCATTTGAAAAACTAAACACGATGGACATTTTGTCGGCGTTGGTAAGCACCTCTGGTTCAGAAGAAAGCAGAAAAAAACGGGTAAAGTTCTCCCGGTTGTCTTCGATGCCAGCCATCAGGATCTCCCCGCCGTAGTACTTGGCAGCCCTTTCCCCTGCAATGGCCGCACAATCTCGCCACTGCTGTTCCACAATTTTCTTTAGGCTTCCCGACGTGTCGTACGCGCTTTGACGGATCAGACGGGGGTAGCGTTCAAAAAATTTTTCGCACTGGTCGAGCGCCACCGGGTGCGACATGACGGTACGAATCTGCTGGAAGGAAACACCCGGCAACGCGATCAGATTGTGCCGGATTCGAACGTTCACTTCCCGGACGATCTGCAGGTGATAGCGCAAAAGTAGGTCATAACTTTTATAAATCGATCCGGCCAAGGAGTTTTCAATAGGAATGACGCAATAACGCACCCGCCTTTTTTCCGCGGCCCGGAATACGTCCTCAAAATGTTCACAACAATGGACCTCCACATTCTTGCCCAGAAGACGGATAGCCGCCTCTTCGCTAAAAGAGCCGCGTTCTCCCTGAATAGCCACGGGAATTGTTTTTGATTTCGTCATCTCAGGCCGGTTTGAGTGGCTTCTGCCATAATCTTGACGCCGGCGCTGGACCCGATGCGCGTGGCTCCCGCCTCCAGCATTCCCAGCGCACACTGCAAATCGCGGATTCCACCGGCGGCCTTAATTCCCATGGTTGGGCCCACCGCTGACCGCAGGAGGCTCACGTCCGCAGTGGTTGCTCCACTGGGACCAAACCCAGTCGACGTCTTGACAAAATCAGCGCAGGCTTCTTTCGTCATACGGCAGACTTTTATTTTTTCATCATCATTTAGAAATGCAGTCTCGATAATCACCTTGCAGAGGGCCTGCTGAGAATGGCACAACTCAACCACCTTGCAAATCTCTTCGTGGACTACCCGGTCTTCGCCGCTTTTTAACACCCCGATATTAATCACCATGTCCAGTTCAGCAGCCCCATCAGAAATAGCCCGTCGAACCTCGTAACATTTTACGTCGACAGGACAGGCACCCAGAGGAAATCCGGCTACGGTGCATACTCTTACCGCAGATGCGGTCAGAAGCCTGCGGGCAAGCGGCACCCAGTAGGGGTTAACGCATACGGCTGCAAACTGAAAGCGTATCGCTTCCTCGCAAAGTCTTTCGATAGCGCCTCGGTCTGCATCCGGGCGCAACAACGTATGATCGATGCAACGCGCCAAAGAAGCAACCGTCAAGAGGCGGTTCTTGACCATCTCTTAAATCCTTGACATCGGGCCTCTGCCCGGCCGGGCAAGCATGGGTCGGGAACAGTGCCATTCGCTACGGCGCTAACTTACACGAAAGAGGGCCATAACTGAAGCGAAGGGCGGATGCTTGAATGGATTATGCCTGTTCGACGGATGCCTGGCGTCCCATCTCGGTCCGCAAAGCTCGACCAAAACGGCTCCGGGCAATGCTGAGCGTCAGTCGCAACATGAATCGGGTGTTCAGCGGCTGGGTTTCCACGCGGACTTCGCCTGCGCGAATGGAAGCCATCACTGCCATGAGATTTTTTCCAGCCCGAATCTTGCTAAACGTCCAGCCAAGCTGTGACAACTCGTGGACGTCCGAATTACCAACCAACGGCAGCTGGAGCCGGCGGGCGGCGCGGGCGGCACGATAATTGAAGTTCAACCAGGAAAGATAGAAATGGTTGTACTCGACCGCATCAATCAAGTCGGCGTTCTTGTGCAATTCACTCCACAGGCAACTCAAGGACGGGAAAAATGGGTGGGGGCAATAACCAGTTGATTCGGACCCTTGCTCCGCCTGACCGCTTCAAAGCTATTCCAATCCGGAGTGTAATCCTGGAAGTTATATAAAAGTAAGTGCTTGCCCTCCAGTGTCGCCTCAACTCCTGGAATCAGAATGATGCCGGCATGCGCAGCATAAGCTTCCAACTCAGGCGTAAAAAGCATCTGATCGTGATTGGTAATTGCCAGCACATCAAAACCCTGACGCGCCGCTTCATCAATCAGTTGGTGGGCCGAGTGGGAAACAATTCGCCCTCCATCTATGGGGTCCTCGAGGGTATGGGCATGAAGTTCGGCCTTAAGCCACTCTCTTCTGATATTCATTCATTCAGTATAAAGGATCCAATTCCGGGTGCGGCGGCTTCACTGACGTGCTCCTTGTATTCGGTGATTGTGAACAACCGGGATGCGGGGATCTGACGGTGGGCTGACGACCCTAAACTAAAAACTCAAGAGGTAAGTCAGCTTTGCGGTCAGAGCACGCTCCAGAACCTCGCCGGTGGAAGAACGTCGTTCGTTATAGACCAGGAAAAAATTATTCAAAGGCCGATAAATGTAGTTCAACCGAATGTTGCTTGAAACTTCCCGAAGCTCACTGTTGTATTGCACTAAGGCGTTTAAAAAAAGATTGGTAGACAGCGAGTAACTCACACGGCCCGTAATCAAGTCGGTCGAAAAATGTCTGGAGGAGAACTCCAGCTTGTTTTTATCCCAGGTGAACTCTACGCCAAAATAAGGGTTGGGACGAAAGCGTCCTTCCAAAAAATACGAGCCTTTCTCGCCGCCGTAAAAATCACCTTTCTGAAGGCGCAAGGTACCGCTTAGTATGCGGCTTTGATCCGAGGAAAGCTCCCCCAAGTAAGATCGAAAACGGTAATCGCCAGGAGCAATTGTCTCGCCCAGGATGACGGTGTTGGACGAAAGGCGGTCCAATGTGGACTCTCGTGAGAAAAGCACATTGCTTCCGTTTTGGAATGTGACATTTATTGAGGCGTCCAATTCACGCGTTTCCAGACGATTGTTCTGATCCGTAATGTAGTTGATATGGAAGGCGGGCTGAATCTCGCGGATCCAGGGAATCGCGTCCCCGGGCCGCGGTGTCAGTGCTAAGTCGGCGCGGGTTTTGCGAATACCGTGTCTTGGGACGAATCCGACCTCTGGGTCAAAGTTGTCTTGAATGGAAAGGAAAGAACCCTCCAGGTCAAAAAGTCGGTCGATCCAGGCCACGCGTACATTCCCGGCCATATCATCTCCCTCACTTCCAGGGCTGCGGGTCTTGAGCACGTAAGACCAGACATCCAGATAACGGAAAAAATGGAAGTTTGCATCCATGCCCAAGGTGCGGTTGAAGTGTCCTCCTTCTTCTTCCTTATTGATTAAGATCCCGCCGATGTCCGAGTTGCGGAAAAGGTCCTTACGCAGCCGCAGTACTGAGAAGTTGGTCGAAGGTGAGATCGCAGTCTGATCGGTTTGCATGGACAAAAATCCTAAGTTTAAATCGCTGCCAAGCCGCCCCGTCAACCGTACACCACCTAAAATGGGAACAATTTGTCCCTTGGAGACGCCAATGCGACGGCTGAAAAAAGGAATGAGTTCGCGCTGGCTTCCTGAACGCCCCGCCCCAAAGGACATCCGTTGTCGGAACTGAAAGATTTGAGAGTTTTCCAGGAAAAATTCGCGTTTTTCCGGAAAGAAAAGGCTAAATCGCGTCAGGTTAACCTGTTGCTCGTCGGCCTCGACCTGCGAAAAATCGGTGTTGGCGGTCAGGTCCAGGGTTAATTGTGAGGTCACGCCGTACTTGAGATCCCATCCCACATCGGGAACAAAATCGACATCGTCCCTTTCTCTGCGGGTCACTGGAATGGCGAGATAAGGTTTGACGTACAGATTACGTCCCTGCTCAACGCCTTGAATGCCTTCCAGCACACCTGCTTCGGAGACCCGGTTCACGCCATGAGGACGCGGAGGCAGCGACCAGATCGCCTCCTCATTCCTACGGCGGATACGTCGCAAAAAATTAACACCCCACACGTGCGTTTCCCTGCTCCGAAAACGGAGCGTCTTAAACGGGATCGCCATTTCAAATTGCCAGCCGGAGGAAGTCTTTTTTGTTTTGACGTACCAAACAGAGTCCCAGTCTCGATTTAAGGTCGTCCCGTCATTGCCCACTTGCGTATCGGCACGGGCGCCTTCCGGATTGGTGCTGAAGGTAAAGCCGTTGCGGTTGTCGTTCAAGGTGTCCAACATGATTTGAAAGGAATCGCTTTCCCAGACCATGAAATCCTCGTTCACGTCTTGTACAACGAACTGGTCCTTTCCGGTGGAATCAAAACAAAAGGCTCCCACATACAAGTTGGTGTCGTCGTAGAGGATGCGAACTTCCGTGCGTTCAGTAGACGGATCGCCGTGTCGGGGTTCGATTTGAAGGAAGTCGGTAGCGGGCTCGGCTCGTTTCCAGGCAGCCTCATTCAGTTCGCCATCCAGTGCGACTTTCTCAGTGACCGGGAGGGCGATGATTCGCCGCTGCTCGACAAGTGCATCCCGTGGCGGCTTTGCCGCGTCAGTCCGGCTTGTCCAAATTCCCAAAACCAAGACCGTAACGCTGAAAAAACGCATATCCTATTGAGTACGCCAGCCTGATTCTCTTCGTTTCCCAAAAGGGGGCACAGATTCAAACGAGTCCCCTGCGGTGTGGCGTTTGTCCAAGCCCCAAGGGGACCGATTTGTCCAGACTCCTTCTCAATTAACTCAGTCTGGAGTCACTACAGGTCAAATCAACTCCAATTTCCTACGATGCTCGGTTGAGCGGTACCGGAAACATCCGTTCGTGTGGGCTCCGCGGCTGTTTAGGAGGGCTTTTGCTGATTCTCATGCAACCGGCTGCTTTCAGGGTTGGCGGAGGCACATGGGAATCGAACCCACCGGTCACGACTCTCGCCGCAACCCGACTGGTTTTGAAGACCAGGCCCGTCACCAGACGAGAAGTGCCTCCACCCAGGAAAGTTGAAATTATAGCACCCGCTCCTTTTGCCAGCGTTTGGCCTCCTTGAAATCTCAAATACGAAATCCTCAAGGCCGCGGCTCTAACGTCAGAAGCGATGATCATTTGGACGCTCTATAGAAACACACGGTTTTCTTGTTTGAATCCCCTCGCTGTACCTCTCGTCACAGGACTGATAAAATTCATCGCTTATGAAGTCATTCAGCTTCCCTCTACAGGTGTCTTCCAAGACGGAGGAGCTTTGCTCAAAGGCAAGTGAACTGCGGGACCGGGGGAAGGGGAGAGTTCTCAGCTACTCCCCCAAAGTTTTCATCCCGTTGACGCGTCTTTGCCGCGACTTCTGCAGCTACTGTACTTTTCGTGTGAGTCCCCGCACCGCAGATCGTCTCTACATGACCCCTGAAGAAGTTTTGGCGGTGGCCCGCGCGGGGGAGGCTCATGGATGCACCGAAGCCCTCTTCGTTCTAGGGGAGAGGCCCGAGGAAAGATACCCTGAGGCACGCCAATGGCTGAAGGAGCGCGGGTTTGAGAGCACCCACGAGTATCTGTATGAGATGTGCCGACTTATTTTGGAGGAGACCTCGCTCTTCCCGCACAGCAATCCTGGGACACTCACGCGGAACGAACTGGTTGCCTTAAAGAAAGTCAATGTTTCTTTGGGTTTGATGCTGGAGAGCACGAGTCGGAAATTACTGGAAACGGGTGGAGCTCACGAACATGCGCCCAGCAAGAGGCCTGAAGTTCGGTTAAAAACTCTTGAGTTGGCCGGCGCTTTTAGGATTCCCTTCACCACCGGCATTCTGGTGGGAATTGGTGAATCAGAAGAAGACCGTATTGAAAGCTTGCAGGCAATCCGTTCTTTGCACGAACGCTATGGTCATATTCAAGAAGTGATTATCCAAAATTTTCGAGCCAAGCCTCACACCCGGATGGACGGAGCTGATGAGGCCTCTGTGGAAGAATTCCTTCAAACCGTGGCCTGGGCTCGCATCATACTGGGAGCGGAAATGAATGTTCAGGTCCCGCCCAACCTGGCTGATCCGGATGCCGGATATTTAATCTATCTGAGAGCAGGCATTAACGACTGGGGAGGCATCTCTCCGGTCACTATTGATTACGTCAATCCTGAAGCCCCCTGGCCTCATCTCGATGAGCTGCGCCGTTCCGTAGAGGCCCAGGGTTTTAAGCTGCGGCCGCGTTTTCCCGTTTACCCTGCGTACTTTATGGACACGCCGGATTTTCTTCCCTGGGCTCTGGTGCAAAAATTGAGATCTCAGGCCGACAGTTCCGGTTACCCGGCGTCGGCCGTTCACGCATAGAGAGGAATCAAAATGACTGTCGTCGATCGTCTGCTCTCAGCTGCCACGATGCCCGTGGCCCGTTCGCTCGAGCAGGCTTTGGAAGGAAAAGATATAGGTGTGCATCAGGCTGCGGAACTTCTCAATGCCGACGGGCTGGATTTTTACATTTTGCTCATGACGGCAGATCATCTGCGGAAGGAAACCTCTGGAGATGTGGTCAGCTATGTGGTCAACCGCAACGTAAATTTTACCAACGTCTGCGTCAAGCGCTGCAGTTTTTGTGCATTCAGCAGAACTTACCGCAGCCAGGAAGGCTACTTTCTTCCGACCGAAGAAATTGTAAGGAGAGCGCGTGAGGCGCTTGATTTTGGAGCCACGGAAATTTGCGTTCAGGCAGGTCTCCCGCCAGATATGCCGGGTGATTTTTACATTTCGCTCTGCCGTACCCTCAAAGAAGCTGTGCCGGAAATTCACATACACGCCTTTTCGGCCGAGGAAGTGCTCTACGGGTGTCATCGCTCCGGGCTGAGTTATGCAGAGTATTTAGGGGAGCTGAAGAACGCGGGGGTAGGAAGCTTGCCGGGAACCTCGGCTGAAATTCTCGATGACGAGGTGCGCAATCGAATTTCCCCCGGCCGTATCACAACGCAGCAATGGATCGACATCGTGACCACGGCCCATGCACTGGGAATCCCGACTACTTGCACTATCATGTACGGGCACGTAGAAACTCCACAGCACGTGGCCGCCCATCTCGTGCTCCTTAGGGATCTGCAGCGTCGGCACCGTGGTTTTACGGAATTTGTCCCCCTGAGCTTCGTCCACACAGAGGCTCCCCTGTACACGGATGGCTTGATTAAAGGGGTACGTCCCGGACCCACCGGCATAGAGGTGCTGAAGGTTCATGCCGTTGCGCGACTGGTACTCAACCGCGACATCCCGAATATCCAGGTCTCATGGGTCAAGGAGGGGCTTAAGTTGGCGCAAGCCTGTCTCGCGGCGGGCGCCAATGATTTTGGCGGGACGTTGATTAATGAAAGCATTTCCACAGCCGCAGGGGCTACGCACGGCCAACTGGTGCGTCCGCGCGACCTCCGACGTTTCATTCGAGACTCCCGGCGCATTCCGGCGGAGCGCTCCACACTTTACCGAATACTCCACCGATTTGATGAAGAGGACTCGACCATCCTGGAGCCTTTGGACCGAATTTCGGATGAGGAGACCAGCCGCTTCGGATCGTATAACCAGCTAACCAGGACGGAAGGTTTCCGCTACGCAAAAAAGTTCGTTCCTGCCGGAAGATAATCTCCTTGCGCGTGAAACCAATACGGCTGTGCTACAGAATCCTGAGCTAGCCAGTCTTCCTCCCGTATTCCCCCTCCGGAGTACGTTGAATTTCGGGGAGCGTACCCTGGGGTTTAACCTACGCCATTGAGGAAATGTGCTCAGGCTGAATTTTGTAGATGATGCGTTCTTCGCCCGGTTGGGCGTATGGGTACTTTTCCACACCCAGGTATTTCTGAGCCATCTTGTCGATGTGCTCCTTGGCGCCCTTTTCGACAATGTCGACGACACGGCCCCGGATTTCCACGTAACGGTAAGGATTGTCTGGGTCCATAATGGCAAGGGAGACACGCGGGTCCCTGCGAATGTTGAGATACTTCTTTCTTCCTTTTGCGGAATTGACCAGCACGTGCGCACCATCGTAGTCACACCAGACCGGTGTCACCTGAGGTTGTCCGTCTTCCATGAGCGTAGCCATACTTGCAAACGCACGTTTCTTAAACAAATCAAGGTATTTTTTCAGCTCTTCATTGGTCATGGCTTCTCTCTCCTTTTTTAGACCTCTTACTACGATACCGGACTGTCAATACCAGGTGCCACCATGCGCTTCTGACAGGGGGGCTTTCCCTCGCAAGATGAAAGGGGATTGTGCGTGGAAGGAACTTCGCTTCAAACGCCGCCGGTCATTTTTGTAATTGCCGGCGCCAGCAATGTGACCTGGTCGTTGTGGACCTTCCTGGAACATGCACTTGGCTGGCTTGAAGGAAAGCATGTGCACTTCCATGTGGCGCATGGTCCGGGGAGATCTTACGGAATGCATGCCGGTTTTCCGGGAATGTCCTTTCCCGGAATCTGCCGGAGTTCCTTGACAGAAACAGTCGCTAGGGAAGCGAGAGAAGCGGGCTCTGTTGACTGTTTTGCTTTACTGACCGACATAGGAAATGATCTCGTGTACGGCGTGCCGGTGGAGACGGTACTTGCATGGGTGGAAGCTGTTGTTAAACCCCTGCGGGACGTGGGGGCCAAGGTGGCTTTGACTCAACTTACCGCGGATCGGGTCCGCATGCTGCCGGCATGGAAATATCAACTGGTCCGCCGCGTCATTTACCCGTTCCATCCGGTCGCCCAACAGGGAGTTTGTGAAGGTGCGGAGCGCCTGGAGGCCGGGCTGATCCAACTTGCTGAACGTACGGGGTCCCAGCTTCTGGCAACCAATCCCCATTGGTACGGACTGGATTGCGTACACTTAAAGCGTTCACAAAGACGGCAGGCTGCTAGGGAATGGATTGGTGCCTTGATTGGCGGCGAACAAAGCGGCGTGTTGAAAAAAATCCATTTGAAGAGAGTGCGGGGTCTCTGGCGTCGCTGTGTGCCTTGTGAGTATCGGCTGCTAGGTCGCAGCGTCCAACGCAGGAACAAGGTCATTCAAATCTGCCCTGCGGCCCGGTTATTCTGCTACTAGCGCAGCGTGTCAGAAAGCCGACGGCCGCTTGCGGCCGGGACCGCAAGCCATCAAGAAAATGGCGCTCTTGCCGCGAGCATGTGGAGAGAAAAAGTCCGCCACTTCATCATCATAAAAAGTAAGACCCGTGGCTCCCAGATGTACCGCATACGACGCCAGATAGATTTTGCCGCCCAGGATCCCCGCCTCGAGCTGAGCTGCTCGGTAGCCGCGATTACCCAGCGCTTCCAGGACGGCATGGAGATCCGATAAAAAGAACACATCGAAGGCGGCATCTGCAGGCAACGCTTGCTCCAGGCCCAGGCGGCCAGCGAGGTTGCGGAAGTTACCAGTCCTCAAAAGTTCAATGGCCCTCCGGTCGCGGTGAAAAAAGTAAGAACCCGGCTGGACCCCGTCCACGTCATGCACAATGAGGTACCAGTCGTTTAGCGTGCCGCTCGAACTCAGAAAATCAGCCCACAGATTTAGGGAAGCGTAATGGAGTATCGTGGAGAATTGCTCGAAAGTGATGGACTTGCGTTGGAAGCTCCGGCTCGAGCCCCGGCGGCTGATTACTCTTTCAACAGAATCGGGATATTTTTCGACAGGCGCCGGTGCAAGCCTGAAGGACTCGCCCTGCGGAGCCGGGTGCTTAGGAGAGTAGTGATGACTTCTCCATTCCGCCACTTCCTGAGCGCTCGTCAGAAACGTCGCAGAATGCATTTGCCTCATCTCGGGGTAATCGATCTCTCCTTTTTGTGCGACGACACCCAGCTTAAGCGGCTCCAAAGTCTGCTTTCGCCCCAACACCGTGTCGCGATCTCTCCCAAGGGATACCAAACTCAACACAACTTCGCGTTTCACATCAAGGTTCAGCAGCTCGTTCAGCGTTTCATCCTCAAAACCAAGCACCACTTTCGTCGACAGACCGTATCCAACAGACACGGCAAGCGTGTTTGCGAGAATAGTGCCGTTGTCCCATCCAAAGTGACGGTAAGTGCGGTTCCGGTATTTCCAGGCGTTGCGCCAAAAAGTACCGGAGAAGATAAGAACGACAGGGGCGTAAAGCAAGGAGGGCTCGTCTCCGGCGGCAGATGCAATCAGTCCTCGGTAATCGCCGGGACGCATCAGGCGAAGACTGAAATCCCCGGGGTTGAAATGATAAACACCGGCTCTTAATCCTTCCAGGTCTCTACAGACCAGGTAAATCTCAATCTCGTAAAGAGCCCCGGTACAGGAGGCCGCTCGGAAAAACATTTCTCCACCTGGATACCTCCTGCTCTTCAGTATTCCCGCCGAAAAATAAAGAAGAGCGGAAAGATCCGTCAAGGTGGGCGCTTTATCGTCACCGACAGGCGAGGGATTTAACGCTGCTAGAGCGCTCGATCGAAGCTCTTCCCATTCTCGAGGCAAGGGAATGGGCGGCAGGTCTGGGTAGACTTTAAACGGTAAAGGTTGGGTTTCCCAATCGAGGTAATGCCGGTCCTTGCGGACACTCTCATAGGAATGTTTAGTCAGATTGTGATAATGCCAAGCCGCACTTGTTTCCCGGTTCATGGAAAACCGTTTAATTCTTGAAAAGATCCCGTTCCTCCGGTCTTATCAGATCCTTGCTGCTTCCGGAGCCGGGTTGAAAATCAAACCCGCGGATCAAAGCTACTGGCAACCGGCTGGTTTTGCCCATCACGAGCTCACCGGCACCCGCCAGTTCATCAGCTATCGCGATGACAGTGGCTTCAAGCATCTGCCCGTAACTGTCCCTCTGACCACGGTAGTCCAGCAGAGGATGGAGCCCGGACACGCCAATAGCAATGTTGGTAATGCCTTCTCTCCACGGTCGTCCAAAAGTATCGGAAATAATGACGGCCACAGGAACGCCTGATCGAATCTCCAAACCGGTTCTGATTCGTTCTGCAGAGCGATCCGGATCCTCGGGGAGTAAGGAGACAATCCCGGGCGGAACATTCGAGGAGTCAACACCGGCATTGGCACAGATAAACCCATGATGGGTTTGAGCGATGAGAAGTCCTTTTTCCATCCGAACCATTCGCCGGGCCTGTCCCAGGACGATTTCCACTCTTCTGGGATCTTTCCCATAGACTTGCGCCCAATCGGCGGCAGTCGGAGAAGGGGTACAATCGCTCAGGCGAATCAATCTGCCTTCCGCTTTGGAAACAATCTTTTGCGCAACCACAAAAATGTCTTTGGCCTGAACGTGCAAGCCCGCGCCGGTTGCGGATCCAAAAATCAAATCGCCAAGATCGTCATTTTCCTTGATTTCAGGAATTCCGGGTATTGCAATCACCCGTATGTCGGGGACCCTCATTTAAGCTCCGGCCCGGTCGAACAGCTTTTTGTGCACAGCCCTTCGTGCAAACCCATTTCATTAATCACCTGATACGTGGAAGTATGACTACCTATTTTGTAAAACTCCAGGAGGTCGGACGGTTCGTCCAGGTCCAGAGCGATGCGCGGATTCTCAACGATACTGACGGCAGCTCCTGCCTCCCGGGCAATCTCCTGGTGTAAAACAAAACTGTTTTCTCCGAACTGTGAGGAAAACAGATCGGGCGGAGTTCGCAGTAACGCATTGGTGCCCTGGCGGTCTTGCGACGGCACCAGGACAACGGCCGGCTCCACCAGTTCAGTTTTCAACAGATTGTCCACGTCAGCAGCTTCAAGAAGTGGGATGTCGCACGGAATTTGTAACAACGTGGTGACGCCTTTTTGGCGCAGGATTGATGCTGCGCAGTCGACAGAATGACTATGCGAGATTTGTTCATACTCACAAAGAGTGACCCAGCCCTGCCTCCGCGCATGTTGAAGGACTCTTCTGCTCTGGCTGACAACCACCACCCAATCCGCACTTCGGGATTTGGACAAAGCCCGCGTCACGTCCTGGATCATGGCCCACCAAAGCCTTTCCCGCTGTTGGGGAGAAAGCCATGCGGCCATACGCTGCTTGGCCCGAACAGGATTCTTGATGGGAAGGAGGACTATTTTCACGCGATTTCAAGTACCTTTCGTGCCACGGCGATCTTATCTTCTATTGTATTCATTATTGTATGGGCAAGAACGGGGCGCATTCCCAGGGTTTCTATTTCAGAACAAAGGTCCTTATCCTTCCAATCCAGGACAAAGACATCCGCCAAGTCCTGGTAATATCGTGCCACGGCTGCGGCCGATACACCGAACCCTAACTCTTGTAACATCTTGGCCGCGGGCCCCTTTAACGCCTGCCCCGCGATAATGGGGGAAATAGCCACGACTCGTGCTAACGACTGTGCAATTGCGCGCTGAATGCCTGGTACTGCCAGAATAGGACCAATGCTAATAAAAGGATTGCTCGGGCAGATTACAATCATATCGGCACGGCTAATAGCCTGCAGAACCGCATCCGCTGCACGGGCTTCTGCAATATTGCTGTATTCGATTTCGCGCACTATCGGCTGACTTTGTTTAAGGACCAGATATTCCTGAATGTGGAGCCGTTCGCCCGTCTTGGTTACCACGCGGGTGGGAACGTAGCTGTCAGTCATTGGAAGCAGGCGGATCTTCACTCCAAGAGCATTACAGATGAGAGAAGTAATTTCAGTGAGTGTACGTCCTTCCTTAAGCAATTGAGTGCGCCACAGGTGCGCTGCCAAATCTCGGTCACCCAGTTGGAACCAGGGATTGCTTCCGTAGTCGCGAAGTGTTTGAAGACAGATCCAGCTTTCTCCGGCCAGGCCCCAGCCCGTGTCTGGATTGGCGCGACCTCCAAGGGTGTAAGCAATCGTATCCAGGTCCGGACAGATGTGGAGGCCATACAATTCAATATCATCACCCGTATTGCCGATTACCGTGATATCCGAAGGCGGCAGCACACGAGAAAGCCCGAGGAGAAACTTCGCGCCACCAACACCCCCGGCCAGGGCCGTGATCATCATGAGACGTTTATGGAAACTGGATCAGTGTGTGAAGCCGCTCGAAACGGCAGGTTTGGCAGACCCCAGCTTTTCCAGCCCAATGACGCGAAATCGTGAGGTCTTACTTTTATACTTGCGGTTGAACCAGACGACCATCGCGCACATGCGCTCCAGAGTTCGTGCCTGTTTCAAAGGACCTGCGTCCAAGGGCCGCAGCGATTCGATTCGTTTTTCTGCCTCAATCACACGTTTCTTGGCCTCTTCAGAGTCGCCGCAAATGTAGTCGTCGCAATCGAGAGGTTCGTGAATGTCGGCCAGCAAGTGTGCGGGAACCGTCTTTAAAGCGCCTACCAGCGAAACTCCCTGCGGTATGAACTGGACCAGATGCTCGCTGGCTGAGCCTTCAGCAAGGTCAATCACCTCAACAGTGCCGCCTTTGAACACCAAAGGCACTGTAAGATCTACAACCACAGTACCCGATCTCAGATAAGAGCGGCACGATTTCAAGACATCAGCAGCGAATTCAAAAGGAGTCGCCAGAAAAACCAAGTCGCAAGAAGAGGCGACTTCTTTATTTTCTCCGCTGGAAAAAAGAGCCTTACCAAACGTCCTGGTCAACTGGTTTTGCTGCACCTGGGCCTTTTCTGCCGAACGTGATCCGATGGCGACTGAAAAACCAGCCTGGGCGTAACGCAAAGCCACACCGGTTCCCTCAATTCCTGTTCCACCCAAAATCCCAATCTTCATTTGTTTGCCTTCTACCCGACGTTCCATTCGCGGCCGCGCGCTTGCCTGCGGCCTCACGCCTAGTGCTACCACGAATTAGAGCCGGACAGGCCCCTTACTGTAATTCATTTTCCCCTAGTCGAACAGACCCCTGCTTCATATACTGCATCGATTGTATGAAGATCATTGCCAATCCCGCGGCGGGCCATGGGAAAAGCAGCAGCAATCTGGACCAGTTGCGATACTTGCTGCGGCAAAGGGGGGTCAGCTATGACCTGCGCCTGACCGAGGCTCCGGGACACGCTACCCGGCTGGCCAGAGAATTGGTCCAGGGAGGTACCTCCCTGCTGGTAGTGATGGGAGGAGACGGCACCATCGGTGAAGTGATTCACGGAATGATTCCATCGCAGTCGGTCCTGGGTATTATTTCCGTGGGTACGGGTAACGACCTAGCTCGGACACTGGGAATTCCTTTCAACGATGTAGCCCAGTCGTTGGATATTATCCTCTCCGGGAAGGTTCGCTTGATTGACGTCGGTTGGGAGCGGGATCGCCATTTTGTTCTGGTTCTGGGTCTTGGTTTCCCCGCCACTGTGGCCGAAGAAGCCAATCAAATGAAGTGGTTAAAAGGCTCTCCGGCCTTTTTTGGGGCGGTTTATAAGGCTCTGTTCCGAATGCAAGAAATTCCCATTCGCTTGTCCCTGGACGAACAGGTGATGGATGTAACCTGTACCTCCGTCTTGATCCAAAATGCCCGGTATTGCGGAGGGGGGCAGCTCATGGCTCCTGATGCCGAAATCGACGATGGAATGTTTGACGTCGTCCTGGTAGGCCCTATTGGAAAATGGAGCCTGATGCGAAATTTCCCGAAGGTTTATACCGGCCGTCACTTGCGGCATCCTGCATTCTCCGTGGTCCGCGCTCGTTCGGTCCGAATCGAGTCCCAGAACCCCCTTCCGAAAATGCTTGACGGAGATCTTGTCGGCACAACGCCGGTAGAGGCACATGTACTGCACCGAAGCCTTAAGGTTTTGGTGCGTTGAAGTAAAATAGTCCCACCTCAGAGATGTGGGAGTATGAACATGCCCGTAGGGGTGTCTTTTTAGAGAAAGGATGAAATCAATAGCTCGCTTTTTCGACAACAAGGGCATCTTCATTACCGGAGCCACCGGTTTTCTTGGACAGGCCATCGTCGAGAAGATCCTTTCTGTGGCGCCTGACGTGCGGCGCATCTGTCTTTTGATCCGTCCCAAGAGGCAATTCGGTGGAGGGGTTTTGACCCCGCAGGAGAGATTGGAACGCGAGGTTTTTGAATCCAGCGTGTTCGAGCGCTTCCGGAGCAATCGCGGCGATCGATGGCGTGAATTTCTGCGAGACAAACTCGTAGCCATCACCGGCGACATATCCCAGGCAGGGTTAGGACTTGATCCACAGGTCCGCTCCTGGCTCGCTGAAGACACTGACGTCATTATTAACAGCGCAGCCTTGGTTTCTTTTGACGCCCCTCTGGATGACGCACTCGCGGAAAATATCACCAGTGCTCAGCGGGTGGCCGAATTCGCCAGAGAATGTCGCAAAGCCGTATTGATCCATATTTCCACAGCGTATGTCAGTGGATCTGCCAAAGAAAGCATCCCGGAGACACTGCACCACACTGCCGCCGGGGAAGAGCGCCTTCAGACCTTTCCGGAACGTAAGTTTACAGATATTGAAAAAGATCTTGAGCAAATTGAGTTCCTGATCCACCGGGTCCATAAGGAATCCCAGTCGCCGGAGCTTGAAAGGAGGCTGAAGCAATTGCTCCTGGCCCACCTCCGCAAATCGCGAGGTGGAAAACATGTTCGCCGCAGGGAGAAGCTGGAGAGCCTGCGCCGCAAATGGATCAAGAACCGGCTGACGGAAGAAGGGATGAAGTGGTCCCGGCAGCGCGGCTGGAACGACACGTACACCTACACCAAAGCATTGGGGGAGCAGGTGATAGCTGCCAACCGCGGTGACGTGCCGACTGCGATCATCAGACCCTCAGTAATCGAAAGCAGCCTTGCAGAACCCAGCCCTGGCTGGCTGGACGGCTTGCGCATGGCAGATCCGCTGATTGCCGCCATTGGGAAAGGTCGCCTTCGATCGCTTCCCCTCAACCCGAATATCGCTATTGACCTCGTGCCGGTCGACATGGTGGTCAACGCGCTTCTGGCGGCAGTTCCAGCGACTCACGAAAAGGGCGGGCTTCAGATCTACCAAGTAGCCACCGGGGCGCGCAACCCCATCACGCTAGGCGCTCTATACAATCTGATCTATCGTTACTTTCTTAAGAATCCGCTGTTTGACAAGAATGGACATCCCATCAAGGTCAAGCGTCTGAAGTTTCCAAACCGGGCTACCTTTCGTTTCCAACACCGCCTGCGATCGGTACCCTTGACCACTGCCGAGCGCACGCTGGAACGTTTTCCTTTACGAGCTCAAAAGCTAAAGCGGAAAATCTCGGCAACGAAGGCGGCTTTTGAAAAACTCTATTACTATGGGGAGATCTATGAGCCTTATTTGAACCTCGAGTGCAGCTTTGAAATCGACAATTCTCTGCATTTGTGGGAAGCGCTCTCAGCAGAAGAACAGAGGCTGTTCAACTTCAACGTCCGCGAGTTGAACTGGCGCCACTACATCCAAAACGTCCACATCCCCGGCGTCAAGAAATATATTTTAAAAATGGAGCAGGAGAGCCGGCCCGCCGAAGCAAGCGTGGCCGCAGTTCCCCTGCAGATTGGAACTATTCCCGAACTGCTCTCCCGCAGCGCCGCGCGCTTACCCCAGAAAACAGCCTTGCAGATCAAGCGCCACGGGCAATGGCACCGTTTTTCCTTTTCAGAGTTGCTACATCTGACCGAGGAAGTAAGTCGTCGCTTGCGCCGAATGGGTCTCAAGCCCCGTGAACGCGTGGTGCTTTTTTCAGAAAACCAGCCTGAGTGGGCAATTGCTTACATTGGCGCAGTGGCCTCGGGTTTGACGGTGGTGCCCATGGATTCCCAAACTGCTCACTGGGAGGTGTGGTCGGTGGCCAGGTTTACTGAGGCCCGCGCTATCCTGGCCTCGGAAGACTGCTTTAAGTCACTCACACCCGAAGAGCTGATGGAAAATGAAAACTCCGGTACTCCTATTTTGCTTCTCAACGTTAACCAGCGTGGTCTTCCCTTCAATCTGGAGCAGTTTCCCCGCAGCACCATGCCCGATCAGGCCGTAATCCCGGAGCAGGAACTAAGGCATCCCGTCGACATGGGGCCCGACGATATTGCATCCATTATCTTTACGACCGGGACGGCCGTCGATCCGCGGGGTGCCATGCATACCCACAAGAACTTTATTAACAACTTGCTCGGTGTGAATCGCTATCTACCTATTTACGAAACCGACAGTATGTTGTCGGTGCTGCCGCTTTATCATGCGCTTGAATTTACGTGCGGCTTATTGATGCCTATTTTCGGCGGTGCCACCGTGACGTATTCGACGTCATTGAAGCCCCGAGTCATTCTCGAGACAATGCGTGAGACCGGCACCACCTGCCTGTTGGGGGTCCCTACTTTGTATGCTCTGATACGAGACGACATTGAGCGAAGAATTGCAAGAGTCTCAAAGTCGAGGATCAAATCAAATTTTATTTCAACCTCGAAGCAGCTCAGTCGATCGGTCGAGCGCGCCTTCGGGACCAATATTGGCCGCCATCTCTTTGCCCCAATCCATCAGGAGTTTGGAGGTAAGATTCGTGTTTTCGTGAGTGGTGGTTCGGCACTGGGGAAGGAGCTTTATGACGACTTCAAGACCCTGGGAATGCCCATATACGAGGGTTATGGCCTGACGGAAACAGCGCCAGTGCTCACCGTCAATCCGTTCAAGCGCAGCCGGCGGGGTTCTGCCGGCAAAGCTCTTCCGGGGGTCGAATTGCGCATTTCACATCCCAACAAAGACGGGGTAGGCGAGATCATTGCCCGCAGCCCAAGTTTGATGGTGAGGTATTTCAACAACCCAGAAGCGACCCAGCAGGTGGTGAAGGATGGTTGGTTTCACACAGGCGACCTCGGATGGATTGATGAAGACGGATATCTTTACTTCACCGGCCGCATCAAGGACGTGATCGTAACGGGGGCAGGGAAGAATGTTTATCCTGCGGACCTCGAAACAATCTACCGGCGGGTTTCACAGATCGACGACATTTGTGTGGTGGGCCTCAAGAACAACCTGACCGAAGATGTTCATGCAGTCATTGTCCCGAAGCCGCAGATCCTGGCTGGATCGACGCGTGATGAGGTCAAGAAAACCCTTCAAAAAGAAATTCAATTGATTGCAAAGGAAGTCCCCAGTTACCAGCGGCTGCAATTTCTGCATGTCTGGGAGCAACCTCTGCCGCGCAAGAGTTCAGGTGGCTTGGATCGCGCAGCTATCAAAGAACACCTTCTTCGCCAACTTGGAGAACGCTCCCGCACCATGTCTCCGGCGCCGCTTCCTCAAAGTTCCGGGAGAAAAGTTTCCAGAGAACAAGAAGTCTTTGACGAGTTGAGCAGGCTGTCCCAGCTCCCGGTGGAAAAAATAGTTTTGGAGAGCCATCTGCAATCCGACCTCGGTCTTGATTCGCTGGCAGTCATTGAACTCCTGCTGTTTTTGGAGCACCGGTTTCAAATCTCCATCCCGGATGAGAAGGTGGCTCAGATCACAACGGTGGGGGAACTTTTGAATGCATTACGCCTGAGACACCCTGCACCGCCCAGAAAAATCGCAAGATCAGCCCTGCCCGTGCTCCGCTCCACTTTGCCGTTCCGCGAACGTCCTTTCCTGGATCGCTGGCTGATGGGATTTTCTTTTTCAACACTGAAGACGTTGTTCCGTTTCTATTTCGATCTGGAACTCAACAATTCGGAGAGCTTGCCTCAGTCCAGACCTTACATTATTGCCGCGAACCACAGCAGCCATTTGGATACGGGAGCAGTCATTTCAGCTGTGTCGGCAGCCCGTGGGGTTCGAGAGGCCCAGAAGCTCCATGTCCTGGGTGCGAGTGATTATTTTTTTGACAAGAGCGTGAAGCGCTGGTTTTTTAGCACCTTTCTAAACGTTGTTCCCATCGAGCGTCAGGAGAGTTCGCTCGCAGGTTTGCGGATGGTCAAAAGCATCCTCAACAACGGCGAACCTATCTTGATTTTCCCCGAAGGCACACGGTCCAGAAGCGGCATGCTGCAACCTTTTAAAGCCGGATTAGGTTTGATCGCCTGGGAACTGAAAGTGCCTATTGTGCCCGTGGCCATTGAGGGTACCTTTCAGGCAATGCCTGTAGGAACGTTCCTGCCACGACGCCGGCGTGTACGCGTGACCTTTGGCGATCCCGTATTCATGGAAGACTACCAAAACCTCAATGGCCAACTGAGCGGAGACGCTCTTTATCGGAAAATCGCCGCTGACGTCAGACTCGCCATTGAACAACTGCGCCCGGAAAGTCACCCCATCTCATGAATCTTAGAGCCGGAGCCTTTTTTGATGTGGATGGGACTCTTGTGAGCTCCAACGTTGTCAACTATTTTGTATGGATCAAAACCTGGCGCATGAACCTGCTACAGAAGTCACTTTGGATAGCCGCTTTCGTGCCACGCATTCCTTATTACTTCCTGGTCGACAAGATCAGCCGTAAAAGATTCAATTCCGTCTTTTACCGCAACTATGCCGCCCTGGCTCCAAAGGATTTGGAAGAGCGAACCGCTGACCATTTTCGGAATTTCATGGAACCACGGCTCTATCCGGGGGCTCTGGCTCGCATTCTGGAACACCGCCGGAATGGAGACCACGTGGTGCTGATTACCGGCTCGCTTCAGCCCATTATCGAGCCGCTGGCCAAGCGCGTGGGGGCTGCTCAATTGATTGCTGCCCGTCTGGAGCAAGCCAATGGGGCTTTTACGGGACGCCTGGAAACCGGTGTGATTGCAGGAGAGGTTAAAGGGCAGATCGTGCGACAGGTGGCAATGGAGCAGGGGCTCCAGTTATCACATTCTTACGCATATGCCGACAGCCTGGACGATGTGCCGATGCTGGAACAGGTGGGGCATCCGACAGTGATAAACCCTCGAGGGCGGTTGAAAAAGTTAGCTATTCAACGCCAGTGGGACATCCTCCATTGGAGGAATTGATGCAGGCCATTCAGTACGTCCGCAGCATTCCCCGTTATTTCGGATCTCGTTTGATTGGCCGCTACTGGAGTGGGTATTACACTTCAGGACTGGCCTGTATTCGCTTAGCTAACATCGATGCTCCGGCTCTGCCCACACAGGAATGGGTGCGGGTGCAGCCGTTGCTGAGCGGCATCTGCGGATCAGACCTAGCCACCATCACAGCCCAGGGCAGCACCTATTTTTCCGCTTTTACTTCTTTTCCTTTTGTATTGGGGCACGAGGTGGTGGGTGAGGTTGTGGAGAAGGGCAATTTGGTTCAGGAGCTGGCCAAGGGTATGCGCGTGGTGTTGGAGCCGCCCCTTGGGTGCGAAGTGCGGGGGCTTGCTCCTCCGTGCCCACCCTGCCGTCAGGGACGCGCTGCCAATTGTGAAAACATCACGCGCGGACTTCTTTCTGCCGGAATTCAAACCGGATACTGCCGCGACACAGGGGGAGGATGGAGCGGCGGCTTTGTTGCACATCAAAGGCAGCTTCACCCGGTCCCTGAAGCGCTTTCCAACGAAGCAGCCGTGCTGATCGAACCTTTCAGCTGCGCTCTTCATGCCGTCGTGAAGGCCCGTCTTCACGATTCTATGAATGTGGTCGTCGTAGGCTGCGGCACCATGGGGCTGTTGACGATTGCCGCTGTTCGCGCCACCGGAAGCAGTTGCCACTTGATTGCAACTGCCAAATACCCGCATCAAAATGCCCTGGCTCGCGCGTTGGGCGCTGACGTTGTTCTGCCTTCCTCTCCAAGCCGGCATTTGTATTCCGAAATCGCTCGTAATCTTCAAGCGAAAGTCTACAAGCCGCAAATCGGCAAGACCATTCTGGTCGGCGGGGCAGACGTCGTTTTCGAGTGTATTGGATCGGCGCCCACCATCGATGACGCTCTCCGGTTCGCGCGCAGCAGAGGACTGGTGTTGCTCGTCGGAATGCCGGCGGTCCCGAAAAGCGTTGACTGGACTTCAATCTGGTACAAGGAACTGGCGGTGGTGGGAAGCTATACCAGCGAGCGCAGCACTTTTGAGCTGGCTATCAAGAAAGCGACTGAGTTCGAGCCACAGCTTAAGAAGCTGGTGGGTGGAAGGTTCTTCCTCAAACAATACAAAGCGGCTTTCGAGTGCGCATTGCACACCGGCCGCTCTCGAGTCATCAAAACGGTATTCCAAGCCTCGTGAAATACCTCACCTATTCCGGCAACAATCTGATCCACGCAAATCTGCCGGACTCCTCGCAAATCGTCTATCCGCCTTCATCGCTGGCCGGCATGGCCACGGGTGAAATAGCCAGCCGAGTTCGCGAAGTTTTAGAAAGCCCGCTGGGCATGGCCCCACTTAAAGAATTGGTCAATTCCCATTCTCGAGTCCTGATCGCCTTTGACGACAACTGTCAGCCCTTTCCTCCCATGAGGAAGCCTGATGTCCGCGAGGTCATCATCAAACAACTTTTGGAAATGTTGTACCAGGCAGAAGTGCCAAAGAGAAACATTCAGCTCATTTGCGCTGTGGCGCTCCACCGAAAAATGAAGGCCTATGAACTTGAATGGATGCTGGGAGCGGAAATCATGAACGATTTTTATCCCGCCCAGCTTTCCAATTTCGACGCAGAGGATGCCTCCAGCCTGGTTTATCTCGGCGACACCGAAATGGGTGAGCCTGTGGAAACCGCCCAGGCTGTGGTGGAATCGGATCTCGTCATTTATGTGGACACGGTTCAAATTCCTTTGAACTCCGGGCATAAAGCCGTGGCCGTAGGATTAGGGACCTACCGGAGTATTGCTCCTCATCATTCTCCGCATATGACCTCGGAGAACCCTCACGTGATGCAGCCGGAAAATTCTCACATGCATGCTTCCATAGAACGCATGAGCCGCGTTATTCAAAAACATGCCCGGATCATGATCCTCGAAGCGGCGATGAACGGCTCGACTTATCCCCCGCATTTAAGTTTTCTCAGCAAACCCGCGGAGCGCAGTTCCGCGCTGGAATCGATATTACGGAATCTCACCCCTCTCTCGATGCATCTGCTGCCGGAATGGGTCCGCAGAAAAATCTTCAGCAGCATTCGTAGCTGGTACCAGCCGGTCGAAATTAACGCAGGAGATATTGACCAGGTGCACCCGCGAACCCTGGCTGTCCTTAAAAAGCAGCTGGAGGTTTCCGTTGAGGGACGGTTCGACACGCTGGTGTTTGGTTTGCCTGATTTAAGCCCGTATTCGGTGGGAGCCCGAATCAATCCGGTACTGGTGGTCAGTGACGTACTCGGCTACGTATTTAACTGGTTTTATAACCAGCCGTTCTTAAGAAAAGGCGGCGTGGTGATCATTTTGAATCCCGCGTACGAAGTGTTTCACCCTGAATACCACGTCGCGTATCAGAAATTCTGGGAAGAAGTACTTCCGAAAACTCGGGACCCATTTGAGATGGAGCAGCATTTTCAGGAGAAGTTTGCCCGCGATCCTTATCTGATTGAGTGCTACCGGCACCGCTGGGCTCATCATGGTTTCCACCCGTTTACCGTGTGGTACTGGGCCACCTACCCGCTGAAGTATTTATCGAAGGTCATCCTGGTGGGACCAGGGGACGCTCGGGTCGCCAAACACCTGGGCGTGGCGTGGGCTCCGAGCCTGAGGCATGCTTTGGGTTGGGCGCGTGAGATTACAGGGGGTGAAAGGGTCATCGCATTAAACATTCCCCCTTTCATGTACCTCACCGTAAACAGGTGACACGCTCGCAGCCGCGCGCTAAACCTGCATATTGGATTCGAGAAGACGTCTGGGACGAAATTCCCGCTTATCTTTTGCTTACAACCCTTTGCGAATTAAGGGCATATGAATTCAGCGAAGCTTTATTCTGCGGGCACTTGCCAATGAGTCACCCGCGGGTCGCCCAATCCCGCAGATCCAGATTGCCTCCGCTCAAGATCAGCACGGTTTTATCGAACGGGACTTTTCCTTCCAGGGCCGCCGCCAGCGGTACCGCGCCTGAAGGCTCCACCACTATTTTTTCTTCATTGAGCAAAAAAAGCACTGCATCGACGATGCTTCCCTCACGGACCAGGACAAAATCATGCACATGCTCTTCGATCAGTGGAAAAGTAAAAGACCCCGGACGCGTGACCTTCAATCCGTCGGCGATGGTTGATGTTTGAGGTATGGAAATAATTTTTTTCTGATGAAAAGACTGGCAGGCGGCGGAAGAGCCTTCCGGTTGTACTCCCCAAATCTTGATTGAACCGTTGACAGCGTGGGCACCTACCGCAATTCCGCCGATCAATCCTCCACCGCTTACCGGCACCACAACGTTGCGCACTTCGGGAAACTGCTCGATAAGTTCCAAGGCAATCGTCGCATTTCCAGCCACCACCTCGGGATGATCGTACGGGAAAATGATGGTTCTCCCTTCGGCCGCCGCAATTTCTGCCGTCCTTTCCCCCCTTGCCTCAAAGCGGTCTTCACAAAAAACCACTTCTCCTCCCCATTTCTGTGTGCGGCGAACCTTTTCGGGATTGGCGGAGCGCATCATGACAATTTTTGCTGAAAGCCCCAACATGTGCGCGACATAAGCTACCGCAAGTCCGAAGTTGCCGGAGCTGGAAGTAACCACCCCTCTCTCCTTTTCCTGAGCGCTGAGGCAGGAGATCTCATTAAAGGCCGCGCGAAACTTGAACGATCCGGTGACCTGAAGATTTTCCGCTTTGAACCAGAGCTCTGTGTGCACTGAAGAGGGCAGGAGCGGCGTGACTCGAAAGACGCCGCGAGATCGATCTCGAGCTTGCCAGATTTTTGCAGCATCCATTGAAACTTGTTCCTCGGGACCTCATCTATTCTAAAGTCAAAGGAGATCATTTTATGTACTACGGCCGGTTCATTTCCGCTCTTTTTGTACTAGGCCTGGCAATTTTTTTCACCTCATCGTGCAGTAAAACGGAGGATTCAGCGGTCGAGGCGGCGCTGGACACAATCGAACCCAATGTCCCCGCGACCGCGATAAAGCCCCCCATACAAGATGCGGGTCCAAGTCCAACACCTCCTGCGCCAGCCCCACCCGCAAAAAGCACGGCAACCCGAACGCGGCGTGAGCCCGCGGCGCCTCGCGACGAGGTTCCCATGGAAACTCACAGACCCGCCCCTCGCACGAGTGAGCCGGTCATTGTTCCCTCTACGCCAGCACATCCTTCCGCCGACCGTGCACAAGCAGCCAAGGGCCGGACCGAACCTTCTGAACTGGAGGAAACCCGGATCATTACCGCCGCCCCGCGGAAAGTGGTGTTGCCGGAGGGGACCGTCGTTGAGGTCCGATTGAATGAAGCCCTTAGTTCCGGCGTAAATCAGAGCGGTGATATCTTCCAGGCGACATTAGAGCACGACCTGACGGTGGAGGGAGAAGTGGTGGCTCCCCAAGGTAGCCGAGTGGTTGGGCGTCTCACGCGGGTCGAGGAATCGGGCAGAGTCGAAGGAAGAGCATATCTCTCATTGACGCTTCAGGAATTGAAGGTGGGCAACCGCGTCTACGCTCTGCAAACCGACACGCTGGATTTTGAAGCGGAAAGCACCAAAGGACGTGACACTAAAGTTATCGGCGGCGGCGCTGGGTTGGGAGCCATCATTGGCGCCATTGCCGGCGGAAAAAAGGGAGCCGCCATTGGCGCAGCCATCGGAGGGGGTGCGGCCACCGCCGGCGTACTGGCTACCAAAGGCAACGAGGTTACCTTCGAGCCGGAACACCTCCTGCACTTCAGGCTGGAGCGCGACCTGGAAATGCAGCGCAATTAAGAAAACCTGGCCTCAACATTACGAGTGGGGCTGCTTTCAGGGGTCGCTTCACGTGCTTCTCTTGCCCGCTTTGACCCATTCCTTTTACAATGAGCCGACCTCCTGAGTTCAAGGCGCCGGAGAGGTGCTGGAGTGGTCGAACAGGGCTGCCTGCTAAGCAGTTGCCCGGGCCAAACTCGGGCCGGGGGTTCGAATCCCCCCCTCTCCGCCAGATTTCAAAGGGGTCCATTCCGGACACATGGGTTACATCTTATTCCGGAGACATAGGTAACATCACTTTTGGGCCAAAGGGATTGTCCAAAGGCTCAAACCGGCTATCCCAAATCATAGTGCATGGAGGTCACCAGCCGATTTTTTTCGCTCACCTCCTTAATGCCGACGTTTTGACCGGCAAAGGCTTGGTTCGTGCATGCGGCCTTTATAACCCTGAAACCGGCTGCTGGCGACAAGGATTTTGTGGTCAAACTGCTGCGGTCCCCAGGGTATCCGGTTCGCCGCCTGCAGCGGGCGATTGCGGCGCTATTCAGCCGGCGGCGATTCTGTGCGGAGTCGCGTGGCGGAGGTGTGTCGTCCCGGCTCCTGCGGCCTACATCTGGAATTTAGGGGAGCTGAGGCAACGACCTGCCCCTCCCTCTGACTCCTCATGCGCCCTGTCGAGTGGTTGAGTTCGGTTCTCCCCCCAAGGGAAAACTGCTCGATTGCCTCGCCCTGCTTCACTGTCACATTCGCTGCAGCGCTCTGCCTGCTTCGGTAGGGCGGTGGAATATTCCCTGTTTCAGAGCAATCCGGCCCTCTCCGCGCGTCGAATGGCCTGTAGGCGGCTATGCACATCCAGCTTACGCAGCGTATGCTGGATGTGATTGTTGACTGTCGCTGGGCTGATGTGCAGTTGCGCGGCGATCTTAGCCGTCGAAACGCCCTGAGCCAGCAGGCGCAGGACACTCCTCTCCCGGCGGCTCAGATTTGCGCTACGAGCGGCCATCCGGTCCGACCCGATCAGCGCTCTGGCGTGACGGGCAGGTAAGCGGAGCCGTGACGCGACAAATTGCCGTACCAGCAACTCCAGGCGCATGGCGACATCCATGGGGCGCAGGATGTGGATGGAGTAAGCGGGGCCGCGGCCGCCGTCTCTCGAAATCAACACGGAAACATTGCACCACCTTTTGCCGTGCCGGGTCGGGACTTTCAGATCTAAATTGCCGACCGCGCGGCGGGCCTCGATGCTCTGCCGGACAGCGCAGTTTGCAGAGCACACCCGCCCGCACTCGTCGGACCCTTGGACAATCCGGCCGCAGAATTTCGACACAGCCTGTTTTTCCGGAATACCGAAAAGCGTTTCCGCCGCTTGGTTCCACGCCACGATCAAACCTGAACGGTCAGTTGCAAAAGCGGGGTCGCTCGTGCTTTCGGCCAGTTTCCTGACGTCAGAAAGTTGCATTTCCACCTCATCAGAAAATTGATCTGACAACATTATCGACCAGGGGCGCTCGGGAGTCCAACCTTTAACTACTAACTACACAGCCGCCGCTGTGTGCTTGCAGCCGGAGCCGTCGGTTAATGGCCGGTTAACCAGAAGGGGATCCAATGAAAATCCGATTGTATTCTTTCAGACTGTTTGCCGCGGTTTTATTGCTTCTTGTGACGCCAATCCAGCTCCAGGGTCAAAACGATCCCGAGGCCAGGAATACACGACCCAACAGCCTTCAATTAGTCATCTTTGGAGCTGAAGTGAACTTCAATCCCGCTCCCAACCTGTGCGGGAACCCCCGGTGCGGGGGAATATTGCTCATCTCCGGGACCAACTTCGGCAGCATGCGCCCTTTCGGAGGAACGGTAGAGCTGTACGTTCCGAGACGGGGGAAGATCTTGTTGCCCGTTTTGGACTTCGATCCTGTCAACCAGCAGCTTCTGGCTGAATTGCCGGAAAACATCGAAGGGACGCCGGGAAGCTTCATGCTTACGGTGAGTACGGGACAGGCCACAACCCAGTTCGATGCTACCCCGGAGCCACCCGTGGACCGCTTCCATCACGGGATTGTTGTGTAGGGAATGAGATCGTTTTTGACTGCGCCATATCCTTGCAAGCTCCTGATTCGCTCATACGCTCTACTGATGAACTGCGCAGCATACTTCCACTGCCTCTCAAACTCAACCTTGTCCAAGGCCTCAGCCAGATCGAGCAACTGGCCCCTCTTTGGATCTTTTCCTTGCCAGATTGCCATGACCTTGAGGAGGAACTCGGGCTTTATTGCCTTGCCGGCGCCCGTGTTCTCCTGTTCGAACTCTTTCCAGAGGTCCCGCAGGCGCACACCTTTTTGATAAACCCGCGCTGCGCTCAGATCAAACAACGACAGGGAGATGCCTGTACGGTTGATTCGCTCAAAAATGTTTACGATATTCTCTTTGCCGGTCTCTGGAGAGAGGGATACGACAGGCACCATGAAATTCGCGAAACGCTGGTAAAGTGCTTCGATGCTGCTGCGGTCCGGGCCGTTCCAAACGTGCTGCTCGTGATAGAGCCATTTGTAAAACCTGGCAGTCTCACGTAACAACGAGATGGGGAGGGCTTGCTGGGCTTGAACAAGGGCTTGAATTTCGGCGAAGCGCCGACGATCCCTTGTGGATATTCCTGTTACCGCGTCATCAATGTCTCCTTTCAGTGCGAGATCAAGTCGCAGGTAAAACTTGTGCGGATAAGTGGAGAATTTCAGCGGAATATCCGGCTCGTGGAGGGCATAGAACAAAGACGAGACCCGCTGCTGGCCGTCCAAAACCAGTCGCACCGTCCCGTGGCGGTTGGGATCAGCTCCGGGATTCACCTTCTCCAGTCCCTCCACCTTTCTGAACGGAAACATCGGCTGGCGCACTGGAGTGTCGAGCAGGAGCAATGTCCCAACGAAGTAGCCCTGAAAAATAGAAGCCAAGAGTTCCTCTATGTCCTGCCGCCACCAGACGAATGAGCGCTGAAATTCCGGGACGACCACCTTGCCGTCGTACACGCCGCTGATGATTGTCAAGAGGTTCTCAGGGTTTGCTTTTGGAGCTTCAATCGGATGCATATCGGACCATCTCAAGTTTCGTCCTTCCCAAACAGGAATGATTAGCCCTGCAAAGCTTAAATGACCGTTTGTGCTTGACCTGAAATCAAACGGCCCGCCTCATTCTAACGGAGAATTCCTATTTCGCCATGTCGAAGGGATCGCCGCCTACTGCGATCATCCGGTCAGGTTTGGCGTCGTGGAATCCGTCAACACAACCATCAAGGCGGTCCTGCGTCGAGCCAGAGGAATGCGAGATGAAAAGATACTGCTGTTGAAGCTCAAGTGGGCTACCGCGCACCCGATCCGCTCTTCCAGAGACCTGGCGCGTTTTCTAGATATTCAACCTATGTACTCAAATCGATGAAGAACCCATAAAAATGATCCATTCCGTTGTCACATAGGATTTATCTGGAAGAAAATCACGCCTTCCGTAAAAGGAGGTTCCTCTTCCCTGAATTGAAGACGCCATTGCGAACTCACCTTTACGAGGGCTCCGCTGGCAATTCGCAGAAAACAAGCTTGGCGCTACGCGCAGGCAATGCCACGCTCAACGACGACCGGCTTAAACCCTCCTCGGTCAGATCCGGTCGCAATTCTGGAGACATTTCGCGCGGCTCTGCGTAATACCATTGTTGATCGTTCATTACCATTTGCACACCCATCACACCGGCGCTTTCTTTGGCTTCAAGGATTACTTTCTCCGACGTTGCTTCGATGATGTAGCCTTTCAGAAAGACTTCCCATCCCCAGCAGGTTCCTTTACAGAAAATATACGTTCTCTCTTTCTGCCATTTGGTAAAGATAAGCGTCGCTTCGCGTGGATCGATAGGTATCACAAAGGTCGGTGTTGTGTGGACTATGAAGGATCTGCTGTTGATTATTTCGGTGCTCGACGGAATTCGGCCAGTCTGGTCGTCGCGTTGAATGCTTGATAGCCGTACCAGAAGACCAGAGCTGACATAACGATATTGGTCCCGCCTCCCGGGATACTGTTCAGCATATTATTAAGCGTGTTCAGAAATGCGAGACCAGACAGCAAAATAAGACCAGCGGCGATGATCCTGGAGTGTAGAAAATACGACAAAGCTCCTATTAGAATATAAAGTGCTCCGTCGATCCAAGTGCCTTTCCACCAGAGAGTCAGCATCAGAGTAATTGCTCCTACCATAATGAATACGGCAGATGCCTGTTTGATGGCTTTGACTGCGTCCTCTTGAGTTGCTATCGGCTGGATCAGAGATTCTCTAAGTGACCGCTTGGCCGCGTATGGCTTTCTCATGTTGCGTCTCCGGAGATTTCGCTGATGGTGGCAAAGTGTGTGGCAAATGTAAAGGGAAAAAAGCCCCTCTCATTCGAGAAGGGCTTGGCCTAATCCATTATCTCCGGTATTTCGACAGCAGGTGCGGCGATACAACGGGCGGGTCCCGGGAACGCACAGAAGACCCTTGGGAGCTCAACCTCGTTCGGTTCCGGCTGCACAGAACTGGAACGTAGGACGGCCTACAGGTATAAAATCATTGCGGTCAAAATAATCCTTGTTGGCCAAAACGAGAAGCGGCACTGGAGGAGACACAATGGCCGTAGGAAATCACACGACATCGAGAAGCGGCTCTGGGACGCGGCCGACCAGCTTAGGGCGAACTCGCGTCTGAAGTCGTCGGAGTACGTGCGGGGATTGGGCATCTGAACGGGCGTTCCCTTAAGGACGGAGGGGAAATCATTATGAATTTGGGAGCAACTTGGAAAAACTGCAGCGTCTTCTGCGAGACATGTTCCAGTTCGACTGCGTGGATCTAGACTTCGGTATCTACCGGATCATGAATTACAAGCGCGACGTGGTCGAGAAGTTCATCACGAAGGATCTGCCCGAGGCGATCTCAAGGGAGTTAGAAAAAGGGGCTTTGGCCAAGCAGTCCCAGGCTGCAGAGGAGTTGGAGAAGGTAAAGGAGCAGATTCGCCAGACGCTCGGCAAGGACGCTCTGGATGCAGACGGTGATCTCTCGGAGAAGTTTCAGGACATCAAGATAGGTAAGAAGTATCTCGACCTCAAAGCAAAGGCCGCAGGCGGGCGGGGCCGAGAGGCCCTGGAAGTTCTGATTTTCAACCACCTTTTCACGTTTTTCAACCGGTACTATCAGGAGTAGAGCAGCGGAACTCTGATGCGGCGAGGCGGGCAGTGCTAAGGGCGTCTCGCCATAACGCGGACACCTGAGGAATTGTCACACAGGGTTCTTCGGTTAACCGGTTGGGGCGCGCTAGTCTAGTGTCTCACAAATAACTTTACAATAGCAATCTCTTCCCGTATGATTCGGAATTATTATGTGGGACCCTCCGGAACCATTGGTGATAACTGATGAGCAACGACGAACCCTGCACGCATGGATGGCTGCTCGTAACACCCCGCAGAAAGTGGTTTTCCGTTCGCGTCTCGTGCTGATGGCGGCGGCTGGAAGCTCGAACCGTCATATTGCCCGCCAGATGGCGACGAGTCGCCCTACAGTGATTCTTTGGCGAAACCGTTTTAGGCAAGGAGGACCGACAGCGCTGACTGAAGACGCTCCAGGGCGTGGGCGGAAACCTCGGGTCACGGCCGCCAAGGTAAAGCAGATTGTCGATGCGACACTGCAGACGACCCCCGGGGCCGCCACACACTGGAGTGTGCGAACCATGGCCAAGACGCAGGGAGTCAGCCCGGCGACAGTCCAACGGATCTGGGACGCCAATGGACTGCAGCCGCATCGGACGAGAACCTTTAAGTTGTCCAAGGACAAGCGATTCGTCGAGAAACTCACCGATGTGGTGGGACTGTACCTGAACTCCCCTGACAAGGCTCTGGTGATGTGCGTTGATGAGAAGAGCCAAATCCAGGCGTTGGATCGCACTCAACCGGGGTTGCCGCTGAAAAAGGGACGATGCGGCACGATGACGCGTGACTACAAGCGCCACGGCACAACCACGTTGTTTGCGGCTCTTAATGTTCTCGACGGAAGGGTCATCGGTGAGTGCATGCCAAGGCATCGTCATCAGGAGTATCTCACGTTTCTCCGCAAGCTCGACAGGGAGACTCCCGGTGTAGTGTCTCACAAATGGCTTTACAATAGAGCATTACTCTGATAGACTTCGTTCCCATGTGGGAGCCTGTACAAAAGCTCGTCCTTGGTAGCGAGG
>JACQSY010000076.1 GCA_016211085.1 Acidobacteriota bacterium | reverse complement strand
GGTGCTCTAAGACCATCCGCACCGCACGCTCCCGAACCTCCGGCGAATATCTGCTTCTTCTTTCCATAACACCCCATCCTCTCAAGAAAAGGTGTCTCCGGAAAACCCGGGGCGGTTCAGAGAACACTCATGGAGAACACGCAGCAATTAAATCAATCCGATCAGGCGCAGTTAAGCACGTTTGAGATGGCTCTACGGAACTTCGACATGGCCGCGGATCTGCTCGGTCTTGACTCGGAGACGCGCAGTCAGATACGGGTGCCGGAACGAGAGTTGACCGCCAATTTTGCGGTGAAGATGCGCGATGGGAAATTCAGGATGTTCACGGGATACCGAGTGCAACATTCTACGGCGCGGGGACCGGCCAAGGGCGGCATTCGTTATCATCCGGATGTCTGCCTGGACGAGGTCCGAGCCTTGGCCAGCTGGATGACCTACAAGTGCGCGGTAGTCGATATTCCTTATGGTGGGGGTAAAGGAGGAGTCATTTGCAATCCCAAGGAGATGAATGAATTGGAGCTTGAGAATCTCACCCGGCGCTATGCCACAGAGATCTCCTATATCATCGGTCCTACGCGGGACATACCCGCACCCGATGTGTACACTAATCCGCAGACCATGGCCTGGATCATGGACACCTACAGCATGGCAAAAGGCGAATACTGCCCGGCCGTCGTCACCGGCAAACCGCTGTCGATCGGCGGCTCGAAAGGGCGAAACGAAGCGACGGCCCGCGGCTGTGTCGAAGTTATTGCGGAGGCGGCTAAGCATCTCCAGATGGACCTGAAGGGTGCCAGGGTGGCGATCCAGGGCTTCGGAAACGCTGGGGCGATTTCAGCCCGCTTGATTCATGATCTTTACGACGCAAAGGTGATCGCGGTTAGCGATACACGAGGTGCGGTCTTCAATGAAGCCGGTTTCGACCCCCATCGGGCCATCGAGCATAAAGAAAGAACCGGCTCTGTTGCAGGGCTGCCCGGTACCGAGGCAATTCCTGCGGAGACGATCCTGACTCTCGACTGCGAGATCCTCATCCCCGCCGCATTGGAAAACGTGATTACGCCCTGCGTCGCCAACAGCGTCAATGCCAGGATCGTTGCTGAAGCTGCTAACGGACCCACTGTTCCCGAGGCCGACTCGGTTCTGGACCAGAAAGGAGTGTTCGTCCTGCCGGATATTCTCGCTAATGCCGGCGGAGTGACAGTGTCGTATTTTGAATGGGTGCAGAACAACTCCGGCTTTTATTGGTCCGAGGAGGAAGTGAACGCACGGCTGAAAGATGTCATGGTTACGGCATTCGAGAAGGTCCTGCTCACCTCCAAGAAGTACAAGGTGAGCATGCGGCGCGCAGCCTGGGGAGTCGCTCTGAGCCGCGTTGCCGAGGCCCTCAAGGCCAGAGGTATCTATCCGTAGCAGGCCTCCTGCGACTACCCGGGTCCCGGTCCGGGCTGTGAATGGGCCAGTGCTCGTGTGCGACAAACAAGTGTTTGCAGCGAGACTGTCTCAAGATGGGTCGCGGTCGCGCCTCGGACAGTGCTGCGGATCAGCGCCCCTTTCAGGTCGGTTTCGATCCGAGGCGCGCACCAAGGGCCAGCGGAGTTGAGCTAGATTGGAAGTAGGGCAGCTCAAAGACGCCTTCCCGGCGCTCCGGGTCAGTGGGCCACCATCGCCGCATGCATTCTGATGGGGTGGTGAATGTTCGCCCGGGTGGATCTTGAGCCCAGGGTCGAAGCGGACTTCTTTTTTGCCTCAGACGATCCGCAGTTTCGCGAAACGCGGCGCATTGAAGAGATCTTTGGTGAAAATCAGCCGGTGTTTGTCGCGGTGCGTCCTGCGCGTCTTGCTTCTCGCCGGAGCCTGCTCCGGCTTCGGGATCTCACCGCCGCCCTGAGTTCAATCCCAGGAGTGGCTTCCGCGCGCAGCCTGACCCACGGCCCCGAAGATCCCGAAGAAGTTGTCGAGGAGGATCCGGATGAAGTGCTCGAAGACGTTCGCGTCCGCTGCCAATGTCGCGCTGCCCATGGGTATCGACGAAATGATCCATCTCGCTTATGCGGTTCGTCGTGAACGGCGTCATCCATCCTCGCGCCACGCCTCCTCTGGCTGGCCGGTCTGGCGCGAAGCGCAGAGCCGCGCGTGGTTTCCCATTGTTGCCTCGGTGCTGATTGTCCTGCCTTATCTGGCCACGTTGGGGAACCGCTCTTCAAAGGTACGCTAAGCGACCCTGAATCCTCCTCACATTGGCGGCTTGGTTTTGCAAAATGCTCCCTGCTGGTGGATTGGGATAGCGGCCCGGTGCCGGTAGGTGAGGAGCGATTATCTCATTACAATATTGCTCAAGATTCTCGTGAGGCCACCGCCACCAATAATGGCAAAGACCGCCGTCGTGAAAAGGAAGAGAAAAACCAAGGTCCGTCTGGGCCGTGATCTTCTTGGCGCTTCCTTTACTAAAATCGGCGCATCGCTTGCGAAGGTCTCGAGGAATTTCTTATGCCCTTGGCAACTCCCGTTCGAATCCCCTTGTGAGTCCACGTGGTCCGCAAGCCCGACTGGACACCCTTTCGAAGCCAATGCGGAGAGGTGCTCGTGAAGGAATAAGGGGTCCGGTTCTCGAGTGCTGCTTCATTGACCTGGGCTGCGATGCTAGCAACGACAGCGTGTGCAGGAAGACTGAAAGACGCCGCCGCGGCGCTGGAGCTGAGTGCCGGGCCGAGGAGCATCGCGATGAGGGTGAGTCTGCGGGTTCGTTTCATGTTCTTCACCCTCGTATAGGGCAAGGGAGGTGCCAATGGGATCCAGGAAGCTGGTGTTAACCATATCTCTTGAAATGTCTGAGACTTGCAAAAATAATTAGTGGGAAACGGTGCGGCATTTTCCCTTCACATTGTGATGGCGCGCATTAAACAGAATGATGATTTTCATTAGTTACCGTGATCAGCGCTATTCAGTTGAGACGTCTCAGCACTTTGCTGTGGAAGCATTGCGGTAAGGGAGAGGCCTCGTTGACCGTTCTCAGGGTGCGGCCGGTAACCACGATTTTGAAAAGATGATGCCCTCAAAGCTTAGAAAAAGGGATATACGTCAGCTGGGATCAGCAAAGAACCAGGCAGAGAATGAAGGCGGAAGGCTGCTCTCTTTTTTGAGAGCAGCCACTGGAACAGCCTAGAGAACCTGGCAACAGGGGGGCGGTGGCGGAGGATCTGTCCCACAGCAAAGGCTACCGCCGAGAATCCGGGTGTTTTGCGACGGTTCCAGAGCCGGTTCCGAACCGTTCCATGCCTGGGTGGGCACCAACAGGGTCCAGCCCAGGACAGCGAGCACGGCAAGACGCAGCGCAGAAAAGATGAGACGCATACTCCAAACCTCCTTTGTGTTTGGAGCATGCTAAGGAGGGTGGTCTTCGACACTGAACAGGTATTGCAGCTACCAATAAGAAAGGTTGATTTGTATTGGAGACTCCAAGAATTCCGCTGCCACACGCTCGCCAATTCCATCGCTTCGTTCCTGTAGTCGATTTGAAGCAGGCGGCTCGTACCGTATAGAGTAGAGTGCGCTTCGGGTCGAGAGGCCGGGTTCTAGATGGATTTCTGATGCTGAATCATTCCGCAATCACAGGCTTTCTCGGAATCTTTCTCGAAACCGTGATTTTATGGCGAGGATATAAAAGACAACTCCTTAGGCACTATCCGCCCTTTTATGCGTACATTGCAGCTGTGCTTCTGATCGCCCTGATCCGCCACAGTGTCCTCCTGGGGTGGGGAAATCGGAGTCAGCCGTACTTTTACGCTTATCATTGGCTGAATTTCTTCTTTCCTCCCTTGCAGCTTTGGGTGCTCTCAGACTTGGTGAAAGTTGGAAGTACAAAAAAGAATCGCCTTGCCGTGGTCCGCCTGGCTACGATATCGGGATTGCTTGCGATACCGGTGGGAATTGGCGTGTGGGCTTCTGATGCCCTGATCTTTGAAAAATTGCAGGCTTTCCTGCTCGCTTTTCAAGCTTTGTTTTGTGTCGGTGTATGTAAGAGAGTCGCGCAAAGCGACATTCGCCTCGGGAGAAACCTGCAGGGCATCTTGTTCGGCCTTTCGATTCTCATGGCCTTGCAATCGTTTAATTTTGTTTATCGCGTGTGCGAGTTGACCCAGACCGAGAAGTTTAACTTTGCAACACAGTACATTTACTTGATGATCTTGATTTTTTTTCTTTGGCACTTGTGGGATTTCCAGCCTTCTGGAACCGTCCCTGCGGTCGCCAGAGAACTTCTAAAACGGGCTGGATTTCAACTCGAACGTATTTTGAAAGAGTTGCTGCTCCGATGATGACGGTTGGTTACGCTCTATTGATCTCGCTCGTTTTGTTGGCTTACGTCTTTTACCTGCGAATGGCCGGACGGGAATTCTCAGAACAGGAGATCAGGGAATTGGAAATTCTCGAATTGAATCTGGGCCAGATCCTCCGTTTGCTGGACGCCCCCGATGTTCAAATGCTCCTGGAACGGAATCAGAGCCGACGCAGGATTTTTCGTGAGTTTTCGGCTGACCTGAAGGATGACGTGGCAAAGATTATTCGAGCCGGGTATCTGAGCCCGGCAGGCAGGGTCTACGCGTTCTTTTTTTACGTCAGTTATTATTTATTTCGCCTGAAGGCCGTCGTTTTTTGTGGCCACAACGACCTTCCGTTTCTAGCGGGGATCACCTTCAACGCAGTCTCCAGGCGGACATGACCCATGAATCCTTCTATTAAAACAAGAAAGACCAGATCAGCAGGTACCTCTCAATGAGCTGGGCCAGGTAAGGGGGGCAGACCTTGCATTTCAAATAAAGCGCCAATTCTTTCTTGCCGGTTTTTCTGGTGAAGGTGAATCCGTCAGGCAACTCTGTTCTCGACGCAATAAACAACCTCATGCGCTCCACCCAGCTCTCACTCAGATGAGACTGGAGTAGTACGCGGCACTGCGTCTCCTCCTGGACAAAAAGGGCGGCTCCCTCGGCGCCTGAAAGCATCACCACATCATTTAATCGGAATTCCTGAATCCGTTTGAGATAAAGGTGATCATATCCCGAGCGGGCCCCCTTCGTGCGCTGGCCTGGGACAGTGGAAAGATAAGACTCGGAGGGCCAAATATCGAAGATGTCCAGATCCAACGCCGCAAGCATCCTGAAGAGGTTGTCCAACCGGAGTTCATAAAAACCCGCTTCGAGACAGGCATACGAGCTCAACGGTAGTTTGGCTCGCCTGGCCACTTCCTGCTGCGTCAAGCCTTTGAGATTACGGAATTTCTTGAGCTGTTTGCGTACGTATTCGTTTACTAATTTCGCTCTGCTCATGGCAAGGATTTTTGAAATATTACCATCTTGGAAAACGGCAGTCTAGATCAAGGGTGCGTTGTGTTCTTGCCTCCTCAACTCCGACGCTCTCGAACACTGCTCGGACCTGCCGTTCCTGGAGCCATTTAAATCTGCGACTCAATCGACCACGGTGATCTTCTGACTCTTAAGGGGCAATCCTGTAACACGGCCAGACCACGGCGAAAGAAAGTACTCATCAATCTTTCTTGTGCGAGTCATCTGGTTCCGGGAATTTCAGGCGGCGCCGCCGGCTGGTCTCAAGAGTTTTTAAGCGGTGGCGCAGTGAGGCGTAGCTGATATGGAGCAGTTCGGCGGCATGGGTTTGATTTCCTTCCGCGGTTTCGAGCGCCTGACGGATCAGGTTTTCTTCGGCCCTCCTCAGCCACGCCTCCAGGTCAATCCCTGAATCACGGCTGATTTCCGGAAATTCCGTCCACTCCTCGAGTCGTGGGCGCAGAATATGCTCGGGAAGCCGATCGCGCTGAAGGTAGTTGGTCGTCTCCAGCAGCACCGCTCGCTCCAGCACGTTTTCCAGCTCCCGGACATTCCCCGGCCACGGATAACTCTCCAGCGCAGACAAAGCATCTTCGGTAACGCCCAACACGTTTTTACCCAGGCTACGATTGTGCTTGCTCAGGAAGTGCCAGAGCAGCAGGATCAGATCCCCTTGCCGTTCGCGCAAGGGCGGCACTTTCAAGGGCACCACCGCCAGCCGGTAGTAAAGGTCGTCGCGGAATCGGCCTTCTCGGACTTCTTTTTCAAGATCCCGGTTGGTGGCGCTGATGACGCGAACGTCCACGTCAATCTCCTGGCGGCCGCCCAGCCGGCGTATTTTTCTTTCTTGCAGCACCCGCAGCAGTTTGACCTGAATCGCCGGGCTCATTTCCCCCACCTCGTCGAGGAAAAGCGTGCCTCTGGAGGCCAGTTCAATCAGCCCCGCCTTATCGGCCACCGCTCCGGTAAAAGCGCCGCGCTGGTAGCCGAACAGTTCACTTTCAAGCAGCGTTTCCGGGAAGGCGGCGCAGTTTATCGCCATAAACTGATGAGCCTTGTGCAGTCCCGCTTTGTGAATGGCTCGCGCGATCAGCTCTTTTCCGGTGCCGCTTTCTCCCATGATTAAAACCGTGCTGGAATTTCGAGAGAGGGTGCCGATCATCTTGTAAATTTCCAGCATGGCCGGTGAGATGCCGATCATATGTCCGTGCGGGGGCTCCTCCTGCAAAAGCAGGCGCACCTTGCGCCTGAGACTGCGGGACTCGACGGCGTTTTTAACCAGGGTCTGAAATTCCTGATGGTGGAAAGGCTTGGCGAGGTAATCAAAAGCGCCCAGTCGCAGCATCTCAATGGCCGAGTCGGAATCGGCGTAGCCGGTGATGCAGATAAACGGCACCTCCGGATCCAATGTTTTTACCAGCTTTAAGAGATCCATGCCGCTTGCGTCTTTGAGCCTGAGATCTGAAATCACCAGATCGAAGGCCCCGGCGTGCAGCAATGCGGAAGCCTCGCTTCCGCTCTGCGTCGTTTTCGGCGTATAGCCGAGCTGAAGCACCAGCTCGTTCATGAGCTTCAGCACGCTGCGGTCGTCATCGATGATCAGCACTAGAATTTCTTCCGTCATCAGGCTTTTGACCTCCTCCATTGTATTTATGGATCGTCATCTCAACCAGAGTCTTCCTGACTTGGCATGGGAAGCTGCTGGTCAAACCTGTGAAGGTTAAGTTGTATGCTGGGCTTCTACTTTCTCGCGGCTCTGCTACGACTCGTCTTGCGGGGCTTCGAGAACTTCGCGGATCTTATGAGCGAGCACGCTGGGTGCAAAAGGTTTGGGAAGAAAAGCAGCTCCAGCGAGCTTTGCCGCCATGGCCTTCTCGGCATAGCCCGACATATAAAGCACCTTCAAAGAAGGGTGTCGTACGCTCAAATCTCGCAAGAAGCCATGAACATCTTCTCCAGGCATAATGACGTCGCTCAGGACAAGATCAACTTTCCCGGGATATCCTTCGATGGTGGTCTTGGCCTCCTCGGTGCTTGAGCTGGCCATCACCTTATACCCGAGTCCCTGAAGAATGCGTTCGACCAACAATCGCACCGCGTCTTCATCCTCGACCACCAGGATGGTTTCATTTCCTTGCGGCATCGCAATCTTTTCGGAAACAGAAGAGCTTTGCATCGCTCCTCGTTTCTCCATCCGGGGCAGATAAATCTTGAAGGTGGTTCCGTCTCCCGGCTCGCTGTACACCTTAATGAATCCTTCGTGCTGTTGGACGATGGTATAGACGACGGAGAGACCCAGGCCCGTTCCTTTGCCTGCCGTCTTGGTTGTGAAAAAAGGTTCAAAGATCCGGGCTGCCGTGGCCTGGTCCATTCCGCAGCCGGTGTCGGTGACCGCCAGAACGACGTAAGAACCCACTGGGACGGCAAAAGAATTTTCGTCATATCCGGGGAGGATTCTCACCGGATGAGTCTCAATGGTGAGCCGTCCACCCTCCGTCATGGCGTCGCGAGCGTTCAGGACCAGATTCATGATAACCTGCTCCAGCTGGGAAGGCTCGGCCCACACATTCCCAATTTCAGACCCCGCTTCAAAAACAAGGTCGATCTTCTCGCCCACGAGATTCTTCAGCAGCCCGCTGATATTTTGAGCCAGGGCATTAAGGTTCACTCGAGAACGCCGGGGAGCTTCTTTTCGGCTGACCAGCAGAAGCTGGCTCGTCAGTCGGGCTGCCCGCTGCATGAGCTTGTGGAGTTCCTGAAGATCGGCATAGCTGGGGGCGGTGGGATCGGTTTTGTCGAGTGCGAGTTGGGTAAACCCCATCATTCCCGTCAAGAGATTGTTGAAATCATGCGCGATCTCCCCCGTCAGCCTTCCTACGGCTTCCATTTTCTGAGCCTGCAAGAATTGCGCTTCCAGCTGATTCCAGCGGGTCACGTCAACGAGTACTCCGACACTGCCCGTAATTTGCCCCTTCGAGTTCCGCAGGGGGGCGGTGCTGAGAGCTGCATCCACCATGGCTCCATCTTTTTTCCGCCGGCGCACGCTCACTCCTTTAAAGACTTCGCCTTGAAGTGCTCGGCGCCACAGTTCATGAGAGTGAGGGTTTTCGGGAACCAGAGGATAGGGTCGGCCGAGCAGTTCTTGTTCCGTCCAGCCGAAAAGCTCTTCCGCACCCTTGCTCCATAACCTGACGTTCCCATCTGGATCGAGACTGACGATAGCGACAGGTGCGGCCTGAAGAATGGCGCTAAGAGTCTCCTTGGTTTGGTGCAGTTTTTCTTCTGCCGGTTTACGGCGGGTCATTGTTTGATGCTCATGAAAGCGAAAGTGCTTCTCGCTGCCTTGCTCATGGAATTTCAATTACAAATATCCGCTGCAGGCCCAGCCGACTTCGCTGAGTCAATGAGCTTGCGGTTTGCCCCGGTTTGATTGTCCTTGCTATAGCCACCTAAAATTCGGGACGCCTTAAGAAGGGCTACCACCTGGTTCTTGCGTTTAAAACCTTAGCACTTGTAAAAACGTTTTCTATAAATATTGGCACTTCCAATATCGTGGAGGACCAGATGGGAATCGACAGGGAGATCAAAAAGCGTTTAGGTTGTTCTGTAGAAAGGGAGAGACTCCGAGTCTGACCTGCGGGATTAGCTCGAGTCGTTTTGTCTTGGCTTGCCAAGGTGCCAAGAAAAAATTTAAGAGGTTCGCATCACCGCCAAGAGAATTGATCTGGAGTTGGATAGACTTCGTTTCTCACGGGTCCAGTTTCAGGCACACCTGGGCGCCTGGGGGCATTTCGCGGCACTCGACAGGAGCAAAGGGAAAGACCAGGACGCCCGTGACTTCAGGGAGTATTCGGCGAGGATTTGAATCTCAATAATCTATCGGGGAGATCTCATGGGTGGTGCTACCGGTAGTTCTGTTTTCTCTTACCGCGCTCCAGGCAGGCCGAATCTTCTTCAAGTCAGATTAGGAGATCACCTCACCAGGGCTGACGCAGACGATGCCACATCTGCTTCCACTTCAGGTGGTAGAAGCGAGGTCGAGCCAGGTTGGTGAGCTTTCTGGGGATATTCTTCGGAGGAATTCTCTCGCCCGAGATGATGCCGACAAGATAGCTGCTGCAAAAATTAACTATTCTGAGCCAGGGAAAGAGTATCTGCCCCTTGAGCTGCCCATAGATCAGATTGCGAAGAAATGGGCTCTGCATTGCTTCATCAGTGGGCGCGCCAAAAAGCCGAGCACCCATCATCGAGTAAGCGCGAAACACGTGGGAATGTCTGTGCGTCACAAAGTGCCTGTCGACAGCAGCTAAGCCGGCACCCGTATCGAGTCTTTCTGCAAGCAAAACAAAATCGTACAGTTGTCTCAGAGAGACCCGGCCCAGCCGGTGGTTGGCGTCCTGCAGTTGGGTGTGAACAACGTTGTGGATCATGCGATGCTCCAGAGCCGGGAGGTACACCTTGAGATCATCCCAAGGAAGGGGTTGTGCCTGCTCTCGAACCATCTGGGCGGGCAACAGGGGACTCCAGCAGGTCGATAGGGGCTCTCGATGCAGCTCCACGACAGCCAGGCCCTCCTGGCTCCAGTGGGCCATCGGATAATGGTAACAGTTCCGATCCGAGACTTCGGGCCAGTCCGGATAACTCCGGTATCCCATTTGCTCAAGCGCCCGCATAGAACTCTGCAGATATTCTTCGGAAACGAGCAGGTCAACGTCGTTCAACATCCGTACCCCGATGTCCTGATAGAGGCCTGACATGAGATTGGCAATACCCTTAAGGAGGATCGGCTGCGCCCCTGTTTTGTTGAGTTGAAAGATAAGCTTTGAGACTTGTTCCACTATTTCTTGATTGCGTCTGCGATTCAGGGAGAAGGCTGTTTGCAGGTAAAGCTGGATCTTCGGGGGGAATTGATCATAGAGGCTTTTGTCCAATGCCGCCCAATAAACGAGCGGAGTCAGTCGATGGCAGTGGGACGCTTCCAGGACCTTATCCCATGCAACGGGTCGTCGCGAGAAGTGCCGGCGAACCGCACCAGGGGATAGTTTTCCCACGGTGCTGCAAACCAGTTGATAGGCATGCCATCGATTCATTTTCGGAAGAATTATTGTCAGGACCTCGCTTCGGAGCGAAGGCTTTGACAGTCCATGGCGGGAGTTTAGTGGCGAAGCACCAAAGGATCAAGAATACGACTTGCCTTTGTGATGGCGGCTCGGCCAATCCACGCTACCTCCTCCACGGCGTACCATGTAAGTGCACATGCGCCATCAGAGTTCCGCCGCAGTTCCCCAGTCACGGTTATGTCCCCTCACTCCACGTCATCCCTGGAACAAAAGGCTAGAACAAAAGGATTGACATTTAAGTTACAGGCTCCCTAAACTGACGCCCAAAGATTCAGCTCAAGCAAAAATTAGGGGGAGCCAGTGGAAATGAATCAATCCATTCCAAAAGCACGCCGGCAAGGCCTCATTTCTCACGAGGTCGGAGACGAACTCCTGGTTTACGACTCGGAAAATCATGAAGCAAAGTGCCTGAATCGCACCGCAGCATTGGTGTGGCAAAACTGTGATGGGCAGAAAAGCATCTCTGACCTGGCGCATCAAGTGACTGAAAATTTGAGTATTCCCTTCTCCGAAGACATAGTGCACTGTGCCTTGGATCAGTTACGAGAGTTTCACTTGCTTGAGCCTTCGAGCATTCTGCAACACGAAAAGGCTCGGGTAAGCAGACGGGAATTGATTCGTAAACTCGGCCAAGGGGGCGCCGTTGCCATACCATTGGTTACCTCCATGTTTGCACCAACGGCCGTAGAAGCTTACGACTGACAGGACCGACATAAGACTGCGTGGACTGGACGGGAAGCGTTTCTGCGACCGCCTATGGCGTTGATATCGGAGTTCGAGTCAACGACCCGGGCACTCTGAATTCTATTCTGAGACATCTGCCTTTTGGCTGGAAGCCTTCTAAGCCTGGTGTTGTGGATCGCTTATACTCAGTCCTGGTTATCCCCAGCAGCCGTGGCCGCGCCCATCGCCTCCTCTACGGGGACCGGGTTCTGTTGATTGGAACCGTGGATCTGGAGGAGCTGCTCGAAGTTTTTGAGAGGGATGTCCAGCTCTATGTGGCGGAGCATGCCAGACGCCGGCTTTTCGTTCACGCCGGGGTTGTGGCGTGGGCAGGTCGTGCCCTCATCCTTCCTGGACGCAGCCAGAGCGGGAAAACAACACTGGTTTCTGAACTGGTGCGTGTGGGGGCGCTTTACTACTCGGACGAGTATGCGGTTTTTGATTCGGACGGAAGGGTCCATCCGTTTGCGCAGCCGCTGTCAGTCCGCGAGCAAGGTGCTGTCAGGAAGAAGAAGTTGTCCGTAGCGGCGTTGGGGGGTGTGAGCGGCAGGACTTCTTTACCTGTAGGACTGGTGGTTCTCGCCAAGTACGAACCGGGAAGGCGATGGAGTCCCCGCAGGCTTTCGCCGGGTCAGGGGGTGCTGGAATTGCTGACCCACACTTTCTCGGCGAGACGAAATCCAAGGGCAGCGTTCAAGGTGCTGGGCAAAATTGTGGCCCAAGCGCCGGTGATCAAGAGTCCCAGGGCCGAAGCCGGAGAGGCCGCCCGGCGCATTATTGAACTCGTAGCGAAGATAACGGGGCAAGCTGCTCCTGCCGGCAGGGCGCCTGAATGAGGCAGCCCCGTTACAGCGGATGAAGCCGGAGCCCCGCAGACGGATCGCACTGATCCTGATGGGACATGGGCACCGACTTGCCGGATGCGAGCAGGTCGAGGCAGTTTTTATGTTGGGCACCAACATGACAAGCGCAAGCAGCTTGAAAGAGAGAATTGCCACCTCTCCGATGATCCTGCTGGTCCTCGGTTCGCTGGCGGGGCAGCCCGTCGCGGGACAAGGAAACTCAGCACTTCTCCTGTCCACGGTTGAACAGATTCGTCAGGACGCAATCAATGTCCCTTGCGCCGATGGCGAGAGAATGGAGAGGGCTCGCCAATTGATGCAGCGCATGGACGCTGTGGTTTCCGTGGATAAATTGAAGCGTGTTGAGAACCTGGTGGCCCGAAAAGTCGGTGGAGCGGAAACCGTGATCATTGGCGCGCACTATGACAAGACGTCTTCCGGCTGCGGCGCGGTTGACAATTGGAGCGGCATCGTCGCCCTGGCGCACCGCGCTGGTTTTCTCGCTTACCTCTATGGCGGTTAGGTTCGCAGGATGGCTCGCGATGGGCTTGTGGGGCTCTGCTTACCGAGGCTGGCATGCTATGAATGTCCTGCAGGAATCGTGAAAGCAGGATTGACGAACAGGGCATCCGCCCAGATGGCTCTGCCGCCAGCGCGTTCCAGCGGGCAGATATCCCATAACCTGAACCCAAAATCCTCCATGAGCAGGCGAAACAATGAGACGAAGCTGTCCTCCCCATGGTACTGCGTCTGGAAAAGCAACTCGGTCAGAAGCAAGCGAGTGCGCTTGAGTGTCTCCTTCCCCCCCCCCCGGATAACGCGCGCCTCAAATCCCTGGACGTCCAACTTGAGCAGGTCAACCATGACGTCCGGAGCAATGACTCTGTCGAGAGTTGTTACAGGCACAGTAATTTCGTTGACCACGACCGCTGTATCACCAAAGAAATCTTTTAGATTCTCCGACGCCACCAGCAGCGACGATAAACCGGATTCGTAGTTTATATAAAGGGTTTGCTCCCCCGGTTCCTCTCCGAGGGCAATGTTGTGCAGATGAAGACCAGGCCAATCGCCCGAAAGGGCCGCCAGTCTTTGATGAGTAGCAGGGTTGGGTTCAAATGCTTCGACTCTCTTAACCGGAACGAACTTGCGAAAGGCAGAGACCCACTGGCCAAGATTGGCTCCTACGTCTACGACCATATTCAGACCTGACCGCATAGCCGGAGGTAGTAACTCGACTCGGGAAGTGACCAGGGCCTGGCGCATCTGCAAAGAAGCTGCTGCCTTCCAGGCAAAGTATGGAGCAAGGCCCACAGTTCCAAACCGCCGCTTCCAATCCAGGGCACGGATGAGGCCATACGGAGCCACTTCCCGTAGCAATTTCGCCCAGCCATTATCAAAGCGGTACGGAGGCTTCATATGAGACCCTTGGAGAAACTTGGCTTGAAAGAAGTCCCGCTCCCTTTAGCTTTCGGGCTTTTCTAAGCCGCAATCTAACGGCCCCATGACTGTGGGTTTCCTGTGAAACTGGCTCGCTGGCTGCCCACTGGTGGCGGCCAGCGGTTCATCGAACGATGGTTCCCTCGATAATGATGTCGTCCAGCGTCAACCAGACAGTATACACCCAGCAAGATGGACCCCAGGTATCGTCCAACTCCATGGCGGCATAAAGCGTGCTGTCCGGAGCTCAACTGTATTTGCAAGAAGAAACGAATCCTTACTTTTTCCTGGCTTTAACCGCCTTCCTGAGGAGCGCTGCGGCTTGGTCTCGGTCAGTATCGCTCTCGAAGC
>JACQSY010000007.1 GCA_016211085.1 Acidobacteriota bacterium | reverse complement strand
TAAATAAGTCTCTCCAAGGTAAATTAACAGGGGGATACGATCTTATTCCCTATCCCTAAGTGCTGGCCAAGACCTATCGTTTCCACATCCAAGACCATTCCGTAAAACTCTTTGGAATTTGTTCGGATTGCCAACGAGAGGAAAAGGTCAAAGAGGAGAGCGCCTGAAGACGCTCTCCTGGAATACTCGAATTGGACGGTCTGGCCGTGCCCACTTTCCTGCTATTTCAGTAGTACGATGATGGACCTCAATGTTTCGTCATTGAGTTTCAGGAACAGACTGTAGCATCCTGCCGCCGAACCTGTGGTGTCCCAATTAAATATATACTGGTTGTCGCCGAAGCGCAGTATGGTTGTGCCGGTGGCGTCAGGATACAGTAGGGCTGGTTCTCCTTCCGGCGGACCTTGACAGTCGGTGTTTGCTGCTCGGTGCATGGAAACAACCGTGCTAAGATCACCGATGAAAGCGCCGTTGAAATCCTTCAGTTGCCACTTCACCGCGACAGCGGAGCCCAAGTTGAGCGGACCGTATACCGCACCTGTGTCCGCCGGCCCCAAAGGAGAACGAAAGCCAATAAAGTCATACCGCACACCGAAGGCAACCGATCCGGACACGCTCGCCACAAAGTTGCTGTCGCCGTTGTACTCGGCAACCAGTGAATGTAAGCCCACCACCAGGGTCGAAATCGCCAGGGTCGCTTGGCCTTTCGTGTCCAGCGCCCCAACGCCTATCACTGTATTGCCGTCCTTAAAGCTAACCGTTCCGATGGGAACGCCGGAACCTGGTGCGACTACGGCGATCTGTGAGGTCAGTGTCACCATCTGTCCCACGATCGACGAATTTGTCGATAAACTGAGCGTCACCGAGGTCCAGGCCTTGTTGATGAGCAGATGGGCACCAACGTAAATCAGGCTGTAGTTGCCGCTCAAGGCCAGCGTCCCCTGTTGGATGGCATACGTGCCCACGTTCTCGCCCCCTTCGCGGCTTAAAGCACCAGTAAAGCTATCCCCGGCTACAAGCGCCGGCGTGAACGTGTAGGTGAGTGCCGGGTCGGGTTCGCCGTAGACCTTGCTCTTGGCATCGGCCGTCACGGTGACTGTTTTCTTGATAATCGTCAGGTCAGAGCCGACGTAGGTCAACGTATAGTTGCCGCTCAAGGCCAGCGTCCCCTGTTGGACGGCATAGGTACCTACGTTCTCGCCGGCCACACGCGTCAAAACGCCGCTGAAATTATCACCGGTCGCAAGCGCCGGCGTGAACGTGTAGGTGAGTGCCGGGTCGGGTTCGCCGTAGACCTTGCTCTTGGCATCGGCCGTCACCGTAATCCCAAGCTTATTGATCGTTAATGTTCCGTTGTTGTAGCGGATCATGTAGTTGGCCAATCCAGTTCCCGTTGCCGCGCTCGGTACGATGGCGTAGCTTCCCACGGCGGCAGTGGCCGGCGCCCCGGTGCTGGTCAGAGTCACGCCTGTCACCGTGTCTCCATAGACCAGCCCACTTGTCGTAAACTCCGTTCCTGTGAACACCATGGTTTGACCGTAGGTCTTTGTCGCGTTATTGGCCGTAACAGTCAAAGGGGCCGGGTTCACAGTCAGCAGCAGCGACTGTGCCGTGCTTAGCTTGAAGTTGCCACTTGGAATGTAATCGGCCGTGACTGTATGAGCACCGACATAAAGGGACGCAGCCGCGACGCTTGCCTTTCCGGCACCATCCACGGTTGCAGAGCCCAAAACGTTTCCATCCACCTTGAACAGAACCATTCCGGTGGGGATCCCGGCAGGAGAAACAACCGTGGCGGTGAGGGTTACGATCTGACCGTAAACTGCGGGGTTGGGCGCAGCGCTTAAGAACGTTGAGGTGGCAGCCTTCTCTCCCGTATTTGGAGCCTGCTGTAAGCTCCTTCCGGCGAACGAACTGGAATCCACAGGATCATGAAATCGGAGTGTCACAAAGACGATGTCGCTAGGCGCCAGGCTGAATGTCAGAGCAGCCTTTAGTTGGGCAGGTTGCAGTAGCGCGGGATCCAGGATGTTCGCCAAAAATTCGTAGTGAAGCCCATTCTCCAGCAAACCGTTGTTTGCCACGTGGCAACTTTGGTCCAGAACCGATGTCTTATAGGTCCGATAAATGATGAGCTGGGATGGCCTCTGATTGAGAGCTGTAAACCAGGTGAAAAAATAACTGGAGGCGTCGTTGCCGATATTGGTCACTTGCCATGTAAGGTCAGTCAGATTCTTGGGAGGAGTTGCATCGCTGGGAACCAGGATGCTTCCCTGCACAAGCGCCGTGCTATATGCGGCGTTGGTCAGATCTGTTCCCGAAGGCGCCGAGTTTAGCAGTGCGGGATTTAGCAAGGCAGGATTCAGAAGCGCGGGATTCAGCAGCGCCGGGTTCAGTAAGGCTGGGTTGAGAATAGCGGTATTCAGCAACGCTGGGTTAAGCAACGCCGGATTCAAAAGTGCTGGATTGAGCAGCGCCGGATTGAGCAGTGCTGGGTTAAGCAACGCCGGATTTAACAGTGCGGGGTTCAAAAGCGCCGGGTTTAGAAGGGCGGGATTCAACAGCGCTGGGTTGAGCAGTGCCGGGTTGAGCAACGCCGGATTCAAAAGTGCTGGGTTGAGCAGCGCCGGATTCAGGAGCGCCGGGTTCTGCGCAGTGTTCAACAGCGCCGGATTGAGCAGCGCCGGGTTTCTTGGATCAGCCAGAGCCGGCCATTGAATCATCAAAGTGGAAACAGTAGGCTGCGGCGCAGCGCCCAGGCAATTGCTCACCACCCCTGTGCCGCCCAGGCTGGCGAAATCTGAACAGGTAAATGAAAGGAACTGCGGGTCGTGAGTCTCCTTGCTGGAGACGGCATTATTGTCTTGGTCCAGATTGAGCGGGTCTGGGTTTGTGGGATCGGGATTCAAAATTAGTGTGCTTTGAAGACCAGTGGGGCCCTTAGAAATCGGGTCGATTTCTTGTACACGAACCGTGAGCGAAGCCTTTGTATTGCAAGCTACATCTGGCTTGCAGCGTGCGAAAACCGTTTCTGCAACCCTGCTTAAGTTTTGAACTTCGATTTCCAGCGAGGAGGAAGCCCCCAACGAAAATGGCGTAAAAGATGCTTCCACGCCCGCTGGAGAAGTGACCGTCAATTGAAAGCGCTTGGTCGGAGGCCGTGGGGTACCGCTGAGCGAACTTGCCTCCACTGGAGTTGTGTTCTCCACGAAAAACGAGAACCCACGTTCCACATTGAGAGGCTTGAAATTGCCAAATGAACCCACAACAAGCCCCTGGCTAATGCGCGAAGTGTAGATGTCCTGGTTACGCACGCCGGGAAATCCAACGCAGGTGCCTGGCGCGCTGTATTGGGTCCAATCAGTCCTGGGCAGTCCGTTGACGTCATTTTGATTGTAAGGCGGCAGCGCAACGTTTCTGTTGTCGGTCCAGACGGCGTGCAATACGGTGGCATCGCTCGAATTCACGGCCGGAGCGGCCACTAAATCGATGTAGTCCCCCATGAACGGACTTGTCCCACCGGCAAAAAGAGGAAGATTGACAGGATTTGACTGGAGCTGGTAGGAGACATAGTTCCCAACTGAGTTTGGATCCGGTGCGATACCGATCAAATAGCGGGAAACTTTTTTTGACGAGCCTTCAAAAACCGGCGGATGCCCCGGCGTGGCATGCGCAACACGCACATCCGCGGTGTGGCGGACGGGAAGCGGATCAAAGGCAGCGGCATCAGCAAGTGGCATGGAAGGATCGTATGGAATCATGCTCGACAAGGCGCCACTCTTGTCGGAATTCGTCAAAATTCGGTCCCACAGAGATGGATAGAAGTCGTCCCGAAAGTCCAAGAAAAGAAGCGCCAGTTTCCCATTGACAAAGCTCAGTGAGGGCATGATTTGGTGAGCGGCAGACCCGCTCGGTGCCTCCACGCTTTTCGGACTAGACCACGCTACTCCGTCTCTGGAACTAGAGATCACGATCCGACTTCCGTCCATTACCCCGTCCGTGGGCTGAAGATTGTCATTGCCCCACATCCCGCGTTGCGCCCAAGCAACGTACACCGTGCCCCAGTCGTCAACAGTCATGGTTGGGTACGCGTTGGTCCGAAATGCTCGGAAGGGATCCTCCGAAGAAACCGGTCGGGTTCCCTGGTCAAAAGGAACGAAGGCGGATACCTCTCTAGGTTTAGAGAAGCGTTGGCCGTAATCGGTCGACTTGACAATCACAATGGAGTCTGGATTGCTGCTTGATTTGAACACACGCCAGGCAACATACAGCGTTCCCGGATTTTTCGGATCGATGGCGATAAAGGTCCCTTGGCATGCACTGAAGCTTTGATCGATCATGATAGGCTTGGCCCAGGTCGACCCACAATCGGTCGACCTGGAAAACATGATCTTGCTGCGCACGTTGCTTGAGGTGTCTCCCGTGAAAATGGAATAGGCGATGTAAACATTACCGCAAGGAATCTTCTGGGAAACTGTTCCCCCAGGAGCATCGGGATCTGTCGCGGTAATCGTGACGGTGGCCGTACTCCGCGGGATGTCCACAGCAATCCAAGGCTTGTCCACGAATTGCCCAGCGGTGCCACTGTCGATAATTTTGGTGTCGAGATGTTTTATGGGATCTTTATTGGCAGGGACGTCGAAGAATGACCCTTGTTTATTATTCAAGTCGATCAAGCGCGCCACAAACAGAGCGCCGAGGGCGCCAATACCCCGGTTGAACGCAATGCCGCTGTAGTAAAACATGCCATTGTTTCCGGACCGTACTGTGGGGTCAGCTGCGGCAGCAAAGCCATGAATTGGGGAATTCACACCTTCTTGAGAAGTGACCGCCTGCGGAAAGCCCGGCAGTAACGTGCTTTGCCAGCTTTGTCCTCCGTCAAAGGATTTAAACAGCCCGAGCCACGCGTCTCCTGTGGCCCTGTCGGCCGGCAAACCTGGAAGGTTGACCGAACGGTAGTCGTTTGCGCCGGCAAGCAAATGCATGGGGTTGCGCGTCGAGACAGCCACTGATGGTTCGTTTTGCCTTTGCAAATAAGGGTCACCACCTAAGGCGACTCGCTGCGGGTCTGTTTCCCCGGGTTGCCGGGTCCCGGACACCATGTTTATGTTGCGGCCAGCATACAGTTCGTGGGAGTTCTGTGCTGTTACGGTGACGCCAGAGAGTACAACACAGCTCAGACCTACCAGAAGAAAGGATACGAAAAAGGAAAAACGATTACTCGGCAGAACTTGAAAGAAGACGAACGGAACAGACAGACGGCAAGATATGATCCCCATCATTTGCCTCCTCGACGCCGACTTGTACGGCTACCCCTGTCCTTTGCCCAGTGTCACTCACCTCCTTCGGTCTGAGCCGCAAGGTTGTCGCTTTTCAGTTTTAGCAAAGAGCAAAGAGCCAAGACAAGATATAGCGAATAAACGACTTTTATAATCAACGAAATAAAGCCACGTGTTGATCTCTATGTCAAACTGTAATTCAAATCACATTTCATATTTATGTAAATAAGACGTTTCGGAAGTCAACCCGGTTATACGGGCCACTTAAAATCTTGCCGATCACTTTCGATACTGGCGGACGCTACGAGTTCTTAAGTCAGCAGCCCGCCTGAAATGCCTATTTGCTTTCCGCATCCGATCAGCTCAGCGCTTCGCGAGCGTAAGTTCCGGGAACTCAAATTGCGGATACAGGACCCTTTTTTCTGTGACAAAGACCTTGGGCTGGGCGCAAAGGCGAGCGTCAGCTGTCCCTGTCCACTCTGGGTGTTGAGGGGACACCTCGCATGGTGGATATGGAGGTCAATGACCGAATGAGAGAGTTTGAGCGACGGGCCGTTATGGCGAGAATACCTGGTCAGGGAGAGACAGGGGCCCCCTTGAGGTGTTCAGATACAAGGGGTGCTCAGCAGAGTGAGGTCTCCACGAAACAGTCCAGTCTGAAAGGAAGGTTGTTCGGCTAACGTTCGCGCTTTATGCGACGCCCACTCTTCAGGGTCAGCGCCAGCATTCCCTGCCACTTGGCATTTCAGCCAATGAAGACTCAGTGCCCCGTCTCCAACGAACGCAGAACTCACACGGCTTGGGGCTTACCTTGAAAAGAAACGAACGCCTTGGAAGAAACATTGAAATTTGAGTAGGGTCTGTTTGTAGAGATGCCCCAGGACCTCGGGGGACTCCCTAGGCGGCCTGCTCTCTAGGACGTTATTCAGCTTCCAGGGCAGCCCGCGAGATCCTCTCCTCGTCACCCAGCTCCTCAAGGAAATCCAGGGGTTCCTCTTTTCCAGCACGTTCGTAGAGGTTCTCAACTTCGATGTTGCGATAGTGATCCATCCCGGTGCCGGCCGGAATGAGCCGCCCCATGATCACATTCTCCTTCAAACCACGCAGGTAATCGATCCTGCCACCAATGGCTGCTTCGGTGAGAACACGTGTGGTTTCCTGAAAGGAGGCTGCCGAGATAAAGGAATCAGTGCTGAGCGAGGCCTTGGTTATGCCCAGCAGCAAGGGGCGCCCTGTTGAAGGCTTGCCGTCTTCATTCAGAACACGGTCATTTTCTTCCTGGAAGCGGAACTTGTCCACTTGTTCTTCCAGCAGAAATTCCGTGTCGCCCACTTCTTCAATTTTTATCCAGCGCATCATCTGGCGAACAATGACTTCGATGTGCTTGTCGTTAATGTTCACTCCCTGCAGGCGATAAACCTCCTGAATCTCGTTCACCAGGTATCGTTGCAGCTCCTTTTCGCCCAGTACTCGCAGAATATCGTGGGGATTGCGGGGGCCGTCCATCAACGCCTCACCCGCTTTCACATATTCGCCTTCCTGGACGTTAACGTGAACGCCACGAGGCAGCAGGTACTCTGCCTTCACCTGCCCAGTTTCATTTTCAACGACAATTTTTCGCTGCCCGCGGCTGATACCGCCGTAACGAACCACTCCGTCAATTTCAGTAATGACCGCGGTTTCCTTCGGCCGGCGCGCCTCAAACAACTCCACCACGCGCGGAAGTCCGCCAGTGATGTCCTTGGTTTTGGTGGTCTCACGCGGAATCTTCGCCAGGGTGTCGCCCGGGAATACTTCGTCGCCTGCCTCCACCATTAGATGCGCCTTGGAAGGCATTAGATAGGTCTTGATCACTTTGCCATGAGCATCCCGGATCAGGATCTGAGGCTGGCGCTTCTCGTCCGGAGATTCGGTAATGACCTTCCGGGAAAGACCCGTCACCTCGTCCACCTCTTCTTTCATGGTGACACCTTCCGTAATGTCCTTCAACGCCACCGTACCTCCCGATTCCGTGAGGATGGAAAAGGTGAATGGATCCCACTCTACCAGCTTCTGGCCGGGACTGATCTTCTGCCCGTCTTTAACCATAAGCGTGGCCCCGTAGATAACGGCATAGCGTTCTTTCTCACGGCCTCGCTCGTCTTGAACGATCAGGCTGCCGTTGCGGTTCATCACCACCAGATAACCTTCTTTGTTGGTCACCGTCTGAATGTTCAGAAAACGCGCCTGTCCGGCACTCTTGGCTTCCATGGTCGACTGCTCCTCAATGCGGCTGGCGGTGCCACCGATGTGGAAAGTTCGCATGGTGAGCTGAGTGCCCGGTTCCCCAATGGATTGTGCAGCCAGGACGCCTACGGCCTCTCCCAATTCCACCATTTCACCGCTGGCAAGATTGCGGCCATAACACATCCGGCACAGGCCTCGCTTGGACTTGCACGTGAGAACCGAACGGATCAGAATTTTTTCAATACCTGCGGACTGAATGGCTCCGGCGGTATCCTCATCAATCTCATCGTTGAGGTCCACTAATGTTTCGCCGGTAAACGGATCCACAACTTTCTCCAGCGTCACCCGGCCTACGATTCGATCGCGCAACGCTTCGATTGTCTCACCGCCTTCCACCAAAGAGGTGACTTCAATGCCGTCCAATGTCTGGCAGTCTTCCTCTGTGATAATTACGTCCTGGGCGACGTCCACCAGACGCCGCGTCAGATAACCGGAATCCGCAGTTTTCAAGGCTGTATCAGCAAGCCCCTTACGCGCACCGTGCGTGGAAATAAAATATTGAAGCACGGTGAGGCCCTCGCGGAAGTTTGCAGTAATGGGCGTTTCAATGATTTCGCCAGATGGCTTGGCCATTAAACCGCGCATTCCCGCCAGCTGTCGAATCTGCTGCTTGCTTCCGCGCGCTCCGGAGTCTGCCATGATATAAATCGAATTGAATTCACGACCAGCTTCGGTACCTTTGTAAGTCGCCATGGATTCGAACATCTCATCGGCAATCTTCTCGGTGACATCCGACCATATGGCCACGACTTTGTTGTAGCGCTCGCCATTAGTGATCACGCCATCAAGATATTGCTGCTCCACCTCAATGACTTCCTGACGCGCTTTCTCGACCAGTTTTTCTTTGTTGCCAGGAATAATCAGGTCGTCGATGCTGATGGTAAACCCAGCTTTAGTGGCATAACGGAATCCGAGATCCTTCAGCTCATCCAGCATCTCCACCGTTGTTTCCAGGCCATATCTGAGATAGCAATAATTGACCAACTGCTGCAGACCCTTCTTTTTCAGCAGACCGTTGATGTACGGCATCTGCTTGGGAAGGTGGTCGTTGAAAATTGCACGCCCCACGGTGGTGCTCAGCATGTACTTTTCCACTTCCTGAATGTCAGCGCGCAACACCGCCTGAGTGTCATATTGCGAGGTCAAATCAATCAGCTTTCCGGTGTAACGCAGAAAGATGGGGGTGAGAAGCTCTACCTTGCCCGATTCCAGAGCATGGTAAATCTCCTCCACGCTCGAGAAGGACTTGCCCTCTCCCAATGCCCCTTTTCGCGAGCTGGTCAGGTAATAGCAGCCGAGCACAATGTCCTGTGTCGGTACTGCCAGCGGTTGTCCATTGGCAGGTGAAAGGACATTATGGCTGGCGATCATCAGGACAGAAGCTTCGATCTGCGATTCCTGGGAAAGAGGGATATGAACTGCCATTTGATCACCGTCGAAGTCGGCGTTAAAAGCTGTGCAGACCAGCGGATGAATCTTGATTGCTTTGCCTTCCACCAGCACCGGGTCAAACGCCTGGATGCCTAAACGGTGAAGAGTCGGTGCCCGGTTGAGCAGCACCGGATGTTGCTTGATGACTTCCTCCAGGATGTCCCAGACTATCGGTTCCTGGTTTTCAACCATCTCTTTGGCGCCCTTGATGGTGCTGGCGTGGCCGTCCTTTTCCAGACGGTTATAGATAAAAGGCTTGAAAAGCTCGAGCGCCATGATCTTGGGGAGCCCGCATTGGTGCAACTTCAGCTCGGGACCCACCACGATGACCGAGCGCCCGGAATAATCCACACGCTTGCCCAGAAGGTTTTGCCGGAACCGCCCTTGTTTGCCTTTCAGAGTGTCCGAGAGAGACTTCAACGGCCTGTTCTTGACACCTCGCAACACTCGCCCGCGACGTCCATTGTCAAACAACGCGTCCACCGCTTCCTGGAGCATGCGCTTTTCGTTTCGGATAATCACCTCGGGCGCTCGCAATTCCATCAACTTCTTTAAACGGTTGTTGCGATTGATGACGCGACGGTACAGGTCGTTCAGGTCAGAGGTGGCAAAACGTCCGCCGTCCAGCGGCACCAGAGGGCGCAGTTCCGGAGGAATGACCGGAATCACGTCCATAATCATCCATTCGGGACGATTTCCGGATCTTCGGAAAGCATCGACCACCTTCAGCCTCTTGGAGTGCTTAAGCTTTTTCAGCTGAGAAGTTTCCGATCGCATTCTCATGCGTAAATCCACAGCCAAAGCTTCGACATCAACACGCCGCAAAAGCTCTTTGATTGCTTCCGCCCCCATACCGGCTTCAAATCGCCCTGGAAACTCCGTTTGAAGCGCGCGGTATTTTTCTTCCGTGATCATCTCCTTTTCCTTGACGGGTGCGTCCCCTGCACTGACTACCACGTAGGATTCGAAATAAAGCACGCGCTCGAGATCACGCAGTGAAATATCCAGCAAATGCCCGATGCGGCTCGGCAAGCCCTTGAAAAACCAGACATGGGAGCAGGGGCTGGCCAATTCTATATGGCCCAGGCGTTCTCGTCGGACTTTGGAGAGCGTCACTTCGACTCCGCACTTGTCACAAGTGACCCCGCGGTGTTTCATCCTTTTATACTTACCGCAGAGACACTCCCAATCCGTGACCGGACCAAAAATGCGGGCGCAAAACAGCCCATCACGCTCCGGCTTAAAAGTCCGATAGTTGATGGTTTCCGGTTTGGTCACTTCTCCAGAGGACCAGGAGCGAATTTTTTCAGGCGATGCCAGACCGATTCGAATCGCCTCAAAATTCTTGAGAAGTTGGTTCTTGTCCAGTTGTTCTCGAAACATTTAATGACCTCTTTTTAGTCTCTGATTATCACAAGGGCTTTACTCTTCGGAAGCTTCGGTACCGGCCCCGCTAAGCGCAGCTTCCGCCTGCAATATCAACTCGGAACGGCGGCGCAGTTTCTTTTTGGGCTTCTCAAGGAGTTCTATGTCAAGCGCCAAAGACTGCAGTTCTCGTATCAGAACATTAAACGACTCTGGAATTCCGGGATTGTAGGTAGACTCCCCTTTAACAATAGCCTCATAAATCTTGGCCCGGCCCTGTACGTCGTCCGATTTTGCGGTCAATAATTCCTGGAGAATATTGGCCGCGCCGTAGGCTTCCAGCGCCCACACTTCCATCTCACCAAACCGTTGGCCGCCAAATTGGGCTTTGCCTCCCAGTGGCTGTTGCGTGATCAGGCTATAGGGTCCGATGGAGCGGGCGTGGATCTTGTCGTCCACCAGATGGCTGAGCTTGAGCATGTAAATGTACCCCACCGTGACTTTCTGGTCGAACGGCTCGCCGGTCATTCCGTCATAGAGCAGCGTCTTCCCTTGAAGGGGCAGTCGAGCCTTCTTCAATTCCTCCTTGATTTCGTGCTCTCGGGCACCGTCGAAAACCGGAGTCGAAAAATGCAGTCCCAGGGCCTTGGCTGCCCAACCCAGATGGGTTTCGAGGATTTGCCCGACATTCATACGGGAGGGCACCCCCAGGGGATTCAGCACGATTTCCACCGGAGTGCCGTCAGGCAGATAAGGCATATCCTCTTCGGGGAGAATCCGGGCAATCACGCCCTTGTTGCCGTGCCGTCCCGCCATCTTGTCGCCCACCGACAATTTGCGCTTCATGGCCACGTACACCTTCACCATTTTGATGACCCCTGGCGGCAGCTCATCTCCCTTCTTCATGCGGCCCAGCCGCTCGTCATGAAGAGACCTCAAAATCTTAATCTGGTGTTCGGTCTTGTCTTCGATCTTGGCGACTTGTTTCATCGCCTCATCATCTTCCACTTTGACCTTTCGCAACTCTGTGTAGAAGAGCTTTTCCAATCTTTTCTGATCCAGCACTTCACCCTTCTTAGCGACCTCTTTTCCATTGGCATCGCCGACCCGGGACTTTGCCTTGTGGCCGACCACAACCCCGATCATGCGCTTACTGCTCTCTTCTTGAAGGATGCGAATTTCATCCTGCAAATCTTTTTCGAGCTTCTCTATGTCCTGTTCCTCGATCTGCCGGGCACGCTCATCTTTGGGAACTCCTTTTCTTGAAAAGATCTTCACATCCACAATGGTCCCCTCAATACCCGGAGGTGTGTAGAGAGAGGCGTCTTTAACCTCTCCCGCTTTTTCGCCAAAAATCGCCCGCAACAGTTTCTCTTCAGGAGTCAGTTGAGTTTCACCCTTGGGGGTCACTTTTCCAACCAGTATGTCGCCGGCACGGACCTTGGCACCAATGCGGATTATCCCGCTCTCATCCAGATCGATAAGCACCGACTCGCTTACGTTAGGAATGTCGCGGGTGATTTCTTCAGGTCCCAGCTTGGTGTCGCGCGCTTCAATTTCCAGTTCTTCAATGTGGATGGACGTGTACAGGTCTTCCTTGACCAGACGCTCACTGACGAGGATGGCATCTTCAAAGTTGTAGCCACGCCACGGCATGAAGGCAACTAACACATTGCGGCCCAGGGCCAGTTCTCCACTTTCAGTGCAGGGGCCGTCTGCAAGCACCTGGCCTTTGACCACACGATCGCCTCGCCGTACCAAAGGCTTCTGGTTCATACAGGTGTTCTGGTTGGAACGTCTGAATTTGATCAGTTTGTAGATGTCAACGCCGGCGTCCCGAATCTCCTCACCGGAATCGCCGGTCACGCGCACAATGATGCGTTCGGCATCAACACTGTCCACAACTCCGCTGCGCCGGCAAAGAAGTACCGCACCCGAGTCACGAGCTGCAATATATTCCATACCCGTTCCTACGAATGGCGCTTCGGCATGAATCAAGGGAACAGCTTGCCGCTGCATGTTTGAGCCCATGAGTGCCCGGTTAGCATCATCGTTTTCTAAAAAGGGGATCAGGCTGGCAGCAACGCTGACCAACTGCTTGGGGCTTACGTCGATGTATTCCACCTCTTCCTTGGGAACAAAAACGAAATTCCCTTGAAAGCGCGCACTGACCCGGTCCTGAACCATACGCTGGTGGGCATCCAGCTCAACGTTTGCTTGAGCGATAACATGCTTGTCGCCCTCCCAGGCCGTCAGGTAAAAAGCATGGGGTTCATACTCAGCGGGCCGCTTCTTACGGGATAACAGCCGCCGATTGGCCTCGTCGACTTCATCTTGAGAGTCAACTTGGCCGACTTTAAACTCAGAACCTCCCGAGTTGGTAATCGATACATAGTCCACTACCCGACCATCCACCACTTTCCGATAGGGAGACTCGATAAATCCGAATTCGTTGATCCTGGCATAGCAGCTCAGTGACGAGATCAATCCGATATTCGGCCCTTCCGGAGTCTCTATCGGGCAAATGCGGCCATAGTGAGTCGGATGGACGTCACGGACTTCAAAACCTGCCCGCTCACGGCTCAATCCGCCAGGCCCTAATGCCGAGAGACGCCTCTTGTGGGTGATCTCCGAAAGAGGGTTGGTTTGATCCATGAATTGTGATAGTTGGCTGCTGCCGAAAAATTCCCGGATCGAAGCCATCACAGGCTTGGCATTAATCAGGTCGTGAGGCATGGCGGTCGCCATTTCCTGATAAACAGACATTTTCTCTTTGATTGCCCGCTCCATCCGGACCAATCCAATCCGGAACTGGTTCTCCAGGAGTTCGCCGACAGCGCGCACACGACGGTTCCCCAGATGATCAATATCATCGATGGAACCGATGTTTTTATTCAGTTTCAAAAGATAGGAGATGACTTCAAAGAAATCCTGGGGCGAAAGGGTCCGCTCATCCAGCGGCGTGTCCAGGCCGAGCTTGATGTTGAATTTGAGACGTCCTACTCTGGAGAAATCGTATTTTCGAGGATCAAAAAACATTCCATGAAACAAAGCTGTTGCTGTTTCAAGGGTCGGCGGATCACCGGGACGCTGCTTGCGATAAATCTCAATCAACGCCTCGTCTGTTGTCTTGATGGGATCCCGTCTCAAAGTCTCGCTGAGAATCGTGCCTAGGTCGTCACGTTCCGGAAAAAAGAGATCCAGGCTTTCGACGCCGGCCTCGATGACCTTGTTAACAACACTCTCGGTAATTTCCTGATTAGGCTCCACCAGGATCTCTCCCGTGCCCGGATCCATGAGCTGAGCAACGGAGAAGGCACCGGAAAGATCTTCAATTCCAATTTCTACCTCCGAGGCTTCAGCCTTTTTTAACTGGGCGAAGGCAGTATTGGTGATCTTCCTCCCCGCCGGCACCAATACAGTTCTCTTCTTAACCGGGTCGTTGATGTCTTTGCTCAACTTGTTCCCGATTAGATTTTCATCGAGCTGCCAGTAGAGCTTCTTGTCTCTAACGTGGACGCGCGAAACCTTGTAGAAGGTCCTGAGGATATTTTCGTCTCCGTTCAGCCCCAGGGCCCTTAAAAAGGTCGTCGCCAGAAATTTGCGCTTTCTATCAATGCGCACGTAGAGGAGGTTCTTGGCGTCGAATTCAAATTCCACCCAGGATCCACGGTAAGGGATGATCTTGGCGAGAAAATATGTGCGCTGAGCGCTCGACTCGAAAAACACCCCGGGAGAACGATGCAGCTGGCTTACAATGACGCGTTCGGTCCCGTTGATGATAAATATACCGTTCTCCGTCATCAATGGCACGTCGCCAAAATAAACTTCCTGTTCCTTGATATCGCGAATGGTCTTGACTTCTGTGTCAGGATCCTTGTCCCAAACCACCAGTCGAATGGTCACTTTCAAGGGCACGGCGTAAGTCATCCCGCGCTCTTTGCATTCTTCAATTGTGTATTTCAGATTTAGCTGGACGGGATCCCCGCAGTCTCCACAACGCTCCACTCGGTTAGGATTGTGAGCACCGCAATTGCGACAAGTGATGTCCTCAATACTGTTGGGGTTCAGGACTATGGTCTCACCACAGTTCCTGCACTTCCCTCGCAGATGCTCCAGCCCCTTTAGCTTTCCGCACTTGCACTCCCAATCGCCGATGGAGTAATCGACAAACTCCAAAGAAGACGTGCCCCGAAAATCACCGATGGGGAAAACTGAGTTGAATACGGATTGAAGTCCCGCATCTTCTCTCTCGGACGGCAGCAAGTCCATCTGCAGGAAACGCTGATACGACTTCTTTTGCACCTCCAGTAGATTCGGGATTGGGAAAACCGTTTTAATCTTCGCGAAATCAACTCTTTCCCTATAGACATTTCTTATGAAATCGGACATTACTGAATGCTCCTTGGTGTGGTCTTACTACCGGACACCGCAAATGGCTGTGCCGTGTGGCTGATAAAGACACTATTCCTTTCCAATGCGCCGGGATGAATAAGGAAAGCAAATAGTTTTAAGCAGAAAATTCTCTACAATAAAAGAATAAGAGGGGACACTACTCCCCTTCCCAAAAGCAGCTCCAAAAAGGCTACCTTTTCTCCATTTTTGTGTTTACTCTAACACACGGAACCAGCCAGCGCAAGGTCTCCTCTTTTAGCGGATCTCTACTGTGGCCCCGGCTTCTTGGAACTTCTTCCTGACCTCTTCCGCTTCCTGCTTCGAGACGGATTCCTTAATCGTCTTCGGAGCTCCTTCAACCAGATCCTTGGCCTCTTTCAGTCCCAGGTTGGTTACCTCTCGGACAACCTTGATGACGTTAATCTTCTTGTCACCGACCGCAGTCAATACTACTTCAAACTCAGTTTTCTCCTCTGCTGCTGCAGCCGCAGCAGTACCAGGAGCAGCTGCCCCTCCTCCGACCACTACCGGTGCCGCCACTGCGGCGCTAATTCCGAATTTCCCTTCAAGATCCTTAACAAGCTGATTGATTTCTAGAATCGACGCTCCCTCAATCCAGCCCATCACCTCTTCTCTGGATATAGCCATGATTTAATGTTCCTCCAAATGAATCTTTTCCAACGGCCGCCCGTTACAGTGGGCCGCAGTACGTTTTCTGTCTCCTCACTTCTCTTGTATCGATTAGCCCTTCTGATCGCCAATTTGCTTGAGCGCCCAGCCAAGATTGCGAAGCGGCGCCTGGAGAGCCCCCATCAACCTGCTTAAGGGCGAATTCAATAGAAACAAGAGCTTTGCGATCAGTTCAGCCCGCGAGGGCATTGCGGCCAACTCCTCCACCTGTTTGCCGGAAATCAGAGTGCCGTTCAATACTCCGGCCTTAAGGGTGAGGCTCGGATGCGCCTTGGCAAACTGGACCAATGTTTTCGCCAAAGTCACTGCGTCACCCGATGTGTAGGCAATAGCGGTGGGCCCGTCAAAATAATCCCGAAGCTGGTCGACCGAGGTCTGGCTGGCCGCCCGCAGAGCCAGCGTGTTCTTGACGACCTGATAGCGGCTTCCCGCCTCTGCAATCTTTTGCCGGAGTTCTGTAGCGTCGGGAACATTGATCCCGGTAAAGTTGACGAGCATCACACTGCTGTTCTCTTTGAACGCTTTGTTAAGCTGTTCTACCACCTGTTGTTTTTCTAGCTTGTCCATAATGCAGTGCCTTTAACGCTTATCTCGCTTCGAGCTGAGCCACGTCAATCTTAATACCAGGACCCATGGTCGAGGAAATATAGATCCCTTTCAAATACCGTCCCTTAGCGGAAGCCGGCTTGGCCCGGATGACGGCCTCAATGAGGCTGCGAGCGTTCTCAACCAGCTGATCTTCTTGGAAGGAGATCTTTCCAAAGGGAGCATGAATGATTCCGTTCTTGTCGACTCTGAATTCAACCTTTCCCGCTTTGATCTCCTGGATCGCCTTGGCAACATCAAAGGTGACAGTCCCGGCTTTGGGATTCGGCATCAAGCCTCTCGGACCAAGGATCTTTCCCAGTTTCCCGACAGATTTCATCATGTCTGGAGTGGCCACCAAGGCTTCAAAATCCATCCACCCACCCTGGATCTTCTCCACTATGTCATCACCCCCTACTTGGTCGGCTCCCGCCTCCTGAGCCTCCTTGACTTTGTCTCCAGAGGCAATGACACATACCTTCATGGTTTTCCCGAGCCCGTTGGGCAGAACCACTGTTCCCCGCACCATCTGATCTGCATGCTTTGGATCCACGCCCAGCCGAATCGAGAGTTCCGCCGTCTCATCGAATTTTGCAAATTTGACCTTTTGCATCAGGACCACTGCGTCTTCAAGCGCGTAATCCCTCTGCTCAATCTGAGTTCGAGCTTGCTTAAATTTCTTTCCAGCCATATGTTTTCCGGGCCGACCAACCGGCCTCGCCTCCCTAATCGGTTATCTCAAGTCCCATACTGCGAGCCGTACCCATCACGATCCGCTTTGCCGCTTCCAGGGTGCGCGCATTGAGGTCCGGCAGCTTGGTCTTGGCAATTTCCTCGACTTGCTTCATAGAGACTTTTGCAACTTTATTCTTGTTGGGCTCTGGAGACCCTTTGGCAATGCCTGCCGCACGTTTCAAGAGTACTGCCGCCGGAGGAGTTTTCGTAACGAAACTGTAACTGCGATCCTGGTATACCGTGATGACTACGGGAATAATCAGTCCCTCCTGGGCTTGCGTCTTAGCGTTAAAGGACTTGCAAAAGTCCATAATATTCACGCCATGCTGGCCGAGGGCCGGCCCTACCGGAGGGGCCGGTGTGGCCTTACCGGCAGGAATTTGAAGCTTAATCAGTCCAATTACTTTTTTTGCCATGGTACGTTAAACCTTTTCCACTTGAATAAATTCAAGCTCGACCGGAGTGGCCCTCCCAAAAATCGTAACCATTACCTTTAACGTGTTCCGCTCCAGATTGACCTCTTCCACTACACCTGTGAAATTGGAAAACGGACCGTCGATTATCTTGACATGTTCCCCTTTTTCAAAAACAAACTTAGGCTTTGGTTTCTCCGCGGCGGTCGAGACACGGTGGACGACCTGGTTGACTTCTTCTTCGGTCAACGGCGTGGGTTTGTTTCCGTGACTTACAAAACCAGTGACCTTGGGCGTACTGCGTACCAGGTGCCAGGTCTCGTCGGTCATCTCCATCTCGACGAGAATATAACCGGGAAAAAACAGCTTGGAGGTCACGACCTTCTTCCCCGATTTCATCTCAACCACGTCCTCCGTAGGGATGAGGATCTGGCCAATCTTCTCCTGTAGGCCATAAACCTGAACGCGACTCATGAGGCTCTCCGCCACTTTGCGCTCAAAACCGGAGTAGGTGTGAATGATGTACCACTTTTTTTCAGCAGTTGTTGAAGTAATGGCTGTTCTCCCTGGTCTTTCGATTACCGAAAAAATTCAAAAACAGAATTAACGACGTTCTTCAAAAGAATGTCGATTAAGAAAAGATAAATCCCAAAAAAGAAGACCGTTACGATGACAACAATGGTCGTGCCGTAGACTTCGACGCGGCTGGGCCAGGTCACTTTCTTCAGCTCAACCTTAACATCACCGTAAAAGCTCGAGAGATTCTTAGGAGCTTCTTTTACTTTTTCCAAAAACGCGTTCATGTTTGAGAAAGTGGCAGGCCAGGAGGGATTCGAACCCCCAACATCCGGTTTTGGAGACCGGCGCTCTACCAATTCGAGCTACTGGCCTGTAGTACTTTTTTGCCATCGCCACACCCGATCTCATGCGTAACCGGTCAATCCGGCTTTTTCCTACTTCACCTCACGATGTGACGTGTGCCTGCGGCACCATTTACAAAATTTCCTTAACTCCAGCCGCTCGGTTGTGTTCTTTTTATTCTTAGTCGAGCTGTAATTCTTGCGCTTGCACTCGGTGCATTGCAATGTGATCTGTTCTTGCATAAACCCATGCCTTTGATCAGCCGTCTAACAGAGGAGCTGCATTGCCTACTCAAGAACCTCAGTTATGGTGCCGGCTCCCACGGTATGGCCCCCTTCACGAATGGCAAAGCGCAGACTCTTTTCCATCGCGATGGGCGTGATCAACTCCACGTTGATCGTCACGTTGTCTCCC
>JACQSY010000078.1 GCA_016211085.1 Acidobacteriota bacterium | reverse complement strand
TTGAAGAGCTAGAGCGCGCCATCTATACGTGGCTCGCCAATTGGAATCACAAGGCTCAACCTTTCGTCTGGAAGGCCACAGCCGACGTTATCCTCGACAAGGTACGACGTTGTAAAGAATTAGCTGGGACACCACACTAGTGTAGTGTCTCGTCTCTGAAATACGTTGAACCTTATTGCGTTGGTCCCGTGAAAGGGTTGCCCTTCTGTGTTAGGCTAATTCCCTTGGTTGCTGGTTCGCTGAATCCTTAGACCCATTCCGGAGGGAGGAATACGTCGGTTTTTGGGACCGGTGCGGCGCATGAAGAGCAAGACCGATTTGATCAACTGCTTACTTGAAAAGTATTCGGACTTGCCCAGGGAAGCGGTCATAAAGGAAGACCTGTTGCGCTCCGGTATCTCCTTTTCGGAAGACGCGCTGCGGGTAGCCGGGGGCTATAAGCCCAAGGCTTACTTTATTTTTTCATTCGACCTGGTACCCATCTCCCAGATGGAGCAGCAGGAAAACCTGCGGGTGCCCGAGGAGATCTGTCTCACCGACGGTCCGCTGAAGCTGCGAAGAACCATTGTTTCCGTCCGCGTTAATCCAAAGTCGCCGTATCGGGTTGGAATTTCAGCGAATGGAAGAATCGTACTCGAGCTCGAGCAGCGGCTGATTGCCGACGTGGAGTTTCCGCGGCTGCCGGAATATTACCGAAGGCGCCTGGCCAACGGAAAGCCGATCACCGATATTGCCCCTACCATTCAATGGGGTTACCTCCTGTACTTGACGGTGTTTCGCAAATGCCAGTATTACGGCAAACGTGAAGAATGCCAGTTCTGCGACATCAACGAGAATTACCGCCAGCAGAAGCGCAGCGGGAGATCTTACACCGCGGTGAAGTCCGTTGACGAAATCCTGGAAGCGCTCGAAATCATTGCCGAAACCGACAGCCTTAGTCAGGCCTACACCGTGACGGGGGGGAGCGTCACCTCTAGCCTCGAGGGCAAAAGCGAGGTTGATTTCTACGCACAATACCCGGAGGCGATTGAAAGGCGTTTTCCCGGCAGGTGGATAGCCAAAGTTGTGGTTCAAGCTCTTCCGCGGGATGAGGTGCGGCGTTTCAAGCAGGCGGGAATACAGATTTATCATCCCAACTACGAAGTATGGGACCGCCGTCTGTTCCAAATTCTTTGCGCCGGCAAGGATCGATACATAGGACGAGACGAGTGGATCCGCAGAATCCTGGATGCGGCCGAGGTATTCGGTCCCGGTTGCGTCATTCCCAACTTTGTGGCGGGAATCGAAATGTCCCGTCCCTACGGTTTTCAGACAGTTGCGCAAGCTATGGACTCCACAGCAGAGGGCTTACATTACTTTATGTCCCGGGGCATTGTGCCTCGTTTCACCACGTGGTGTCCGGAGCCACTGAGCGTGTTAGGCCGGCAAAATCCTGAAGGAGCGCCCCTGGAATACCACCTGGAACTTCTGCGGCTCTGGCGCGACATTCATCGGAGCTACCGCCTGAGGCCTCCTCCCGGATATGGAAAGCCCGGCGTCGGCCAGGCGGTCTTCTCGGTTTCTTCATTCATGGACGTCATAGCCTCCCCGGCGGAAACGGGTGACGCCATGTGTCCGGCCGCGGCTCAGTAAATCCGAAGGTCCGGACTTTCCTCAGCACGTAGAAAAGTGAGCATCGGGAGCGGCAAGCACGACTTCAGTTCTCTTCTGAGTTGGAATTCGTGCTGGGTGCAATCTCCCGGTTGACGCTCCCCTCTTGGCAGAATTTTTCGAGTTCCGTCAGCAAACCGTGGAGCATGTTTACGTCCTGCTTTTCGAGCTGCGCTCTTCCGACAATTTTTTGCAGGCGCCACAGCAGCCGTTTAACAATAAACCGGCGAGTCAGCGGAGATTTCTCAATTGTTTCTCGGATGTGAACCAGCAGCCTCTTGAATTCTTCAGGGGAAGCGATGTCAAGCGCCGGGGTGATGTTTTGTTCGCGGGTTGTCTGGTGGAGTTCGTAGGCAATGATTGCCACAGCCTGCGCCAGATTTAGCACCGCGTAATTGGATCCGGTAGGGATCTCCAGCCACCAGTGGCAGAGCTTGAGTTCATCCCGGCTCAGGCCGTTGTCTTCTGGACCAAAAACGATGCCGATCTTTCCAGAACTGTAGCGGGGAAGGATTTCGCCAGCAAGTTTTCGTGGAGTGATCAAAAGATGTTTTTGAGACTCAAATCTCGCGGTGGTCCCGATCAACAGGTTGAAGGTGCTGCTGAGGGCTTCGAGCGAGCTGCAGTAACAGGCCTGGTCCAGAACCTCCGCTCCCTTCATTGCCAGGGCCCGCGCTTCAATTCCGACTTCGCACTGCGGCTGCACCAGCACCAGGTTGCCAAAGCCCATGTTTTTCATGACCCTTGCGGCCGCGCCCAAGTTGGAGGCAAAGTGTGTGCGAACCAGGATGAAGTAAATACTCTTCCAAAACCACATGAGGTTTTCATTTAAACAAATTTTCCCTTGCTGGGTCATTGACAATCTGTCCGTAGCTCGTGATATCTTTCGCGTCGAGCCGCAGTAAAGTGCCGCTTGGAAGCGGAACGGTAACGTTTTGACCAGCCAGTGAAAGAAAAAGAACCACACCCGTGGAGGCAAGGTGAACCTTCCAGAGTTTAAGAACCAACCGCTGACTGATTTTTCCAAACCCGAGAACCGTCAGGCTATGGAACAGGCAGTCGCCAAAGTGCGGGTGTCCTTGGGAAAAGAATACCAGATCATGTTAGGAGGGGAACGGATTCTTTCCGCTCAGAAGTTCAACTCCTACAACCCTTCATGCAGTAAGGAAGTGGTGGGCGTTTTTCAAAAAGGTTCGCGGGACCTGGTCAATCGTGCCATCGCAGCCGCTGAAAAGGCTTTTGAGACCTGGAAACGTACTCCAGCCGAAGAGCGAGTCCGTCTGTTGCTAAAGGTCTCGGAAGTGATGAAGCAGCGGCGACTGGAATTGGCAGCCTGGATGGTTTTTGAGGTGGGGAAATCATGGGTAGAGGCCGACGCGGACGTTGCGGAAGCAATTGATTTTGCAGAGTTTTACGGTCGCGAGATGCTCCGTTTGTCGGGTCCTCAGCCATTGGTGAAGCTGGAATCAGAGGACAATGAGCTCCTCTACATCCCGTTGGGAGCAGGCGTGATCATCCCACCCTGGAATTTTCCCCTGGCCATTTTGGCCGGGATGACCTTTGCCGCGGTGGTCACCGGCAATACCGTCATTGTGAAGCCTTCGAGCGATTCTCCAACTATTGCCGCACAGTTGATGAAGATTTTTGAGGAGGTGCGGTTTCCACCCGGCGTGGTGAACTTTTTAACCGGAAGTGGCGGGGAGATCGGTGATCCGCTGGTCGCACATCCGCGTACTCGCTTTATCGCCTTCACAGGGTCAAAAGAAGTCGGTTTGCGCATCAATGAGTTGGCGGCCAAAACGCAGCCGGGCCAGATCTGGATCAAGCGGGTAATTGCAGAAATGGGCGGCAAGGATTCGATAGTGGTCGATAGTGAGACGGATCTGGACGAAGCCGCTGCGGGCGTGGTGGTTTCCGCATTCGGCTATCAGGGACAAAAGTGCTCTGCCTGTTCTCGCGCCATCGTGGTGAAGGACGTTTACGATGAGTTTCTCCTCCGGTTGGCTGAAAAGACCCGAACCATGCTGAAGTCGGGCAATGTGGAGCAAGGCGATGTTAATTTCGGCCCGGTCATCAACGAAAACGCTAAGAAGTCCATTGTCGACTATATTGAGATAGGCAAAAAGGAAGGCAGGCTACTTACGGGGGGTGAGGTTATTTCCAGCCAGGGTTATTTTATCGAGCCTACTATTATTGCCGACGTGGACCCAAAAGCACGCATCTCTCAGGAAGAGATCTTCGGACCGGTACTGACGGTGGTCAAAGCCCGCGACTATGACGAGGCGATCGAGATTGCAAACAACACCGAGTACGGTCTTACCGGCGCAGTTTACTCCCTCAATCCTCAAAAAATAGAAAAGGCCCGGCGTGAGTTCCACGTTGGAAATCTATACATTAACCGCAAATGCACGGGTGCTCTGGTAGGAGTTCATCCTTTCGGAGGGTTCAACATGAGCGGCACGGACTCCAAAGCAGGCGGTCGCGACTACCTGCTTTTGTTTACTCAGGCCAAGGTGGTCTCAAAGAAGGTGGTTACCTTAACTTAATACTCCCCAATTCTTCACTCGTCGTGAACCTGATTACCCATGAAACACGGCCTGAAAAACGGTTATCCTGAGTGAAAAAAAGGGGCAGGATCTGTTATCATTCAAAAGGCGGGGGGGTGTACAAACTTGTAAAGAGTCCCCCTCAAACGAAGGAGAAAAAGGAGTGAGTACTATCCAGGTAGAACCGCAAGCGGAGCCTGTGCCCGACAGCCCGCAAAGGCAGGTCGTCAACGACTTCAGCATCCAGGTAGCAACGGTAAACGGTTCAGGAAGCCAGTCATCCAACAATGTGCTCATGAGAGCAATTTTTCAGATGGGGGTTCCTGTCAGTGGCAAGAATCTTTTCCCCTCTAATATTGCCGGTCTTCCCACATGGTTTACCATCCGGGCATCCAAGAAGGGTTATGTGGGACGGAAGAGGGAAATCGACGTCTTAATTGCACTGAACCCGGAGACGGCCAAGGACGATGTCGAGGCTCTGGAGCCGGGACGCGTGGTCCTTTACGAAGAGAAGCTCAATCTTTCCAAGTTAAGAAATGACCTTACTTTTTATCCCGTCCCATTTTCCAAACTGGCCGCAGAAATTGCCGAAGACGCCAAGATGCGTAAGCTGGTAGCCAATATGGTCTATGTGGGCAGCGCTGCCGAGCTGTTCGGGATTGAGATGCCCGAGGTTGAAATCGCCATCGGCAAGTGGTTTAAGAGCAAAAAGAAGGCGGTGGATTTGAACGTCAGAGCCGCCCAGCTGGGAGCCAAATACGTTCGGGAGAACCTGCTCAAGAAAGACCCCTATCGGATCGAACGCATGGACGAGACCCGAGGGAAGATCATTATAGACGGCAATTCAGCGTGCGCCCTGGGAAGCCTCTTTGCCGGCGTGACCGTGGTGGCGTGGTATCCGATCACTCCAGCCAGTAGCCTTTGCGAATCGCTGATCGAGTATATGAGGCGTTATCGAATCGACCGCCAGACGGGAAAAGCAACTTTCGCGATTGTTCAGGCGGAAGATGAGTTGGCAGCGCTGGGCATCGCCATCGGCGCCGGCTGGGCAGGCGCGCGCGCCATGACCTCCACATCAGGACCGGGGATTTCGCTCATGGCGGAATTCACAGGCCTGGCTTATTTCACGGAGATTCCCTGTGTGATTTATGACGTGCAGCGAGTCGGTCCCAGCACCGGACTCCCGACGCGTACGGCACAAGGGGACATTCTCTCGCTTTACTATCTCTCCCATGGCGACACACGGCACCTTGTGCTGTTTCCGGCCAACATGCAGGAATGCTTCGATCTGTCCATTAGGGCCTTTGACTTGGCTGAACGGTTTCAACAGCCGGTGTTCGTCGCAACGGACCTGGACCTCGGAATGAACACCTGGATGTCGGATGAATTTCGCTATCCTGACCTGCCCATTGACCGAGGCAAGGTTCTCTCGGCTGAAGATCTAGAGCGGATCGGGGAGTTTGCCCGATACCGGGATGTGGATGGCGATGGCATTACCTACCGTACACTCCCCGGCACCCGGCATCCGCTGGCACCTTATTTTACACGCGGCAGCGGGCACAATGAGGCGGCGAAATACTCGGAAAAACCGGGCGATTATCTACAGCTGGTGGAACGTTTGGCCAGGAAATATGAGACTGCTCGTCTCTGGGTGCCGGAGCCTGAGATTCGTTACTCGACCGAAGGCGCGCGCATCGGGGTTGTGGCCTATGGATCGACCGACGCTGCAATCGAGGAGTGTCAGGATCAGCTTCGCACCGAGCATGCGATCGACACCAATTACTTCAGGCCTCGCGCTCTTCCTTTCACAGCTCATGTCCAGAAATTCGTCGATCGTTGTGATCGCGTTTATGTGGTCGAGCAAAACCGGGATGGTCAGCTTGCCGACATTATCAAGCTGGATGTGAGTTGCCCCCAGAAGATTCGAAAAGTTTTGCATTGTACCGGTATACCGATTGACGCGCGGTTCATTACGGACCAGATTTTGGCGCAGGAGAAAGGAGCTTGACGGTAATGTCAGTTACATCCGAACGTCCTAAAAACCAAAACATCATCGGCCTGACCACGGCTGATTACAAAGGATTGCCCTCGACTCTCTGTTCCGGTTGCGGGCACGATGCCATTACCAGCCAGATCGTCAAGGCTTTCTTTGAGATGGGTGTTCAGCCTTATCAGGTAGTGAAGATGAGCGGGATTGGGTGCTCCAGCAAGTCGACTGCTTACTTTATGAACGCCTCTCATGGTTTCAACGGAGTTCACGGCCGCATGCCGGCGGTTGCTACAGGCGCGGTCTTGGCCAATCGCAACCTGATCTGTATCGGAGTTAGCGGCGATGGTGACACGGTATCCATTGGAATCGGTCAGTTTTGCCACTTGCTACGACGCAACGTGCCCATGATCTATGTGATCGAAAACAACGGTGTTTACGGTTTAACCAAAGGTCAATTTTCGGCAACAGCCGATAGGGGTTCGCGCTTGAAAACCGGGGTGGTCAACGACCTCCCTCCCATCGACTGTTGCGCCCTGGCCATTGAGATGGGGTGTTCCTACGTGGCGCGCTCATTCGCAGGCGATCCCAAGCAAGTGGTGGCCTTGCTGCAAGGAGCTATCAGCCATCGCGGCACTGCTCTTCTGGATGTGATTAGCCCCTGTGTGACCTTTAACAATCACGAGGGATCCACCAAGAGCTACAAATGGGCAAAAGAGCATGAAGAGCTGCTGCACGAGATTGACTTCATTCCGTATTTCGAGCAGGTGGAGACCGTGGATTATGGCGAAGGCGAGATCAAGGACATTCCGATGAATGATGGATCGCACTTGACATTACGCAAAGTGGACCGTGACTACGATCCCATGAACAAGAATGGTGCGATACGCCTCCTTCAAGAGTCGCGCGATGCCGGGCAGTTCCTGACCGGTCTGATCTACGTCAATCCAGTCAGCGAAAACTTTGTCGATGTTTTGAATGTGATTGAAGAGCCTCTTTGCCTGCTTCCTCAAAACCAGGTTCGTCCTGGTCCAGAGGCGTTGAAACAAGTCATGCGGGAGCTGATGTAACAGGTTCGCGGGCGCCGCCACGGCGGCGCCCTTCACTTTTCTGCGTTCATGAGATTTCAGCCAAGCGGCGGAAACACTATTTTTCGCTGCGTCGGCTTTCTAATTCTCTCCCTTTCTTTACTTCTGACCGGCGGGTTTTATCTCTCTTTTTCGTTGCTGGCGCGTCCGCTCCGTCAAGGTAAGCCCAAGTCGCTTGGGATGTCCGCGGAGCGTTTGCAAAGGCTGGATCAGGTTGTGGAGCAGGCGATCGCTGCAGGAGAAGCACCGGGTGCCGTACTCCTGGTGGCGCGCAAGGGTAAAAAGGTTTACCAGAAGGCCTACGGCATGCGCGCGGTCTCTCCATCGGCAGAGCCGATGACCTTGGACACAATCTTCGACCTTGCCTCTCTGACCAAGGTCATCGCAACGGCAACCTCCATCATGATTCTGGTAGAGGAGGGAAAACTATCTCTGACAGATCCGGTGGTTCGTTACCTGTCCGGCTTTGGGGTAAATGACAAGGTGGAGATTACTCTTCTCCAATTGTTGACACATTTCTCCGGCCTCAGACCTGACCTCGACCTTGACACGCCCTGGAGCGGTTATGAGACAGCCATCAACCTGGCTCTCAATGAAAAACTTGAAACCCGCCCCGGCGAACGATTTATCTACAGCGACATCAATTTTATGCTTCTGGCAGAAATCATCCGCGTGGTCAGCGGCCAGCGCGTGGATGAATTTGCAGAGAAAAGAATCTTTGCACCGCTGGGTATGAAAGAAACCGGCTTTTTGCCTAGGTCGGAAAAGCTGCCCCGTGTTGCTCCCACCGAGGGTCGCGACGGAAAGTTGTTAAGAGGAGAAGTGCACGATCCCACGGCCTTCAGGATGGGAGGGGTTGCGGGACATGCCGGACTGTTCTCGACAGTGGATGACGTTGCGATTTTTGCGCAGATGTTATTGAACGGGGGAGTATATGACAAGGTGCGCATACTTTCTCCCTTGGGGGCCTACAAGATGACCACGCAGCAATCGCCGCCGGGGCAAAATGACTTACGTGCCATCGGTTTTGATGTACGCACTCGGTTCAGCACGGTTGCTGGAGACCTGTTTCCGCCCGGCTCATTCGGGCACACGGGCTTTACCGGAACTTCGCTGTGGATTGACCCTTTCACAGAGACTTTTGTGATACTTTTTACCAGCAGGCTTCATCCAGAAGGAAAGGGGGATGTGGTTTCTCTGCGCAAGAAGGTCGCATCCGTGGTGGCCTCCTCTTTAATCGAGATGCTGCCGCTGAGAGAGCAGCCGGCGCCACGCTGAATGGCACAAAGATGTCCGGTGTGTAAAACACGTCTTTGGACAGATCCGCTTTTTGGAGCAGCCAACTTGCAGTGTCCGCGCTGTGGTGCGCAGCTAAGATCTACAGTTTCGCTGACCTATTTTAAAGCTGTTCTCATTGTCGCCATCCTCCTGTTGCTGGTATTGGCTTCGACTGTTTCAGGCTTTGATTTGCTCCTCCCGATCATTCTCGGCTTCAGCTTGTTCCTTTTTTACCGCTTTCTTCCCCGTTATGTGAATCTGCAGAGGGCCCCTGCAGACCTGGAGCTCGTGGACGAAGGAAACGAAAGAGAACTGCAGCTTGAAAAACCGCCTGGTAAGAAAGAAGGCCTTCCGCTTGTGACGGTCTTGATAGCGGTGATCCTCCTGATTCTGCTGATTGCGGGTATTCGCTACGTTTCGGCAAGCGCGGCCAGTGTCCTACCCCATACAAAAGTTTCCGTATTTACGAACCAGGGTCCTAAGTGATGACAAAATCTTCTGGTTGGCGGGGGGAAACAAGAAGCGGTCGAGTTCACTTACAAGCGCCCATTGTCCTTTGATTTTCTCGCTGCTCGGGGATCCACTGACGAGACAGAAGTAGAAATATAAACGTAGAAATCGATCCGGGTAGCGAAAGTTCTCGACACAAATAAGGTTGCACAAATGCCGCTCCAGAACCAGACCGGTTTCTTCCCTGACCTCGCGAAGCAAGGCCTTTAGCGGCTTCTCGCCCAATCTTATTTTCCCGCCTGGAAATTCCCAGAAACCGTCCAGGTGACCGCTGCCTTCCCTCTGTTGTATCCAGACCTCGGGTCCAGGGCGGACCAAGATGGCGACCACAACTTTGAAGGCCAGTATTTGAGGGTGCAGCTTATTGCCATCCATGGGGCGGAGCGGCAAAAGCTGTAAGCCTTTTGAGCGCACCGATCTTGTCGTGCCGGTCGAGGCGGGCGCGATCCAGCGCGCGATGCAAGGTACAGATTGTGTGTTCGTAGACTACGCGATCAACAGGAAAAGGTGTTCCATCCTTTCCTCCGTGAGCAAAGGCAAAACGAGCCGGATCACGAGTACTGGCCCGCGTTCCATAGATCAACTCGGCCACCAAAGCCAAAGCGCGCAGTGTCCGGGCACCTACTCCTCGCAATCCCAATAATTCTTCATAAGAAGCAGGAGGCGAGGCGTAAGTTTTCTCGAGCACCTTGCGAAGGTGTTGGCGATTAACATCCGAAAGCAGGACGTCATGGCGGGTCGGCATTATCAAGTTGGGAATTCTTTGAAGTGATGACATTACCCGCTCCGGATAGCGGGTGGCCAATTCTACGGAAGCATCTTGAGTTGAGGCGCTTTCCGTAGCCACGAGGTTCAGCACTTTTCCACGGTGGTCGCAGCAAACGGCTTGGTGAGGCTCGGAGACAAAGCTTCCCAGTTTGCTGCCCAGCCAGTGGTAACGGCGAGCTCTTCCGGTGCGTTCAGACATCCCCTGCTGAACCACAGCCCACTGGCCCTGGGCAGTAAAGAAAAAACTATGATGGTAAATCTGGTAACCGTCCTGGAGTGCTGCGCTGTCCACCTTGGCGGAGAGACGACTTGCGTAAACCAGGGGTTCTGGATTCAGGCTGAGGTGCTCGCATGCTGAAACAATCTCCACCGGGGTCTTACGCGAGACGCTCCCCTTGCCCCCCGCTGCCCGGAAACCGAGGTCCTTTTCGATACCCCGGACTGCTTCCTTGACGGCCCCGCACGTCGTGGTGGTAAGACCGCTGGAGTGCCAGTCGAAGCCCAGCACACATCCGAAGGCTTGAAACCAAAAAGGGTCCGAAAGACGGGACAGGACTTCGTTCGAACCGTACTCGGTGACGATATGGGCCAGAACCTCGCGGGCCAAGCGAACCATCTGCTGAAAGAGCCAGGCGGGAGCCCGGCCGTAATGGAGAGGAAGCTCAGCAAAACCCGTACGCATGCGTAAACAAAACCATCTTATTTTAGACCACCGCGATGACAAAGGGGGCCATCGTCCGTCTAAGAGAGTGAGGACCCCGCTATGGGGTGCTCCGTATCTACTGCAAGCTCGGCAAAGGTCAGGTTTTTTTCAGGTTCAGTGTCAGGGCGAATTGCGAGCGTGTCACCCCAAGGACGACTTGGTAATTTTTCCCATAGCGTTTCGGGGAAGCTGGTTGACAAAGCGAATTTCCCGGGGACATTTGTAGCGAGCTAGAGATTTCTGACAGTGATGAATGAGGTCCTCGGCGCCCACGTTATATTGGGCTACCACAAAAGCAGCCACCCTTTGGCCTAGCTCAGCATCCGGTAAACCTATGACTGCTACTTCCTTCACCGCAGGATGGTGCTGCAACACCTCCTCGACTTCACGCGTGCCCACACGATTTCCGCCCGACTTAACAAAATCCTGCACCAGTCTTCCCTGCAAATAGTAGTAGCCATCGGGGTCTTTGTAGGCCACATCTCCGGTACGGAACCAGCCGTCGCTAAAAGCTTTTGCTGTGGCTTCAGGTTCGGACCAGTAGCCGGAGAAAACATTAGGACCTTGAATCCAAAGTTCGCCCATCCTCTCGCACTCCGTGATCTCGGTCTGCTCATCCATCAAGCGCACACGAACAGAAGGTAAGGGAAGTCCGACGGAGCCCGGTTTGCGAACACCATTGGCCGGGTTGGACAGGTTCATAATGGTCTCGGTCATTCCGTAGCGTTCCAGGATGGTCTGGTGAAAGATTTTTCGGCATCGTTCGTGAAGGTCCAGGGGCATGGGAGCCGAACCGGTGATGGCCAGACGGATTTTCGAAAGGTCGTGTTGACGCGAATCGAATGCATCCACCATCTGGTGATACATGGCAGGCACACCCATGAAGAGCGTGGCCTCGCCATGGGAAAGCAGATCGAGAACATGCGCAGCCTTGAACTTGGAGAGCACCAGAGCGGTACAACCGCTGAGCGCCCATCCGTGTAGCCCCACCACCAGGCCGTGGACGTGAAAAAGCGGCAGCGACAGCGCCAAGCGGTCACTGGAGCTCCACTCCCAGACCTGGAGCAGGTCCTGGATGTTACTGATGATGTTGTGATGGGTCAGGAGGACTCCCTTGGGGCGGGCCGTTGTCCCGGAGGTAAAGCAAAGCAGGGCGGCGGAAGCACGATCGGTATTTCTCGGAAAGCGGGCACCATGTTGGTCGATGGATCGCCAAAAATCATTCTGGTGCAGGTGAAATCGGAGTGGACAATCCTCCTGCCGGTTTGAAACCAGACCGGTTATCTCAGCTTTTTTGACGAGGTAATCGAATTCTACAGGGGTAGTCAGAGGATTAATAGGAACGGTGATCGCACCCAAAAGGTGATTTCCGAACAGAGAGATAATTAATTCCGGCGAGTTTTCAAGCAGGATGCCCACCCGGTCACCCGGCGAAATTCCCGCCTGATAAATGAAGCCGGCATAACGCTCGATCCAGTACTTTAGATCAGCAACGGAGAATTCCTGTCTGGTTCCTGCGGTGATGTCCAAGAACTTGAGCGCTGGCCGCCTGCTAAGGCCACGAGGAAAATAGTTCACGAGCTTCTGTTACGGATTTTTGGCAGGCGAAGTAGCCTTGCGCTCCTGTTCTTCGAGCAGCTTCAACAGAGAAAGTTGTGTACGGATTTCTTCGGCATCTTCAGCAGCGGGGGCTTTCACGAGGTATTCAGAATAGTTTTCGATGGCGTTTCTAGTATTGCCCATTCGAAACGAAATGTCCCCACGGTATTTGTACGGGGCAGCGAGCTCGGGGTCGAGCTCTGTGGCGCGGTCCAACTCGCGTAAGGCACGATCAAGCTGTCCCTCACTTGCGAGGACAATACCCAGATTGCTGTGCGCTTCAGAGAAATAGGCGTCCAGCGAAATCGCCCGCTCCAGCGACGCCAGCGCCTCCCGGCGTTCTCCCAGTTGCAAAAGAGACAAAGCCAGCATGTTGTAGCTTGCGGCGGAATTGGGGTCGACCTCAATTGCTTCTTTGGCCCATTCGATAGCTTTCCTAGGAGCACGCTTCCGGAGGTGGAGCGCTGCCATTTCCACATAGCTGGGAGCAAAGTCGGGTTCGGCCTTCACGGCCATTTCCAGCTGTTTCAGTGAACGATCCAGCTCTCCACGGTCCTGATGGATAACCGCAAGGTTGTGATGAGCGATGGCCGACGCCTGGTCGAGCCTTAGAGCCTCCTCGAGCTGCTGGACGGCCAGGTCCAACTGCCCCACACGGCGAAGAACATACCCAAGATTAATGTAGGAATCGACATAGTTCGGCCGGATTTGTTTGGCTTTTTGAAAATATTCCGAGGCGCGATGATACTGTCCCTGGCGCGTATAAAGGATGCCGAGTGTGTTATATGCCTGCGGAATCGAGGGATCCAATTCTATTGCCTTTTGAAGGTGCGATTCTGCTCGATTGTAGAGCTGTCGTTCTCGCATGCGATAACCCTGACGCCCGTAAAGGGTACCCAGGTTGCAATAGGCTTGTGCAAAGTTCTGGCGCAGTTCCAACGCTTTCAGATACTCCCTCTCGGCCTTCGTGTATTCCTGCTGCGTGAAATAAACAGTTCCCAGATTGTTGTAAGCTTCTGCAAAGTTCTTGTTCAGAGAAAGCGCCAGCTTGTATTCTTCGCTGGCGGTAGCAAGGTCGCCGCGCTTTTGGAAACTAGCACCTCGAAAAAAGTGCACAATTGCACGAAGCTCAACCTCGTCGCGGCTCTGGACCGCAGCGGACCGGGAGGAGGCGGGAAAAGCGGGAGAAAAACAGAAAAGAAACACCAGAATGAAACTTGGTTTCCTGATCATTGAGTCCCTCCAAAGAACCTGGCAAGGCAAACCCATGCGCCTTGCTTGACTGTAAGCGATGCTGAACAAAAGTAGTTTACAACATTCCAGTCTTGGATCATGTGTCCGAAAGTTTTCGCTATGATGACGCCTGACGCTATGGCGAGGGGAAACGACAAGCAAAAGATGCCAGAAACGCTTCTGCTGGGCGCGCACATGTCAATAGCAGGCGGTACTCCCATGGCCATCGAGCGCGCCGTCAGGGCCGGGTGCTCTGTTCTTCAGATTTTCGTCAAGAACAACAACCGGTGGAAGGGCAAGCCTCTTGTAGAGGAGGAAGTTCGCGTCTTCGCACGCGCCTGGAAAAATTCTCGTTTATGTTCGATTGTGGCGCACGACTGCTATTTGATTAACCTGGCCGCTCCGGACGGCTCGCTCAGGAGGCTCTCCATTGAATCATTGCTTGACGAGGTGGAGCGTTGCGAAAGACTGGAATTGAGTCATTTGGTGATGCATCCCGGCTCGCATGTGGGCCAAGGTGAGATGGCGGGGGTTGAGGCGGTGAGCCGTGCGATCAACGAAGTGCTTGAGAAAGCGGCAGGCTACCGGGTAAAGCTGGCCCTGGAAACCACAGCGGGCCAGGGAACCAGCGTCGGCTATCGTTTCGAACAGTTAAGGGACATCATGTCCGGTTGTCATGAACCGGAACGCTTGGCAATCTGTCTCGACACCTGCCATGTATTTGCAGCCGGCTATGAGTTGCGCACCAGGGAAGGGTATCTGGCGACGATGGAGCGTTTGGAACGCACGGTCGGAATGGTTAAGGTCGAGGTGCTCCACTTCAACGATAGCAAGAAGGATTTGGGAGCACGGGTCGACCGGCATGAGCACATCGGCAAAGGAAAGATGGGGACCGCAGCGTTCCGATGGTTTCTGGAAGATCCAAGGTTCGCGAAGGTCCCCAAGATTCTTGAGACTCCCAAAGGGAAGACCTTGCGGCTTGACCGTATGAACCTTGCGGTTTTGAGATCTCTGGCAAAGGTCCATGGAAGCTAAAGGCTCAGGCGCATACACGGTTGAGGAAAAAGACCAGATTGTCCGAGAGTATTTCGGCCCGGCGGGTGCGACGGAAAGTCCTCTCTGTCCGCGTTGTGGGGAAGTGTTGAAGTTCAAGCGGAGCCGATCCAAGGAGGATTTTCTTCTAGTGGTCTCCTGCCCGGAATGCCGCTCTGGTTTTGTCTGGAGACAGCTGAAACCCGAGCAGTCCTGGAAACCGCTTCATCTGGAATACTTCATTGAACGCCACAGAATGGGCGACGTCCTGCGTTGTCCTGTGGACGATTGCTATATTGCCTACATTGAATACAGCGACAGAATTCTGGAATTTCGCTGTCCCTACTGCAACAGGCGTGGTCAAGCACAACTGCCACCACGTCGGGGCAAACGAAAAAATCCTTAAGCTCGAGGCTTGCACGCCGAAATGGCGGAGCGACAAGGGGTCAGTTGGGGAGGCATCGGTGACGAAGAGCGACAAGTGGGCCGGCTGCAACCTGCCCGCCGGAGGTTGCGGCGATACGGCGCTGCATTCTTTGTTGCGCCTCCACCATTGTGTGCGCATCGCGTCTTCGTGACTTACCGAAATCGCGCCGACTGCGCAACGAGATTCAACGCGTGTCGCAGGCAAGACACTAAAGCCGCCCGAAATGTTCGATGAGGCGTACCGGAATGGGAATGAAGGTAATAACGAAAATTACCAGGCCCAGCAGGGCGATGATGATGCGTTTCCGGTCAAGAGGAATAGGTTCTACAGAAACACTGGGGTGGCGAAAACCGAGGAAGACCAGGACCAGCGCAAACAACAGATAGCCCATCATTGGCCACGAATAAAAACTGAGGCCCACCAGCGTGAAAAAGGTCAGGATTGAAGCGATGCGGTGTCCTCGAGGACCAAACAACGCGTATACGACATGGCCGCCGTCGAGTTGGCCAATGGGAAGCAGGTTGATGCCGGTCGCGAGCATTCCGAACCAAGCGGCCCAACCCACGGGATGGAGGCTGATGTGGCTGCCGTCACCGGCCGTGTAAAAAAGTGAGCCGGCTAATTTAAAGAGCAGAGGCTCTCCAAACTCCAGTGCATCCTGGAGTGAGTCGGTCATTACAAACTCAGCTGAATTGCTCAGCCCCACGATTAACGCCGGTATGATCAGGACAAAACCAGCTAGGGGGCCAGCGATGCCGACATCAAAGAGTTGCCGGCGATCGCGAAAATTCGAGCGGATCCGGATGACCGCACCAAAAGTTCCAAAGGGATTAAACGGGGGTGGCGCCGGAATGACATAGGGGAGCGTGGACCGGATTCCATAGCGGCGACACATCAGGTAGTGGCCCATCTCGTGGCCCAGCAGAATGGAAAGGATGGTAAAGCAGAAGGGAAGTCCATATAGCAACTGCATGGGATGGGTGAGGACCCTGATCAAAGGATCCCCGGCGGCTTCGCCGCGGCTGCTGAGAAATCCGACGTGCAGAAGGAAGCCGGCCGCCATAGTGGTCAAGATCGTGAGCAAGAACAACAGCGCAGGAACGACGAGGCGGCTCTTCTCCTCGTACAAGGGTTCTGGTGGCAGAGAACTGGTGGACACTTCCGCCTGGGTGAATTGGACCTCTTCGCTCAACGTAAGGTGGGCTACTCGTTAAATCGTATTTCTTTTCCGGGCTTGAAGCGAACGGTCTTGCCAGGTGGGATAGGCACCTCAGCGCCAGTGCGTGGATTGCGGCCGATCCCGCTTTTTCTCGGTTTTACAACAAAGACTCCGAATCCGCGCAACTCAATCCTTTCGCCTTTTTTCATCGCGACCTTCAAGGCCTCAAAAACCGAATCGACAGCAATCTCTGCTTTCACTTTTGTCAACTTCAGGGAATCGGCGACTCGCGTGACTATGTCCTGTTTAATCACTGGCTCTGATGCCTCCTGTGATAAATCTTTCGGTAAGCTGTTAATATCACACTATTTGCATTATAGGACATTTTACGTTCGGCGTCATCTCTTGCCGGAAGTGTCCGGAGCAGGCTACTACCTTTGTGGCTGATGAATACCCCAAACGACGCCTCAGAGACACAAGCAGCATCAAGGCTTGATGCTGCCGCTGAGGGTCAGCTAAGCTAAGCTAGTTCTCGTCTCGGAGTACGTTGTATTTTGTTGCGACGAGACGGGATACTAGCTACTTCAGGCAAAAGGATTTATGGCGATCAAACCCGATCATTGGATTGTCCGAATGGCGCGTGAGCATCGCATGATCGATCCTTTCGAGGAAAAGCTGGTCAGCGCCGGAGCTATTTCCTTTGGGGTCTCTTCCTATGGTTATGATTTCCGCCTGAGCAACAGCTACAAGCTATTTCGGGGCGGTTCGAGCGACCGATTGGATCCGAAAGATCCTCAGGCTGATCTTTTTGAAGACTTCGAAGGTCCACACTGCCTGGTTGCGCCGCATTCCTTCCTGCTGGCGCGGTCGCTGGAGTATTTTCGAATTCCTCGTGACGTGCTCACCATCTGCGCCGGCAAATCCACCTATGCTCGCTGTGGCATCATTGTGAACGTCACCCCATTTGAGCCGGAATGGGAAGGCCATGTAACGATGTCGATCTGCAACAGCGGTCCGACTCCGGTTAAAATTTATTCCGGCGAGGGGATTGCTCAATTGTTGTTCCTGGAAGCAAGCGAAATTTGCCGGGTCTCTTATCGGGACCGCAAAGGCAAGTACCAGTCGCAGCAAGGGATCGTCCTGTCCAAGCAGGACAAGAGTTAAGGCCGGGCCTGTTGCTTCGAAATCACTCTATGCAAGAGCAATACGACTTTCGAGCCATCGAAAAAAAATGGCAGGAACACTGGGAGCGCGAGCAACGCTACTCAGTGAGTGAGGACCCCTCCAAACGCAAGTTTTACGTTCTGGAGATGCTTCCCTACCCTTCCGGAGCCCTGCATATGGGTCACGTTCGCAATTACTCACTCGGAGACTCGCTGGCTCGCTTCAAGAGAATGCAAGGATACAACGTTCTGCACCCGTTGGGTTGGGATGCGTTTGGCCTCCCGGCTGAAAATGCGGCGATACGCCACGGCGTACCTCCGGAACGCTGGACGCTCGACAACATCAGGATCATGAAGAAACAGGCCAAGGAGATGGGATGGTCCTACGATTGGGACCGGGAAATCACCACCTGCTTACCCGACTACTACAAGTGGAACCAATGGTTTTTCTTGCAGATGTACAAGAAAGGCCTCGCTTACCGCAGGAGCGGTCAGGTGAACTGGTGTGAGAAGTGCCAGACGGTGCTCGCAAACGAACAGGTCGTAAACGGACGTTGCTGGCGAGATGACAGCGTGGTGCTTCAGACCGAACTGGAGCAGTGGTACTGGCGGATCACCCAATATGCCGAAGAACTGTTACAAGACCTCGACAAGCTGGGCGGATGGCCCGAGAAAGTTCGAAGCATGCAGCAGAACTGGATTGGTAAATCCAGCGGCACTCGAGTCCGTTTTGAGATTGAGGGAGAACAAGAGGCCATCGAGATTTTTACCACTCGTGTAGATACGATCTACGGCGCCACCTTCGTGCTTCTAGCCCCGGAGCACAGCCTGGTACGACGTTGGGTGGACGATCCACAGCACGGGCCTGCTCTGACGAAGTTCGCAGAGGCGATGAAGTGGCAGGATCGCGCCGCGCGTACCGCTGAAGAAGGTGAAAAGCTGGGTGTATTCACAGGCCACTTTGCCATAAATCCGTTCAGCAATGAAAAAGTTCCCATATGGGTTGCTAACTTTGTCCTTATGGAATATGGAACGGGCGCCATCATGGCCGTTCCCGCTCATGATCAAAGAGATTTCGAATTTGCCCGCAAGTATCAATTGCCGGTGCGTGTGGTGATTTGTCCGGTTTCGGGAGAGCTATCGCAGCCTCTTGAGACTGCTTTTTCCGATTACGGACAACTCGTTCAAAGCGGACCTTTTTCTGGCCTAACCTCGGAGTTCGCCCAGGAAAAGATGGCAGCATTCGCCGGCGAGCGAGGCTTCGGCAGCCCTGCGGTGTCTTACCGGCTGAAGGATTGGGGAATCAGCCGTCAGAGATACTGGGGGACACCCATCCCCATTCTTTATTGTCCCCGCTGTGGAACAGTACCCGTCCGGGAGAAGGACCTGCCGGTCGTCCTGCCGAAAACGGACCAAATCCGATTGGGTGGTTCGCCGCTGGCTACTGTGCCGGAGTTTGTGAATACGACGTGCCACCAGTGCGGCGGGAATGCCACTCGAGAGACCGATACCATGGACACTTTCGTGGATAGTTCCTGGTATTTTTATCGTTACACGGCTCCCAGGTTGGACGCGGCTGCGGTTGATCGGGCGGCAGTGTGCTATTGGTTTCCAGTAGACCAATACATCGGGGGTATCGAACACGCCATTCTGCACCTGATCTATATGAGGTTTTTCACCAAAGTAATGCGTGACATGGGCCTGGTCGATTTCAATGAACCGGTTACCAATCTGTTCACACAAGGGATGGTAATTCGCGAAGGCGGCAAAATGAGCAAGTCCCGAGGCAACGTGGTTGCTCCCGATGAAATGGTGCGAGCGTATGGTGCTGACGCGCTCAGGCTCTTTATTCAGTTCGCCGCTCCACCCGAAAGGGACCTTGACTGGAATGAGCAGGGGCTGGAAGGCTGCTATCGCTTTGTGAACCGACTCTGGAGGCTCGTCTATCGCTTCCATGGCCGCTGGGGTACTGATGTCAACGCGAACGGGATCAGGAAGGGTCCGGAGTCACGTGCGCTGGAAAGAAAGCTGCATCAGACCATCCGGAAAGTGACCGATGACCTCGAGAGGTTTCATCAGAACACAGCCATTGCCGCAATTATGGAACTGCTTAATGAGCTGTACCCTTATACAGAGGGGGATGCGGAGCCGCGACTGGTAAAAGAAGTGCTTGGAAAAATGACCCTGTTGATCTCCCCCTTCGCACCGCACGTGGCGGAGGAGATCGGGGAGATTCTCGGACATACGGAATCGCTAGACTCGGCCGGCTGGCCTTCTTACGATCCTGAGTTGGCCAGGGAAGAAGAAATAGAAATAGTGATTCAGGTCAACGGGAAAATACGTTCGAAATTCTCAGCTCCTGCAGGCATTACCGAAAGCGAAATGGAAACGGCGGCCCTTTCCGATGAAAAGGTGAAAAGTTATCTTACGGATCGTCGCGTGCAAAAAGTGATCACCGTCCCCAAAAAACTGGTCAACATCGTCGTGCGTTAAGTGAGGATGAGGATCCTTCGTCGCCCCCAAACCCCAATCAGCACACATCAGCTGCTTCTGTTACTCGTTACCACCTGGCAGCTGGTGAGCTGTGGATACCGGCCTGCTGTAAGAAACCGTCTACCCCTGGGAGTGCGGACACTTTCCATTGAGCCTTTGAAGAACGAGACCACCACGTTTGAAGTAGAACAAATTTTGACACGGTCTTTGGTTCACGCATTTGTGGAAGGTTCCGGCCTAAAGATCGTGAATGATCCGAAGAAAGCCGATGCAGTGTTGAAAGGTGTGGTTTCCGGTGTGAGCGCAACGCCGGTTATTTTTGGCCAGGAGACTTTTGGAACAGCATTTCTGGTTACTCTCAGTGCCCGCGTGCAGGTGCTGGATCAGCGGAGCGGCCGTGTCATCTTCGAAAACAATGGGTACATTTTTCGCGAACAGTATGTCATCAATGTCGACTTAAAGAATTTCTTCTCGGAGTTAAACCCGGCCCTGGAAAGAATTGCGCGCGATTTTTCAACCAGCGTGGTTGCAAGCGTTATCGAGAGCTTTTAAGCGCGGCAGCGTTTCTCATTCGCCAATGGATTTTGAGGAATTTTCCTTTTCTCTTCAATCGCCGCGGCCGGTTTACGCCATCAAGGGTTCGGATCAATTCCTGAAAAAACAAGTGTATGAGGCTTGCCTGGGCCAAGTAGAACCTGAAGTCCGTGCTTTCAACTGGTCGGTGTTTGATCTGGATACTGACTCTGCGGCGGACGTGATCCAGGCTGCGCGAACACTCCCCTGGCTCGCCTCCCGCCGTTTTGTATATGTGAGGCGAGCTGATGACCAGCCCGAGGAGTTGGGCTCGTATCTTAGAGCTCCTTGTATGAGCACGGTGCTCATCCTGGAAGCGACCAGGATACCTGCTTCATGGAAAGGGATCAGCATAATAGAAAGTGCGGACGTTGAACCGGCCACCTGGGTTCTTCGAAGATCGAGAAGTGCAGGATATGAGCTGGAAAAGGAGGCCCTGGAAGCCCTGATCGAATTATGTGGAGATGACCGCCACCGGCTGCAAGGGGAGCTGGAGCGGCTGTTCCTGCTTCACATCGATGATCGAAAAATAACTCGCGAGAGCGTGGTTCAGACGGTCTTTCATAGCCGGGAATTGGAGATTTTTACACTGACCGAGTGTGTAGCAACAGGCGATTGCGCTCGTGCTTTGGTGGTGTTCAACCACCTTCAGGACGCAGGTACCAGCGCTCCCCAAGTCCTCTCCCTCCTCTACGCACACTTTCGTCGCTTGCTTGTGGTCCGGGAACTTTTAAACCAGGGTGTGACCTTTGCAGCCGCCATCAAGGAAACCAATCTGTGGTCGTATAAAGACCGTGAAAGACAGGTGCGGGGATACCGCCTGGACCGTTTGCGCGGTTTTCTTCTGAAACTAGCGGAGGCAGACCAGCTCATAAAAACCACCAGCACCGATCCGCAGATCCACCTGGAGCGGCTGATCATTGACAGCTGCGCGGGCGGGTCACTATAATTTATTGTTTCTACAATGATAAGGAGAAATTGAATTTATGCCGAACACGCGATCGGCTGAAAAACAGGTACGGCAAAGCGAGAGGCGTCGCCAGATGAACCGGCGCACGCTCAGCCGTTTACGGAACAGCATAAAGAAACTGCGTCGCCTGCTTGACGAACGCAAGCTGGAAGAGGCCCAGAGCGCGTTGCCCCAAGTCTATCAGGTCATTGACAGGTCCGCTCGCAAGAGAGTCATACATTCCAATACTGCAGCACGGTACAAGTCACGACTGACGAAGCGTTTGAACCAGTTGAAAGGAGTGCCTGAAGCAGCCGCTTGAAGCGGATCCTTTTGCCTCATCGAGGCGCAGAAATTCTTTTTGCTCTTCGGGGCCAAAATATTCATGATTTGGAAACGTTCTTTGGGGTACACATCAGCGGGCGGGGACCGGAGCTCTATGTAGCAGGCGAAGAGAAGTCGGTTTCTGCTCTCGAGAAAGTTCTCAAAGAATTTGCCGATCTGGTCAATCAAGGCCAGGAGTTCTCAAATGGCGAATTGAGATCAGCCTTTGAGGAAATCTCCGGTAACGCGGCCTTGAGCCTCCACGATTTCTTCCCCAAACGCCCGGTCGTGAAGACCCCTTTGAGAGAGGTTACTCCCCGTAGCCTCAATCAAGCCCTTTATCTTGCCGCCATTGAACAGAACGATCTGACATTCAGCATCGGTCCGGCCGGGACCGGAAAGACCTATCTGGCGGTGGCGACTGCCGTCTCCTGCCTTCAGCAGAAGAGCATCCAGCGCATTGTGCTGGCGCGTCCTGCTGTGGAGGCCGGTGAAAAGCTGGGCTTTCTGCCGGGTGACATGCAGGAAAAAATCAATCCTTACCTGAGACCCCTCTACGACGCACTTTTTCACATGATGGACGTTGAAAAGGTGGAAAAGCTCATCGAGCGCGGCACGATTGAAATCGCCCCATTGGCTTTTATGCGGGGTCGTACTTTAAATGATGCTTTTATCATCCTCGATGAAGCTCAGAACACCACTTCGGAACAGATGAAAATGTTTCTTACGCGTATGGGATGGAACTCCAAGACCGTCGTCACCGGCGATATCACTCAGATTGATCTTCCAAAAGGTCAGGTCTCAGGACTGGTGCAGGCGCGGGAGTTGTTGTCCGGTGTGAAGGGGATTTCTTTTTGTGATTTCAACGAAAAAGACGTTGTTCGCCACCGGCTGGTCCGGTTGATCATTCAGGCCTACCGGGGAAAAACCAACCCCCAGTGAAAACTAAAAAGGCGGTCCGAATTATTGGCGTTCCCATGGATCTTGGAGCCGGACGGCGTGGGGTCGACATGGGCCCTTCCGCCATTCGAATCGGCGGACTTCACCAGAAGCTTCGCGAAATGGGATTCGAGGTCGAGGACGGAGGAAACATAGAGGTACGCTTGCCGGAGGAACAGCACTACGGTGAGAAGAAGAAGATGTATCTCAATGAGATCTCCCAGGTCTGCGAGCAATTGGCACAGAGGGTGGCGCTGGCTCACGGTGCGGAGAAACTGCCGGTAATTCTGGGCGGAGACCATTCCCTTGCAGCCGGCAGCATCGCTGGAACAGCCGTTCATTATCGCGATGGGGGCAAAAAAATTGGATTGATCTGGATCGATGCGCATACCGACATGAACACCCCGGAAACCAGTCCCTCCGGAAACGTACACGGTATGCCTCTGGCGGCCGTTTTGGGCCTGGGTCCACCGGAACTGTGCAACATCCGCGGGTTTTCGCCAAAAGTCGACGTAGCCAACGTCATCATGATCGGCGCGCGGAGCATTGACCGTCGAGAACGCGACAACATCAAAAAGAGCCATCTCCGGGTGGTGACGATGAAGGAACTGGATATGCGCGGGTTGAAATCCGTAATGGAGGAAGCCCTGGAGCGTGCCACCGACGGAACTGAGGGATTTCACTGCAGCGTCGACCTCGACGTTGTAGATCCCCAGGTGGCTCCTGGAGTGGGAACTCCAGTCCGCGGGGGTATGACTTATCGCGAAAGCCATTTGGCGATGGAGATGATTTCTGACAGCAGCCGACTCCTCTCGTTGGAGGTTGTCGAAGTCAACCCCGTTTTGGATGCCGGAAACAGCACCGGCATCCTTGCCGTAGAACTCATTTGTTCAGCCCTCGGCAAGAAAATTCTTTAGGTGTCGGATGAAAAACGTCGTGGTGCTTTGTGGCGGCAGGTCTGCAGAGCACGAAATTTCATTGCTGTCCGCCGCCTCTGTACTCAACCAGCTGGACCGTACCAAATACCGGATTGCAGTCATTGGTATTGAGCGCGACGGCTCTCTTTACGTTCCGGAACTGCTGAGGCAGCGGCTGGGGCTCGAGGACGTTGAGGATTTAACATTTCCGGAAGGAGATCATCTGGCCTGTATTCTGGCCCGGCTGAAGCCCGTCACCGATATTGTGTTCCCGGTACTTCATGGCCCTTATGGTGAAGACGGCACCATCCAAGGTCTTTTTGAAATCATAGATGTGGCTTACGTGGGAGCGGGTGTTTGCGCTTCAGCGCTTGGAATGGACAAGATTCAGAGCAAGAGGCTGTTGCTCGCTGCTGGGCTGCCAGTCCTTCCTTTCGCAACGGTGAATCGCAGTCAATGGGGCTCGCAGCCTGAATTGCTTTCAGAGATTGAGAGCCGTCTTGACTACCCCATGTTTGTGAAACCGTCCAACCTCGGGTCCTCAGTGGGGATCAACAAAAGTAAAAATCGTGAGGACCTTCAGGAACACGTCTCGGTTGCTTTTCACTACGACGATTTTGTGATCGTGGAGCAAGGGATTGATGCTCGGGAAATCGAGGCCTCAGTTTTGGGAAATGAAACTCCCCGTGTCTCAATTGCGGGCGAAATCATCCCTTCTCGAGAATTTTATAGCTACGAAGCCAAGTATGTTGATCAATCGAGCAGGCTCTTGATCCCCGCACCGCTCACGGACACGGAAATGGAACGTATACGCGACCTGGCGCTTCGAACCTATGAGGTGCTGCAATTGGAAGGAATGGCGCGGGTGGATTTCCTGATGGACCGCCACACCAGCGAGTTTTGGATCAACGAACCGAACACGATTCCAGGTTTTACTCAAATCAGCATGTATCCCAAGCTTTGGGAAGCCTCAGGATTAGCGTACCCTGACCTGCTGGACGAGTTGATTTCATTGGGTTTAGGGCGACATCAGAGGCGGCGTCACCTCTCCAGCCGGCGATGAGATGCAAAAGCTTGATTGGCTTTCGGTCATTTGTTAAATTTGGGGCAGGCAATGTTTGCGGGGAAACAGCCCACACCTTTAAAAAGCCTACCATCAGGAGGACGTCCAATGGATATCGCTGAAGTCAAGGACTACCTTGCCAGGACCGACCAGGAATTTCGCGCTCTGGCGGAAAAGCATCAGGAATACGAACGCCAGCTACAGGAGTTGCTGAGCAAACCGTACCTGAGTGAGCAAGAGCAGCTGCAGGAGACGGTAATCAAGAAGAAAAAGCTGGCTTTAAAAGACCAGATGCAGCTCCTCATTCAGCGCTACCGATCGCAGGAATCAGTCCAGTAGACTGTTGACCAACGGCCTTCCCAAGGCCGTGCGAAGGATTAGTAACCAGCCCACTGGGAGGCGCTACAGACGCCGCCCAGTGGGCTTTTTTGTTGAAATCATGGTTCGAGACGCTTTTTATTTCCTGATTCCCACCCTGGTTGCCGCTTTGGTTCTGTTAGCGGCTGGATGGAAGTGGAGCGCGATGGCGGCTCTTTTGGTGGCATTGTTCTTTGCTTATTTCTTCCGCGATCCTTTTCGCGAGATTCCCGTCGACCCGGGGGTAATCGTAAGTCCGGCAGACGGCCGGATCGTGAAGTTGGAACCGGTGGGCGACAGCCTGGCACTGAGCATTTTCTTATCGCCTTTCGACGTTCACGTTAACCGGGCGCCGATCAGCGGAACCATCCTGAGTCAAGAGTACCGCAAGGGACGTTTCCTCGCGGCCTACGATCACCGGGCTTCTGTGGAAAATGAGCGCTTGATTATCACCATCGGTTCGAAGGAGGGTGGACGGCAACTGACCTTTGCGCTGATTGCAGGGGTTCTGGCGCGACGCATTGTTCCCTGGAAAAAGCCCGGGGAGGCCGTGCGTAAAGGTGATAAAATAGCGCTGATAAGATTTGGCAGTCGTGTCGATGTTTTCCTGCCCTCCGGCTGTGAAGTGTTGGTGAAGCCGGGAGACCAAGTAAAAGGAGGAAGCAGCATTATTGCTCGCTGGAGGCTACTGTGAAGGGCAAGAAAAAAGGGACGGTCCAGGAAGCGAAACACATTTTTAAACCCGCTAAAAAGCTGCGCCGCAGTGTGTATCTGCTCCCCTCGCTTTTCACGGTCGGAAATATATTTGCAGGATTTTACGCCCTCCTGGCGGTGGTAAGGGGGGAACACGAGCAGGCGGCCGTTGCCATTGGGATTGCAGTGGTCCTGGATGGTTTGGACGGCCGAGTGGCGCGGCTGGCGAACGCGACCAGTGACTTTGGTTTGCAATTGGATTCGCTTTCCGATGTCATTAGTTTCGGGATTGCTCCAGCGGTGTTGATTTACGACTGGGGACTCGCCGAATTTGGAGACTTCGCCAAGTTTTCTGCGTTTTTGTTTCTGATCTGTGGGGCCATGCGCCTGGCGCGGTTTAATATCCAGCTCAAGGATTTAAAGCATTTTGCCGGCCTGCCCATTCCTGCTGGGGCAGGCTTTATCGCTGCCACAGTTCACTTCTTCGGCAATCCGCCGGAGCATCTCTTCTTCAAGCTGTATCTGGTCGCTGTCACGTACTTCATCGCTTTTTTGATGATCAGTACGATCCGTTATCCCTCCCTCAAGCAGTTGAATCTGGGCAAGGGAAAGTCGCACCTCAACATCTTAATGTTGGCATTGATCATCGCTGGAATCATCTGGTATTCCCGAGTCGCACTCATGGGTATTGCCCTGGTTTACGTCTCAAGCGGAGTGCTGCACCGCATTTATCAGTTTGTAAGGTATCGCCTGCGCGGGCCTGAGAAGCTTCCGGCCGAAGGCTTGCGGACCGACTAAACCCGGACAATGCAGACACCCAAAGCACACGTACTCGCCGGGTCAGTTCGCAAACTGCTCAGGCGCAAGGCGTACGGTCACATCGCCAATCTTCTTCTGAAGTTGCGTCCAGGCGACATTTCCCATCTGATGCGGGATCTTAATGAGCGCGATCAGGTGAGTCTTTTCTCCGTGCTCATGAGCCGCGACCGGTCCCTGGCCGCGGAAACCTTGAATAATCTCGGTCTCGAGGTCGGACTGGAGATTCTCAAACTGCTTCCCAGCCAAGAAATCACCAACGTGCTGCAGGAATTGGAAACGGATGACGCGGCGGTTTTCATCTCGGCCCTCCCTGAAGAGCTGGCGCAGGAGGTGTTGCAGCGGATGCGGGTGGAGGAGTCGACCGAGGTGCAGGAGTTATTGCGGTACTCGGAAGAAACCGCCGGCCGCATCATGACGCCCAATGTCTTTGCGCTTCATGAAGATCTTTCGGTTGGTGAAGCGATCCACAGCATTCAGACCGCACAGGATCTGGAAATGGTTTTTTATCTCTACGTGGTTGATGATCGGAACCATCTAGTGGGGGTGGTTTCTTTGCGCCAGCTCTTGATGGTCCCGCCCAGTACACCGTTAAAGAAGGTCATGACGGGTGACGTTATCTCGGTGACCACTGACACGGATCAGGAGGAAGTAGCGCGGCAGGTGGCGCTATACGACCTGTTGGCTATACCGGTGGTGGATCAGGAGAACAAACTGGTTGGTGTGATCACCGTGGATGACGTGATCGACGTTATCAAGGAAGAGGCGACGGAGGATATTTACTACCTGGCCGGTGTTACCGATGACCATGTGCAGACGCCTCCGGCAGTGTCCATTCGCCGCAGGTTGCCCTGGCTGGTTATCAATCTGGCCACGGCCTTGATTGCCGCCACTGTGGTCGCCTTCTATGAACCCACTATCGCCAGGTTTGCTTATCTGGCCGTTTTCCTCCCTGTGGTGGCGGGGATGGGCGGGAATTGCGGGACCCAGACCTTAACAGTGATGGTGCGGGGGCTGGCTTTGGGAGAAGTGAGCTGGGAGAATACTAAGGCCACCATATTAAAAGAGATTCTGGTGGGTACGGCAAACGGCCTTATCACCGGATTGATTGCCGGCCTGGTGGCATTTCTGTGGAAAGGAAACTATTTGCTGGGGGTGGTCTTAAGTACCGCCATGATCATTAATATGTTTGTTGCAGGACTGATGGGGAGCCTGATTCCGCTTGCCTTGAAAAAACTCAATATTGATCCTGCCATCGCTTCCGGAATATTTCTCACCACCTTTACCGACGTTGTGGGCTTTCTCTCGTTTCTCGGGCTCGCACACCTTTTACTGCAGTATTTGCCTGCCGCATGAATCTTCATCACTCCGAAGCCTTGATTCTGAGGACCTACCCGTATGCCGAGGCAGACAAAATCGTGGTGCTGCTCACCCGCGACGCCGGGATCATCCGTACGGTTGCCCACCGCGCGAAAGGTTCTCGAAGCCGGTTCGGCAGCAGCCTGGAGTTGCTTACCTATGTACGCGCCGCCTATTACTGCAAGGAGCATCAGGAATTGGGAACCCTCCACAGCTGTGAGATCCTCCGTGCCTTCCCGGGATATCAGTTGTCGTGGGAAGCCAATCTCCATTTCAGTTATTTTGCCGAACTCTTGCTCGAGTTTGGAAAAGACCAGGCGGAAAGCGAGAATATTTTCAGGCTCACTTTGGCCGTGCTGGATTCGATGCAAGAAGGTGATCCGCGAATTCTGGCAAGATACTTTGAGTTGTGGCTGCTGAAGCTGGAAGGGGTTCTGCCGCAGCTTGATCAAAAATGGACGCCTGAGCTGGCGGCAAGGATCGCCGCTTTCATGCGACACCCCCCGGCAGAACTCGGCGCGGATCTTTTCCAGCCTCAGGAACTCGGGAGGTTAGAAACATTTTCAGCTGAATTGATAGAATACCACCTCGAAAAACCGCTTAGGACGCGGAAAATGTTGAAGGAGCTGTTATGAGGGCGCCGACCTTTCAGGAGATTACTCACTCGCTGCTGGAGTTCTGGATAGGGCAGGGCTGTGTCATTCAGGAGCCTTACGACCTGGAAGTTGGCGCGGGAACCATGCACCCGGACACTTTCCTACGTGTACTTGGAACTAAGCCCTTTCGCGTGGCCTACGTGCAACCGTCCCGCCGTCCTGCGGACGGGCGCTACGGCGCCAACCCCAACCGGCTTTACAAGCATTACCAGCTGCAAGTGATCCTTAAACCTTCGCCGGATGATGTGCAGGAGGTCTATCTGGAGAGCTTGCGGCACATTGGAATAGACCTGGAGGCGCACGATCTTCGTTTCGAGGAGGATAACTGGGAGAGCCCAACCCTGGGAGCCTGGGGCATCGGATGGCAAGTGATGCTGGATGGATTGGAAATCACGCAGTTTACTTATTTTCAACAGGCCGGCGGCCAGGATCTCATGCCGGTGTCTGCAGAGCTGACCTATGGTCTGGAGCGTATTGCGACTTTTATCACCGGTGTGGACAGCGTTTACGATTTGAAGTGGAGTGAAGCTTTCTCTTATGGAGATGTGCGCCGGCGTGAAGAATACGAATTCTCAAAGTACAGTTTTGAAACCGCAGACACGGAGCTGTTATTCCATCTGTTTTCACTCTATGAGAAGGAATGCCGCCGCTGCCTGGACGCCGCCCTGGTGCTGCCTGCATACGATTATTGCCTAAAGTGTTCTCATGTCTTTAACCTTCTTGACAGCCGCGGTGCCATCAGCGTCACTGAAAGGGTGGGATTGATTGGCCGGGTACGGGCACTGGCGGTGGATACCGCCGAGCAGTATGTGGGCACTGAACAACAACCGAGCGAGGTTGGATGAGACTGCGCAAGACTGCCGAGGGCGGACGCTCCTGAAGAATCAATCATGAAAAATGAATTTCTATTTGAGCTGGGAACTGAAGAGATTCCTGCCGATATGATTTTGCCTGCCCTGGAGGAGATGCGACAGAAGCTGGTGCAGGTTTTTGAGCGCAATCAGATTGGTTACGGTTCGGTTCACTCCTTCAGTTCACCGCGGCGCCTGGCGCTTTTCAGTGACGGCATTGCCGATCGGCAGCCGGATCGGGAAGAGCTCGTGCTGGGGCCGGCGCGTTCCGTAGGATTTGATGCCGCAAACCGGCCCACCAGCGCAGCGCTTGGTTTTTCGAGGAAACTGGGTATTCCAATGGAGGCGCTGGAAACCGTACAGAGCGAAAAGGGTGTGTATCTGGGTTTCCGCAGAAAGACTGCCGGCAGGACGGTCCCCGAAATCCTGGCAGAAAGCCTTCCGGAAATTTTCAGTGAAATTTCCTGGCCGAAAACCATGTACTGGCGCGAAAGCCGCTTTCGGTTCATCCGGCCTTTGCGTTGGATTGTGGTGCTTTGGAACGAAGAGGTTCTTTCCTTTGAATTTGAGAATGTCCGGGCAGGACGAGTTACACGCGGGCATCGGTTCCTGGGTAACGCTCGAATCGAACTGCAAAGCGCCTCCAGCTACGTCGAGCAGCTGCGCAAAAATTACGTCCTGGTCGACTTAAATGAGCGACGAGAGAAAATTGAGAAAGAGCTGGAGGCGAGCTGTCCTGCCGGTACTCACCTGGTTCCGGATCCGGAACTGATTGAGCTGGTGGTGAATCTGAACGAATATCCTGCTGTTTTGCGTGGAGAGTTTCCCGAGAGATTTCTGGCCATACCCAAAGAGGTGCTCATCACGGTGATGCGACACCATCAGAAATATTTTGCCGTGATGGATAAAAAGCAGGAGTTGTTGCCTTTTTTTCTAACCGTTTTGAACACGGTGCCGCGCCAAGGACAAGTGATCAAGCGCGGACACGAAAAAGTCTTGCGCGCCCGGTTGGAAGATGCGGAATTCTTTTGGGAAGCTGACCGGAAAATAACGCTTCAAGAACGCGTAAGACGCCTGGAGCACGTAATGTTCCAGGAACAGTTGGGAAGCTATCGAGAGAAGACGGAGAGACTGCGAGAGCTCTGCAGCCAGCTTGAGAAAAGTGAGGACCTGGATACCGCCGCACTTCTGTGCAAGGCGGACCTCACAACTGAAATGGTGCGAGAGCTAACCGAATTGCAGGGCATAATGGGTGGGCTTTACGCATGCGAGGAAGGGTATCCCGAAGAGGTCTGGCGCGCCATTTACTCCCACTATCGCCCTCTTTCCTTGGCTGATGCAGTTCCCGGGACACGCACCGGTGCCCTGCTTTCCCTGGCTGACAAGATTGACACCATCGTGGGATGCTTTTCAGTGGGTATTATCCCCTCAGGCTCCAGCGATCCCTTTGCTCTTCGCCGCCAGGGGCAAGGCCTGGTCAAAATCCTTCGCGAGTACCGTTTCCAATGGCCTTTGCAGTCCCTGGTAAACCTCGCCTTCCAGGGACTTTCAGGATCGCGCAAATCCGGAACGTGCCCGGAGGTCCTGCAGTTCATGGAGCGCCGTCTTCGTTTTATTTTGCAGGAACGTGGTATCCCCTATGACGTGATTAATGCCGTGGTGAAATCAGGCGGCGACGATGCCGTTTACCAGACGTTTGAAAAGGCTGAGGCTTTGACGGCAATGCGCAAGCACGCCGACTTTCTAGCAGTCTGTGCGGCTTACAAAAGGATCAAGAACATTCTGGACAATCAGGAGCTGGGGGAGCAGCCTCTGGATCCACACGCTCTTCGCGAATCGGAAGAGTTGGATTTGCATCGCTCTTTCCAAAAGATTCAACCCAAAGTAGAAAACTGCCTCGAAAAAGGGGAATATATCCAGGCGCTTCAACTGATCGCGGGACTAAGAAGCACGGTGGATCATTTTTTTGACAAAGTGTTGGTGATGACGGAAGACGCGCAGCTTCGAGCCAATCGCTTACGCCTGCTGAGAGACATCTCGAAGATGTTCCTGCGCATGGGTGAACTTTCAGAAATTGTGACTGAAAGTTAAGGGGTGACAAGAAAAATGAGCAGTAAGGGAGTGAACATCCAACCGGCCGAGGGAGGCCTGGGGGTGCTGCTAATCGGGCTGGGCGCGGTCAGCACCACTTTCATTGCGGGGGTGGAGGCGGTTCGCAAAGGATTGGGCAAGCCCATTGGCTCGCTCACTCAAATGGGAACAATCCGGCTTGGGAAACGTACCGAGGGACGGGTTCCAAAGATCAAGGAGCTGGTTCCGTTGGCAGAGCTGGGCCAGCTCCGCTTCGGCGCCTGGGACATCTTTGATGAGAACGCCTTCGAGGCCGCCATAACAGCCGGCGTCTTACAAAAAGAGCTTTTAAACCAGCTTAAGCCGGAACTGGAAGCGATCCGACCCATGAAGGCGGTTTTCGACAGCCGGTACGTTAAGAAGCTTCAAGGAACTCACGTCAAGCAGGCGGCGAGTAAATGGCAACAGGTCGAGCAGCTGCGTGAGGACATCCGAGAATTCCAAAAGAAGAGCCGCGTGGCTCGTCTGGTGGTTATCTGGTGTGGAAGCACTGAAATCTTTATTCGACCACAACCGGTACATGAGTCCCTAAAGAGCTTCGAGGAGGGATTAAGGCGCAACGATGAAAACATTCCGTCGAGCATGCTGTATGCGTACGCGGCACTCAAAGAGGGGATACCCTTTGCAAACGGGGCGCCCAACCTGACGCTGGAAATTCCGGCGTTACTCGAACTGGCCAGGGAGAACCGCGTGCCGGTGTGCGGAAAGGATTTCAAGACCGGTCAGACGCTCCTCAAAACCATCATAGCTCCAGGGCTCAAGGCTCGGCTGCTGGGTCTTTCCGGATGGTTTTCCACCAACATTCTGGGAAATCGGGACGGGGAGGTGCTGAATGATCCGGATTCCTTTAAAACCAAGGAAGAAAGCAAACTCTCTGTCCTGCATCACATTCTGCAGCCCCATATTTATCCGGATCTATACCAGAACTTTCATCACTTGGTACGCATCAACTACTATCCGCCGCGTGGGGACAACAAGGAAGGTTGGGACAATCTCGACATTTTCGGATGGCTGGGATACCCCATGGAGATCAAGATTGATTTCCTGTGCCGCGACAGCATTCTGGCAGCTCCGCTGGTGCTGGACCTGGCTCTTTTCCTAGACCTCGCCAGGAGGGCCGACATGTACGGAATACAAGAGTGGCTGTCCTTTTACTTTAAGAGCCCGATGACCCTGCCCGAGCTTTATCCGGAGCACGATCTGTTTATTCAGCTGATGAAGCTGAAAAATACCTTGCGCTACCTTCGCGGCGAAGAACAGATTACTCACCTGGGCCTGGACTACTATCAATAAAGGCCAATCCGAAGCGCCCCTGCGGTTCATTACAGGAACATGCATTTCCGTGCCGATTCACGCAAGCGCTTACTGCGCTGGCGCTTCGTGCGCGCCTCTGATTGCAGCGGCGATTCAAGGTAGGGAGCCATAGGCACCCTCTTTCAGAGGCGCGAATGTCAATGAGCGCTCCCGAAGCAATAAACGCAAGCGCTTACTGCGCTGGCGCTTCGTGCGCCTCTCTACCTTTAGTAGAGCCGCTTTGCGGTTGAAAGAGCCGGGGCGCGGTCAGCGGCCCAGGACGCGCTCATATACCCGCAGAAAATTGGCTCCCAGGATCTTTCGGATGTCCTCATCTGAATACTTGCGCCTGGCGAGCTCCTCGATGAGATTCCGTTTTGCCAGCGCCATGTCATCCATGCCGCGTGCAACGGGCTCGGTCCCCTTTTCCTGATTTTCAAAGCCCCGATAAGTGTCCATGACCGGAGTGTTGTCTCCCAGTCGGGCTGTCGTGTCGTTAATGACACTCTGAAAGTCCTGCAGAATGCCGAGGTAAGAAATCTCGGTCCCGATGCCGGCGTGATCAACGCCTGCGGTCTGGACCACGTGTTCGATGTGGTCCACATACAAGGAGAGAGGGGCGGACTTGCCGTAACCCTCAGGCAGCAAATGTGGGGTGAGAGCCATGATGCCCACCACTCCGCCGTTCTGTGCAACCGCCTTGATACCTTCATCGGAGATGTTGCGATGGAGCAGGGCCTTGCTCTTGTGCGGAGTAAGGGCGCGGCAACAGGTGTGCGAGACGATGATGGGATCGGTGGAAATCTCTACTGCATCCAGTAGAGTTTGATCACTGGTGTGTGCAAAATCAGCAATCATGTGCAGCTTGTTCATTTCGCGCAGCATGTACTTCCCCAGTTGGCTGAGTCCTCCGTCCCGGTGCTCTCCGGCGCCTTCGGCAAGAGGGCTGCGCTGTTGGTGTGAGAAAATCATCACGCGCAGTCCAAGCTTCTGCAGGATGTGCAGCCTGCGCACGTCGCCGTCGGTGACGCTGGGGCTGTGAGCGTGCAAAACTATGGCAATCTTGCCCTCGCGCTGGGCGGTTTCAATATCAGAAAAATTCCAGACCATCCTCAGATCATTTTGATGACCTTCCAGGAACTTGTAGAAGTCGTAGAGTCGATACGTTGCATGGTAGAAATCATCGTATAGCCAGAACACGATTGACGCATGCACAACCGTGACGCGTCCCTGCTTCAACTTGTCGATGTACTCCTGATTGAACTTTGGTCCCGAGATAATGCCGGTCAGTGGAGCGGTGGTGGTGGTGTCGCTGGCGTTGACGAAAGGGGAATTCTCGAAAAGGTTTTGGAGACGGTCGCCGGCGGTCTGGCCGGAGGAGGACACAGGCTTTAAGAAAGCGGAAGCAGAGGCGCCGGATGCAAAAACAGCGCCGGCCCAGGGTAATGACGAAAGGAATCTCCTGCGGTTCATGACTTTCTCTCCATAAAGAGTCATACGAGCAAACAGGGCGCTCATGCGGGCGCCCGGCGGCCCATAGTTAATAATTTCGGACTACCAAGTTCGTAGTGAATTCGGAATTTCGCAAATCACAGTTTCTTACGTACTCGTGGCGCTCTCGCGCTTGATTGGTTGAGCGGGTTCAGGCCCGCTTGAGTCATGCTTCAGCAATCGCTGGAAATGATAATCGGTAGGGGTTCATTTATCCAGTGAAAGTAAAAAATAACAGAGCAGAGCACGATCTTCAGGGCACTTATTGACACCTGCAGAAGAAATGCCCGCGCCAGGCAAGCTCAGCGCTGTCTGACATCGGAGCCGCGCGCGTGAGCAAGCGGCCACTGAGTGCTGAGGACTGAGCAACGATGCTCGCTCAGCACTCAGTCCTGAAAGTGCCTGTCTCTATCAGGCACCGCTGAGGACATTACTTGTGCAGGATGCAATAGGAGGCCGCTATTTTTTGGCGGGGTAGCCGAGGGCGATCGCAACGACATGTTGAAAGATGCGATGGTGCTTGCTGCGGGTAAGAGTACCCGTATTGCCGAAGTATGCGGTGACCTGCCCAAGCCGTTGATAGAGCTGGCTGGAGAGCCCATCTTGATTCGCAACATCCGGTGGCTGGCTTCCCAGGGGATACGAGACATCTGGATTAATCTTCACTATCGCGGCGACGACATTGTTCAGGTGGTGGGAGACGGATCAGCCTGGGGTGTTTCAGTTCGCTATTCGCATGAGGAGGAAATCCTCGGAACTGCCGGCGGTGTACGAAAGCTGCGTGAACATTGGACGGCGCCCTTTTGGGTGGTCTATGGGGATAACCTTGTGAGTTTCTTGCTGGAGCGAATGGAACGGCATCATAGCTTGGGACAATTCGCCCTGACTGTGGCGTTGTTCGACACCAGGCAGCACTCCCATACCGGAATTGCAGGAGGAAGAGTCCTGCTGGACGATAATGGGCGCATCACAAACTTTGTGGAACAGGGCCATGAAATCTCCCCCTATGTGAACGCCGGAGTCTACCTGGTTTCCCCCGGTGTCCTCGATTGGGTTCCGGAAGGTGAGTTTTTTGACTTTGGGCATCAACTCTTTCCATTATTGCTGGAACTTGAAATTCCTATTGGAGGACACCTGATAGACGGGTATTGTTTGGGGATTGATACGCCGCATGCTTTGCAACGTGCTAATGAACTGATCGAGCTCGGAGAAATCGTTCCCCTATGATCGTAACTCGTACACCATTTCGCGTCACCCTCGGCGGCGGAGGAACCGACCTGCCTAGCTATTACCAGGATCATGGCGGGTTCATTTTTGCCATGGGGCTGGACAAGTATATGTATGTCTTCCTGAACCCGCGTCCCATCGACCGCAAGGTGAGACTCTTGTATACCAAGAGTGAAATGGTTGACGACGTGCGCGAACTGGAACACGAGCTGGCTCGGGAAGGCCTGCTTCTGCACGGCATTGAAACCGCCATTGAAGTGGCTTCGCTGGCCGACCTTCCGGCAGGCACAGGAGTGGGTTCCAGCAGTTGCTATTTGGTCGGTCTGCTGAACTCAGTGCGGGCCTATCGGCGCATACCTTGCACGCCTAAAGAGGTTGCCGAAGAAGCCTGTCACCTTGAGCTCAATGTTTTGAAAAAACCCATTGGAAAGCAGGATCAGTACATGGCCGCTTTTGGCGGTCTGACAGTGCTGCACATAAATCCCGAGGGAGTGGTGGAGGTCGACCATGTGAGCCTGTCACCGGCCGACCTCGCCCAGCTGATCGCAAACACTCATATCTACTATACCGGCGTGAAACGCAACACCATTGATATTCTGTCGGAACAGAATCGATCTCTCGTCGATCGTAAAGAAGAGGCCCACCAGGTGGTGAGTGAAAGCCTTCATCACATCAAGGACCTCGGCTACAAGATCCTGGAAGCAATCCGTAGGTGCAATTTTGACACCTTCGGGCAATTGCTGGACGATCATTGGAATTATAAGAAGAGGATGTCCTCGAAAATTTCCACGTCTTTCATTGATCAGCTTTACGAAACGGTAAAACACGAATTCAAAGTGCTGGGTGGCAAAATCATTGGAGCGGGTGGAGGCGGCTTCCTGATGCTGTATTGTCCCGGAAACCAGGAGAAGCTGAGCAAGTTCATGGAAAGCCAGGGCCTGATGCGACTCTGGTATAGTGTGGACTTTGAAGGGTCGAAAGTGGTGGCCAACCATTTCAACCTGGGAAGCATCAATGTGAATCATTCCCTCGGTGCCGGCCCTGGGCGCAAGTTTGAGGCTACGCATGCCACGAAGGCAGGCGGTATTTGACGGGCGTAGAATCTAAAGACGAACGCGATTATGGACAATAAGCGCATAGTGGTTACGGGCGCGGGTGGATTCATTGGCGGTCATCTGGTGGCTGATTTGCTGAGGAGAGGATGCGGCAATATTTGTGCGGTCGATTGCAAGCCGTTTGATGAGTGGTACCAGTTTTTTGAGCAGGTCGACAACAGGAAACTGGATCTCAGCGGGAAAGAAGCATGTTTCGAGGCGTTGCAAGGCGCTGACGAAGTCTACAACCTGGCCGCGGACATGGGGGGCATGGGGTTCATTGAAAACAACAAAGTGCTTTGCATGCTCACCGTTCTCATCAACACCCACTTGCTGATGGCGGCGCGCCATCATGAAGTGAAAAGGTACTTCTACTCATCTTCGGCTTGCGTGTACGCAGCTGACAAACAGACTTCTGAAAACGTGATTCCGTTGAAGGAAAGTGACGCTTATCCGGCGATGCCGGAGGATGGGTACGGGTGGGAGAAGTTGTTCAGCGAGCGAATGTGCCGGCATTTTCGCGAAGATTTTGGTCTGGAGACAAGGGTCGCCCGTTATCACAACGTTTATGGACCGCATGGGACCTGGGACGGAGGCCGCGAAAAGGCTCCTGCTGCAATTTGCCGGAAGGTGATTCAGGCCAAGCTGTCGGAAAACCACGAGATTGAGATCTGGGGCAGCGGGAATCAAACGCGCAGCTTTATGTACATTGATGACTGCATTAAAGGGACGCAGTGCATCATGGAAAGCAACATTACCGAGCCGATAAATCTCGGGAGTAATCAGCTGGTGACCATCAATCAACTGGTGGACATTGTCGAGAAGATCGCCGGAATCAAGCTGCGTCGCCGCTACAATCTGGCTGCGCCCAAAGGGGTAAACGGGCGCAACAGCGACAATACGCTGATACAGAAGTTGCTCGGCTGGCAACCCTCCATTCGGCTGGAAGACGGCATGGAAAAGACCTATCGCTGGATTTACGACCAGATGACAGCCGGTCCAGCCAGGCGCGCCGTCAGCGGCGCGCTCGCCCGAAACGTGTGATCCTTGCCAGAGGCGCAGCTTTCAGAGGCGCGAGCGTGAGCGAGCGCTTTTTGCAGCAACAAACGCGAGCGCTTACTCCGCTCACGCTTCGTGCGCGCCTCTGATTCCACGCATATGACAAAAATTCTGGTCACCGGAGGAGCAGGCTATATCGGCTCCATCCTGACCCCGTCGCTGCTTTCAGCAGGATATGAAGTCACTGTCCTGGACAACTTCCTGTTCGGCCAAAGCAGCTTGTTGGATTGCTGTTTTGACGAGCGGCTGACCATCGTCCGTGGTGACTGCCGCGACAAAGAGACCTTGCAAAAGGTTCTAAAGCATCAGGACGTAATTATTCCCCTGGCGGCCCTGGTAGGCGCACCGATGTGCCAGGCCGATCAGACAGGCGCGAGGTCCACGAATCTCGAGGCAATCAAATTACTGCTTCACCTGCGCACACCTCAGCAAAGGATCCTTTTCCCCACCACCAACAGCGGCTATGGCGTCGGACAGAATAATCAGCACTGCACCGAGAAAACGCCGCTGAATCCCATTAGTCTGTATGGCCGCACCAAGGTGGATGCGGAAAAGGCCATTCTGGACTCGGGAAACGCCATTACCTTCCGCCTGGCTACGGTTTTTGGAATGTCTCCTCGGATGCGTCTTGACCTGCTGGTCAACGACTTCGTTCATCGGGCAGTGCGCGATCGCGCAGTGACTGTTTTCGAGGGGCATTTTAAACGCAACTATATCCACGTGCGCGATGTGGCGCGCGTTTTTCTGTGGGGCCTTGAACATTTTGAGCCAATGAAAGAACAGCCCTATAACGTGGGACTGGATGATGCGAACCTTTCCAAGCTGGAACTGTGCCGGCGGATTAAGGAACACATCCCGTCATTTGTGTTTCTGGAAGCTCCCGTGGGAGAGGATCCCGATAAGCGCGATTACATCGTTTCCAACCAAAAGATTTACGCCACAGGGTTCCGGCCTTGTCATTCACTGGACATGGGAATTAGAGAACTGATCAAGGGTTTCACCATCCTTCGCAACAGCAAGTATTCCAATGTCTAGTGAGGCGGTGAGGGAAACCCGTAAATTGCAGGTGCCGAGCCAGGCCATCATCTTGGCGGGAGGCCGGGGAACCCGGCTCCTGCCCAAAGTGAACGACCGGCCAAAACCGATGGCCGAGGTGGGGGGGCGTCCTTTTCTGGAGTGGCTGACGTCCGGTATTCAGCAGCAGGGTGTTCGCGAGGTGGTGCTGTGCGTCAGCCATATGAGTCATTCCATTCGCGAGTATTTCGATGAGAACGCGAAGCCGGGGCTGGAGATTAAATATTCAGAGGACCGTGAACCGCTGGGGACGGCCGGAGCCATCCGCAACGCGCTCGATCTGATCGACGCGGATCCGGTGCTGGTGCTGAATGGCGACTCTTATTGCGAAGTAGACCTGGCTTCTTTTCTAGCATGGCACCAATCACATGGAGCTGAAGCTTCACTGGCTCTCACGTATGTAGAAGACACCAGCCGGTATGGGCGAGTCCAGGTGAATGGAGAGGGACGGATTGAGCGCTTTGACGAAAAGGGGGAAGCAGTGGGTCCCGGCTGGATCAACGCGGGGGTATACCTCCTCTCGCAGCGGCTGGTTTCTTCCATTCCCGAGGGAAGGCCCGTTTCCTTGGAATTCGAGGTATTCCCCAAATGGGCTGGAAAGCGACTGTTTGGTTACCATAGCGGCAGGCGTTTTCTGGATATCGGAACTCCTGAGTCATATGCGCGCGCGCGCGCGTTTTTTTTGAGCGACGGCGTAAAAACCGTTGAGCGGTGCCGCATCTGCAAGCAACCGCGGCTGACAAAATTCCTCTCCTTGGGAGAACAGCCGCATTGCAATAGTTTCCTGCGTGCAGAGCAATTGAAGGAGCCGGAACCTTGCTGGCCTCTCGACTTGCTGTACTGCGGTAACTGCCACCTGGTGCAGTTGAGTTGCGTCGTTGATCCGCAAATCATGTTTCGCAATTATGTGTACGTCTCAGGAACCACCAGGACTCTGACTGCTCATTTCCAGCACTCCGCGGCGGACTTGGTGGAGCGGTTTCAGGTAGCTACCGGTTCACTGGTCGTGGATATCGGGAGTAATGACGGCACGTTTCTTCGAGCTTTCCAGAATTTGGGGATGCGCACGGTCGGAGTCGATCCTGCAACCAACGTCGCGAAAATTGCCAATGAGAGCGGCATTGAAACCATCAACGATTACTTTGGTTTGCGAGTCGCACAAGAGATCCGGCAAGAAAAAGGCCCCGCCCAGATCGTCACGGCAGCGGGTGTGTTTTTTCACATCGACGATATGGATGATGTTTGTGCCGGTGTTTCGCATCTTTTGGATAATCGAGGTGTGTTTCATGTTCAGGCGATTTATCTGGGTCGCATGCTGGAGCAAACCAGCTTCGACAACATTTACCATGAGCACGTTTCCTACTACACGCTGCGGCCGTTGGTGCACCTTTTTGAGCGTTTCGACATGAGTGTCTTTCACGTTGCGCATTCGGAGATCCATGGGGGTTCGCTTCTGCTCTATGTTTGCCGACGGGGGGGCCACCCCATTCAGAATTCCGTGGCAAAGCTCCTGGCTGAAGAGCACGAATGGGGGTGGGACTCGCTTGTCCCTTATCAGGAGTTCGCCCGCCGTGTGGAAAAATTGCGACGGGACCTGATTGAGCTATTGGAGGACCTGCGTTCAAAGGGGAAGAGAATTGCTGCTTACGGTGCTCCGGCAAAAGGGAACACCCTGTTGAATTACTGCAAGATCGGCACGAGTATCCTCACTTATGCCGCTGAAAAGAATCCCCTCAAGATAGGGCTATACACCCCGGGCATGCACATCCCGGTCATTGATGAAGAGGAGGCGATGAAGAATCCTCCGGATTGTTTTCTGTTGCTTCCGTGGAATTTCAAAAACGAGCTACTGCAAAAAAATAAGCTGTACCGGGAACGTGGTGGTAAATTTATTATCCCCATTCCCACACCCCACATTGTTTGATCCGAACTGATTGACGCGTCGGTGGCCCCTGTAGACGCTGCATCTCCGATCATGAGGCATGATGAGTTTGTACAAAAATAGGCGGGTACTGGTTACCGGCGGTCTGGGATTCCTGGCCTCACACCTGATCGAGGCCCTGGGTTTACAAGGAGCCATAGTCCGCGCGGTGGACGTTCGTACGGAGCCTGAAAACCTTCCGCAGGGGGTCGAATATCTTTGCGCGGATCTGCGGCAGCCTGCGGCTTGCCAGCAGGCTTTACGTGGGGTGGATTACGTTTTCCACCTGGCGGCGGTGGGCTGGGGACTGCATGAAAATATGAAGCGCCAGCCGCAGTTGCTGAGCGACAACCTCCTGCTCAACACCACCCTGCTGGACGCTGCCTACCGCGCGGGAGTGCGGCGCTATTTGTACACCAGCAGTTCTGCTGTCTACCCGGCTTATTTGCAGGATCTGGAGGAGGACTCTCCGTGGGATCAGCCTCCGCATGACTCTGAACTGGCCTTTGGTTGGGCAAAGCGCGTGGGAGAAATTCAGGCCCGCGTTTACTACCGCCACTACGGGATGCCGATTGCCATTGTGCGTCCTGCCAACCCTTACGGGCCTGGTGACAATTTTGATCCTAAAAAATCGCACGTAATTCCAGCGCTGATACGCCGCGCCATGGAACGTGAGCACCCTTTTACCGTATGGGGCACGGGCTCTCCGGTACGGAGCTTTATCCATGCTCGTGACGCGGCCCGCGGAATGCTTCTGGCGCTTGAAAAATATGCAGTGTGCGAACCCGTCAATCTTGCATCCAGCGAGACCACGACCATTGCTGAATTGGTGAAGCTGGTGGTGGAGCTTGCAGGTTATGGCGATGCTCAGCTTCAGTTTGACAGCACCAAGCCGGACGGCCATCCGCGAAAGGTGCCCAGTGTCCGCAGGGCGGCGGAGAAGTTGGGATTAGTGGAATATATACCGCTGCGTGAAGGGTTGAAGGAGACCATTGCATGGTACGCGGAGCGCCACCAGGTGCTGCAGGAACCAGGACGGTGATGCGGATGGATGCGAATCGATTTTTTTACGGCAAAAAAGTACTGGTGACGGGCGCGGCTGGTTTAGTGGGATCCGCATTTGTGGAAGAGCTGCTGGAGCTTGGCGCGTGCGTCCGGACAGTTCGTCATGTGCGTCCGCTCCCCTTTCAAGGTGTGGAAGGTATCGACGGCGACTTACGCGACTTTAACACGTGCCTGAAGGCGGCCCAGAGTGTGGACGTGGTGATTCATGCCGCCGGCGTCAGCGGCGGGTCCAAGAAAGTCACGGTGCAGGCCATCCCGATGTTTACGGACAACCTGCTCATGAACACGCAGATGCTGGAAGCGTCTCGCCTGCAGGCAGTGGAGCGGTATCTTTTTATCAGCAATAGTTCGGTATACGCCAGGTCTGAGGCTCCGTTGCGCGAAGAGGACGCCTGGGGTGAAACGTCGTTGAGCATTCCTGAAAATGAGACCGGCATGGTCAAGCGGGCGGGGGAAACTCAGTGTGGTCTATATTCCAAATTTACTCCCATGCGCATTGCCATCATGCGTGCCGGGAATGCCTACGGACCCTGGGATGATTTTAATCTCGAGACCTCGCATGTGATGCCGGCGCTCCTTCGCAAAGCGGCGGAGAAGCAGGACCCGTTCGAGGTATGGGGGGATGGAATGACGGTTCGTGATTTCATTTACAGCCGTGATATTGCGCGGGGGGGGTTGTTCCTTCTGGAGAGGGCGGTTGAAGGGAGCTGTTTTCCTGTAAACGTCGCCAGCGGATCGGCCGTTAGAATTCGCGAGCTGGTCGAGTTGATTCTGAAGCTCGCCGGTCACGAGGGCGCCCGGGTCCGCTATACTCAAACTGCGCCTCCCGCCTCCCCGGTCAAGGTGGTCGATATATCCAGGATGAAGTCGTTGGGTTTTCGTCCTCAATTCACGTTGGAAGAAGGCCTGCGCGCCACCCTGCGGTGGTACGCCGCCATCAGAGCCGCGACTGAAAAGAGCGGTCCTGATGCATTAAGACCCTGACCGCTGACTCCGCTGCGCCGCGTACGCTTCTCTGATGAAATCACAAATCGAAAATCGGACTTAAATGGCAATGATCATCACCCGGACTCCAGTGCGGATTAGTTTTTTTGGGGGAGGGACGGACTATCCCGCCTACTATCTGCGGCACGGCGGTGCCACGCTGGCCACTGCTGTGGACAAGTATGTTTACGTCACCGTACAGCATCTGACTGAATACTTTGATCACAAGATCCAAGTCCACTATTCAAGAGTCGAGTCGGTGCGCACGCTTGATGAGATTCAAATTCCGAACGTGCGCGAGGCGCTGCGCTTGCTGAACATTACGGAGGGTGTGGAAATTCATCTGGTGGCCGACCTGCCGGCACGAACAGGGCTGGGGACCTCCAGCGCGACCACAGTGGGCTTGCTCAAGGCGCTGCATGGGCACCGGGGCGAGCTGATCAGTCACTTTGAGGTGGCACGGAAGGCAATTCGGGTGGAGCAGGAGATGATTGGGGAACGTGTAGGAAGCCAGGACCAGAATATTTGCGCGCATGGGGGGTTCCGGCACTTGCAGTTTGCGCTCGATGGCGAGATACGGGTCGAATGCTTGCCGTTCAGTCAGGCGCGACTGTCCGACTTGAGTCAGCGGCTCATGATGATGTACACCGGCGTGCAGCGAAATGCGCATGAAATTCTCCTTGATCAATTGCACAGCACTCACGACGGTCAACTGGACCGACAACTCGGAATCATGAAGGACCAGGTGTCCAGAGCCATCGACATACTTTCTGGAACCGGGCCCATCCGGCAATTCGGCGAGTTGCTGCACGAAGCTTGGGAGCTAAAGCGCACTCTCTCGAAGAATGTCAGCAGCCCCTGGCTTGACCAGATTTACACCCGTGCCCGCGGAGCAGGTGCCATTGGGGGCAAGCTTCTGGGGGCTGGCGGCGGCGGTTTTCTACTGCTGTTTGTGGAGCCGGGTCGGCGAGAAGACTTGTGCCGGGCCCTGCCGGAACTTCGCGAAGTCAGGTTTGGATTTGAACCGCAGGGCAGCAGGGTCATTTACTATTCGGCATAGTGAAGCGCAACAATTTCTTGGAGGAAAACGGAGTGGACCAGTTAGCGGATGTGCATGAACCGAATTCAAGGGAGGCGGCTGGGGCGGCTATGACCGCGAATGTCTCCCTCGGTCAAGCGCCGGCTGGAGCGTTCCCGCGGACTAAGCCGGTGGAGGTGCGTCACATTCGACTGCAGCCCACACAAGGCTGGGCGGCAATCAACTTGTATGAGCTATGGGAGTTCCGTGATTTGCTGTTGATACTCGCCGGTAGAGACGTGAGGCTGCGCTTTAAGCAAACGGCCCTGGGAGTGATCTGGGTCATCCTACAGCCACTTTTAGCTTCCGGTATTTTCGCAGTCATTTTTGGTTACCTGGCTAAGTTGCCCTCTGATGGGAAGCCCTATCTGCTGTTTGTGTATTCCGCCATGCTTCCATGGAACTTTTTTGCCGCCTCCTTGCAACGTGCCGGCAACAGTCTGATCGGCGAATCCCGACTTATTTCGAAAGTGTATTTCCCTCGTATGATCATGCCTATTTCAAGTTCTGCCGCCGTATTGGTCGATTTTGCCGTGTCGTTAACGGTCATGGTGGTTCTAATGCTGGCGTATCGTGTTCAGCCTACGTGGAACCTATTGGCCCTGGCAGCGCTTATTCCAGTCATGCTATTGACCACTACGGGGGTGAGTCTGTTTTTGTCTGCTCTGAACGTTTATTATCGCGACTTCATGTATGCGCTCCCTTTTATCCTGCAAGTTTGGATGTATGGCTCACCGCTGGTGTATTCGGTCACGATTATTCCCGAGGAGTGGAGACTTCTTTATGCGCTCAATCCGATGGTCGGAGTCATTGAAGGCTTTCGCTGGGCGGTACTTGGGGGACAAGCCGTTCCCATAGTGCCGATGGGTATGGCTGGAGTTTTGGGATGCTGGTTTTTTTTCGCCGGGGCGATGGTCTTTCGTCGCGTGGAGCGTTACTTTGCGGATGTCATCTGATGAGTGATATTGCTGTTCGCGTGGAAGGGCTGAGTAAGGCCTACCGGATTCGCGCTTCGCGTGGACAGTATGGCTACCGCACCCTTCAAGAAGAAGTATTGAGTCTTCTTCGTAGTCCGTTTCGGCTCAGGAACTCACGCAACGATCAGGAGACGATCTGGGCACTTGATGATATCTACTGTGAGATCAGGCGGGGAGAGCTTCTGGGAATCGTCGGTCGTAACGGGGCGGGAAAGACGACTTTTTTAAAAATCCTGTGTCGGATTACAGAACCGACTGCGGGGCATGCAGATATTTTTGGGCGTGTGGGATCTCTTTTGGAAGTCGGTACCGGTTTTCATCCCGAATTGACTGGGAGGGAAAACGTTTTCTTAAACGGGGCTATCTTGGGCATGCGGCGGTCGGAGATCCGATGCAAGTTTGATGAAATCGTCTCTTTTGCTGAAATAGAGAAATTTATTGATACACCGGTAAAACGCTATTCCACCGGCATGCACATGCGTCTGGCATTTTCCGTTGCAGCACATCTTGAGCCAGAGATCCTGTTGGTGGACGAGGTTCTGGCGGTGGGAGATTTGGCATTTCAAAAGAAGTGTCTGGGGAAGATGGATGAGGTGGCAAGAGGGGGCCGAACCATTTTCTTTGTAAGCCATAATTTGGGTGCGGTAACGCGCTTGTGTGGCAGCGCCATTCTCCTGGATCAGGGAAAGCTGGTGATGAGCGGTCCCGCTTCCGATGTGGTCAAGCATTACGAAGCCAAGCACCTCGCCGCTTGCGCGGAGTGGAAACGACCGGCCGGCTGGAATTCTCAAGGTTTTGAGTTCGTTCGCATTTGCGTTGAAGATAGCGAAGGCCGGCCCTGTTTTCTTTTTCGCGGGGATGAGCCCATTTTTGTCCGAATTGACTATTCAGTGCGGCGTCCGCTTCCCGGCTGTCAGGTTGCTATGTTTCTGGCTACCTCGGGAGGTCTTCATGTTCTTTCCTCCGCGGACTCGGATGCTGAAAACGTATCTTCTCTTCAGAGAAATCCTGGTAATTTTTCCACGCAGCTCTCGATCCCCGCGCATTTTCTCGCGGCCGGACTGTACGTAGCCAGCTTTACTGCACACCTGCCGTTGCAGACGACCTATGACGACGTGCCGGAGCAAGTCCGTTTTGAAGTATCACGGGCGGGCTCTTTAGAGTCGCTGGATTCTCGCAAGCCTATCGTGGCGCCGTTGATTGAATGGCAGACCGAGAAAAGTTCCTGAGCGTCGTTTGCGAAGGGATCTATCGTGGCTTGCGCCGCGTTGCTCCTGCGAGGCTCAAAAGGCTGTTGTTAAGGACCCGCCAGGCGGAAAAGGCGATTGTCGCATTGTCACACAAACCTGGCGCGGTGGCGAAGGCGAAGCGCGCCCGCCGGCAAATCTGGCGCGATCCGCAACTGGTTGTGTTCGTATCGAACACTCCGCGGGCGCGAGAGGCAAAGGTGGCATATGGCCTCAAGTCCATGGGCTGGCGGGTGGTTCTCCTGCATAAGGAACAGCCTAACTTTGATCTCTTCGAGTTTTTTGACGAGATTAAAACCTATGGGAACGAGTGGCAGGCACTCTCGCTGGCCGGCGAATACTCGCCTCTTATATATCATGTCTTTTCCTTGATGGCGGACAAGACTGCCGTCGCCTTTGTTAAGCACAGACCTGGGAGGGTCATCTTTGAAGGAAACGATATCACTCAAACCTTGACTGCAGACCTTGGGGAAACTCCACAATGGCAGCGATATTGTCTCGAAAATGCCGACGGTGTTTCGAGTCGGGATCTCCAGTTGCAGCACGTGAAGCGTAAGTGGGGATACAGATTGCCGGAAAAGCTGATCCTTTTTGCAGAATATTGCTGGGACGCGCAAGGCGGACAGGATTCTCAGAATGCACGTCAGGTCGAGCGAAAAAATGGGGAGTTGCACGTTGTGCTGTGTGGCAACTTCGGGATCGAGAGACTGGGCGGGCAGGAATGGGGCTACCTGGATATCGCCAGAGAGTTTTCGGCTGCAGGAGTACATTTTCACATATATCCCCATTGGTCCTGGTATGCGGCACCCAGATGGCGTTTCGAGGAAGTTTTTTGCGACTACCTCGAATTGCAGCGAAAGACGGGTTTGATTCACCTCCATCCGTGCGTGCGAATGGATCAGGTCGTCAACGAGATCCGCAACTACGACTTCGGAATCAATGTAATCCGGGCGACGATATACGGTGCGGGTTTGTCGAATTACACATCAGCGCACCACCGTTATTGCGGTTCAGGGCGAAACATGGATTATCTGGACGCCGGGTTGCCGGTTATCCTGACGAAAGATCTGGCTTTTCAGTATGCAATGTTGGCGCGCTATGGTGTTGCCATAGAAGCAACGCCGGTAATGCTGCAGAATGCCAGGGAGCGACTCCAACAGTTTTTAACGCCTGAGGTCAAACAGCAGATCCGGAAGGCTCGCACGCATTACTCAATACAATGTCAGATCAGCAGGCTTCTCCGGTTTTACCAGAGCGTGGCCAACAATGGAGGCGCCGATGCCGGCTAAATGCAAGTTAATCAAGTGAGGAAGACATGAAGACGGTTTTAGTTACAGGTGGTGCGGGTTATGTCGGCTCGGTACTCGTTCCAAAGCTCCTGGCGCGCGGTTATCGCGTCAAAGTCCTGGATCTGTATATCTACGGAGAAGAGGTGCTCGCAGCAGTCCGGGAGCATCCGAACTTGCAACAGATCAAAGGCGATATTCGAGACCGAAAGCTGTTGGAACGAGTCGTTCCTGGTAGCGACGCCGTGATTCATCTAGCCTGCATTTCCAACGACCCCAGTTTTGAGTTGGATCCGGATTTGGGCCGCTCCATCAATTACGACGCATTTATCGATCTGGTGGACGTGGCAAAGAATGCGGCCGTGAGCCGGTTCATTTACGCTTCGTCCTCCAGCGTCTATGGCGTCAGTGAGGAGGAAAATGTAACAGAAGAATTGCCATTGCGGCCCTTAACGGACTACTCAAAATATAAAGCCCTGTGCGAGGACATTCTGAACAAGGCACGCCAACCAGGGTTCACGACATTGATTCTGCGTCCGGCCACGGTGTGTGGATATTCGCCCCGATTGAGACTGGATCTCACCGTTAACATTTTGACCAACCATGCTGTCAACAACGGACGCATCACTGTTTTCGGTGGTGAGCAAATGAGGCCTAATATTCACATAGATGACGTCACTGATTTGTACCTTCAGGCGCTGGGGTGGCCGGAAGCCTTAATCGATGGCAAGGTCTTTAACGCAGGTTACCAAAACCACCGGGTGATTGAGATTGCCCGGATGGTTCAGTCGATCGTCGGCGATACAGTGGAAATCGTGAACGTTCCGACCGATGACAAGAGGTCGTATCACATCTCCTCAGAGAAGATCCAGAGGGAATTGGGGTTTGTCCCACGGCGGACGATTGAGGATGCGATCACTGACCTTGTGGACGCATTCAATAGAAGCATGATTCCGGATGCAATGACCAACATCCGTTATTACAACATCAAAACGATGCAGGCCTTGGGCCTTCGTTGAGAGCGATTGCCGATGACTCCGACCGTGCATCAAATTGGTCTCATTGGAGCGGGTGATGTCGTCGAGAAGGCATATCTGCCCATTCTCTTGCGGCGAGCAGATTGTAATGTGATTGCAATCTGCAGCCGCACGGGTCGCTCGGCTGTGCGGCTGGCAGAGCGGTGGTCCATTCCTCATATTTGTGCCGACCATCAGGATCTTCTCTCCAAGAATGTGGACACCGTATTCATTTGTACGCCCACACACACGCACCGGCTGATGGCGACAGACGCCGTGGCCGCCGGTAAAAACGTGCTGGTCGAAAAACCATTGTGCACCAGTTATCCCGAGGCTTGCGAACTCCTCGATCTTGCGGCACGTCATTCCGGAACTTTTTATACCGCGTTCAACAATGCCTTCCGGGAGGAAAACCGCTGGTTGATGAGTCGAGTTTTGCCTGGGGAGCTTGGCATCCTGGAATTACTTGACTTTGAATGGTATCGGACCCGGCGCTATCGCGAAAAACTCTGGCTGTACGATCGAGAGCTTTCAGGAGGAGGCGTTTTGATGGATCTCGGATGCCATCTGATCCATTTGGGGCTGAGCCTTATTCCCCAGCGCCTGTGCTACCGAGCTTATTGCCGGATCAAGAGCCACAACCTGACAGGGTCGGTTCTTGACGATACCGCGACGGCAACGATCTCGATCAATGACTCGGTTGAGATAGTGCTAAAGCTGGGTTGGGACATGAAGATGAGTGCGAAAAGCCGGGTGCGGCTGGAGGTCTTCGGTTCTGAAGGAAGTGCGTCTAACCAGGATTACGATGGAGAAAAGAGCGATGGTTTTTCCGCCATGATCGAAGATTTCCTGCAGCATGTGCGAGAGGGCAGCCATCCCGATCTTTCTGTGGTGTACGACAGCATGAAGCTGCTGCACGCACTTTACACTTCGGCCGAGACGAATGGGACGGTTGAAGGGGAGTTTGGTTGTCCCTCGGTGAAAACGGCCTGTCAAGCTCATGCTTAAACAGAGTATCGGCATCGATTTTGACAACACGATCATTTCATATGATGAGGTGATGTTTAGAGTTGCGTCTGAGTGGGGTTTGATCAATGGCAGTACGATTTCTTCACCCACAAAAAAATGGATTCGGGATCGCATCCGTCAAAACCCCGAAGGCGAATTGCAATGGCAGAAGCTGCAGGGATTCGTCTATGGACGCGGAATTGCGGAGGCCCGTTTGACGGAAGGGGTAAAGCCATTCTTACACACCTGCCACGCTCACGGGCTCAAGGTATGCATCGTCAGCCACAAAACAGAAAAAGGTAATTTTGACGACAGCGGAACCAATTTGCGTCTGGCTGCGTTAGGGTGGATGCGCAACCAGCGGTTTTTTGATCCGGAGGGGCTCGGTGTGTCAGAAGAAGACGTCTACTTTGAAGGGACCCGGCTGGCAAAGATTGAAAGGATTAAAAGTTTGGGATGCGCCTATTTCATCGATGATCTGGAAGAAACCTTCGCGGAGGAGTCCTTCCCGGCGGAGGTAAAGTGTATTCTCTATACGCCGCACCAGAGCGTGAAGAGCTCCGACTCGGGGCTGTTCGTTGCTAGCAATTGGAAGGAGATCTCCAATTATATTTTCCGAAGCCAAGAGCGGCGTTAACCCAATGGAAATCGTCTCCCGTTTGAGCGCAAGTCTGGGCAAACGTCTTTTGGATTGTGAATGCATCGGCGGCGGCCGAAATAGCCGGGTCTATAAGGTGACCTTGGAGACTGGAGAAACTTACGCCGCGAAAGTTTACTTTCAGAATCCGCACGACCGGCGAGACCGGATGGCGACGGAATTTAGAGCCTTGCATTTTCTTTGGGAAAAGGGAATCCGATGCATTCCTGCTCCAGTTAGCAGCGATCCGGCAATTCCCTGTGCCGTTTTTGAATTTGTGAATGGGAGCAGGATCCTTTCAGAAAATGTGGGCGGTTCAGAAGTGGGTCAAGCCGTCCAGTTTCTTCTCAGGCTCCGCCAGCTAAGCCGTACTCAGGAAGCCCGCGAGTTGCCTGCCGCTTCCGAAGCGTGCTTTTCTGTTGAGCAATTGGTAAATAACCTTCTTTCCCGCCTGCAGAGATTGGAAATGATCAGACAAAGTGGGCCTGGTTATGCGGCCTTGACCATTTTTTTAGAACAGCATTTCAGGCCGGCTTTGCGGCGGCTCGTCCCCTGGTCTCAAAGTGCCTTGAACCGGGCAGTGCTTTCCTTTACGGCAGACTTGGCCTGGGAGGATCGGACGCTCAGTCCATCTGATTTTGGCTTTCACAATGCTTTGAGACGTGAGCCTGATGGAATTGTTTTTCTGGATTTCGAATATTTCGGCTGGGATGATCCTGCCAAGATGATCTGTGATTTTTTGCTGCATCCGGCCATGAACTTGGAGGACCACCTCCGGGAACGATTCCTGGTCGAAATGATCGACGGTTTTTTTGATACTCCGTGGCTTCGCCCTAGGGTCGAAGCTGTCTATCCTCTGTTCGTCTTGAAATGGTGTTTGATTCTGCTCAACGAATTTGTACCGTCAGATTTGAGTCGGCGGCGATTCTCGAGTATCGTTCCTGCGGACGAATCGACATGGCAGCTTCTCCAGCTGGAGAAGGCAAGGCGGATGCTGGAGAGAGTCCAGGGAGAATGTGAAACCTTCATCTGCAAGCGATAAGAACGTCTCTCCTCTGCGGCGCGACTTGACTGTGCTTGACGAAAGATCCCGTTTGCTGCGAAAGACGATTATTAGGATGTTGCAAGCCGGGGGGCGCGGTCACATTGCTTCCGCTTTCTCACTTGTGGAAATCCTCAGAGTCCTTTATGACGACGTGCTTCGTTTCGATCCGCGAAACCCGCATTGGCGAGAGCGAGATCGTTTCATTCTCAGCAAGGGCCACGGCTGTCTGGCCCTGTACGTGATGCTGGCGGAAAAAGGGTTCTTTCCTGAAGAAGAGCTGTGGAAGTTTTGCCATCGCGACGGGATTCTCGGGGGGCATCCTGAGCACAAGATACCCGGGGTTGAGGCGTCTACCGGGAGTTTGGGCCATGGACTGTCCATTGGAATTGGCTTTGCTCTGAATGCAAGATATGAAAAGGCAGACTACCGTACGTTCGTTGCGGTTGGAGATGGTGAGTCCAACGAGGGCTCAATCTGGGAAGGCGCTCTGTGTGCCGGCAAGCACCGCTTGAGCAATCTAACCGTTATTGTTGACTACAACAAGCAACAGTCCTGTGGCTCCACTTTTGAAATTCAGGACCTGGAGCCTTTTGGTGACAAATGGCGAAGTTTCGGATTTGCGGTAGCGGAAGTCAACGGACATGACGTGGATGAATTGCGGAGCAGCTTTCGTTCCTTGCCGCTTGACAGAGGTAAGCCAAGCGCAATCATTTGCCACACTGTAAAAGGCAAAGGGATCGAATTTGTCGAAAACAACTTAAAGTGGCATCACAAGAGTCGCGTGAGCGACGAAGAAATTCGCGCGATGCTCGAAGCTTTGGATGCGGTGTTTTAAATGCGCCAGACCTGCCTTGATCTCGTTTATGAACTAGCAAAGCAGGATCCGCGAATTTTCTTTGTCGGATCTGATTTGGGGTACGGCACTCTCAAGCAGTTCAAGCAGGAAATGCCGGGAAGATTCTTCATGGAGGGAGTTTGTGAGGCGAATATCATCGGTATGGCGGCCGGCCTTGCAATCGAAGGCAAGATTGTTTATGTCAATACCATAGCCACTTTTCTAACCCGAAGGTGCTTCGAGCAAATTGTCCTCGATTTATGTTTGCATCACGTCAAGGTGAGGTTGATCGGCAATGGAGGAGGGCTGGTATACGCGCCTCTGGGCCCGACCCACCTGGCAATAGAGGACGTCGCCATTCTTCGCTCCCTTCCGAACATGACGATTATTGCCCCCGCTGACGCCAACGAAATGCGCCGCCTGATGCCCTTGACTGTCGATCACGATGGTCCTCTGTATATTCGGCTTGCGAAAGGTGGAGATCCCATCGTGAGCCGTGGCGATTTTTCGGTGCAGATTGGGAAAGCGGTGCCGATGGTGGAAGGATCGCATGCCCTGATCCTCACGACGGGGGTCACGCTAAAAATTGGCTTGGAGGCGGCGGAGAATCTAAATCGCCAAGGGATCCAGGCTGCGGTGTTGCACCTGCCAACCATAAAGCCCCTGGATACGGAGGCTATTTTGCAGCGAGTCTCCAAGGTCGACGCGGTCGTCACGGTCGAAGAGCACACCATTGTGGGCGGGCTGGGAAGCGCGGTGGCGGAACTGATCGCGGAGGCGGATCTTGCAGGCCACAGAGGCTTTAAGAGAGTGGGGATCCCCGATATCTTTCCGGATGAGTATGGTTCACAGGACAGTCTGATGACGCGGTGCAAAATCACCGCGGAAGGGGTTGTTTGTGTCGTTCAAGAACTGCTGTCAAAGCCACGCAGATCTGTAGCTGCCACTCATAGATCCCATACTGACTAGGAGGGAGGACTCAAGTGGGTAATTTGCTGAACATTGTCACGCCTCTTCACAAGCGGACTTCGCGGGATTATCTCGCAAGAATGATCGACGACAAGGTCCACTGCATGTTGAAGGCTAAAGAGTATGAGACCGATTACTGGGATGGAGACCGGCGTTATGGTTATGGGGGATACCGCTACGACGGTCGATGGAAAGCGGTTGCTCAAGCATTGATCGATAAATACAGATTGACAGGGGTTTCCCGGATCCTGGACGTAGGTTGTGGCAAAGCTCACCTGCTTTATGAGCTGAAGCAGCTCCTGCCTGAAGCGGAGGTGCACGGTTTTGATGTTTCAAGACACGGTCTTCAGGATGCTCCTGACCTGATCCGGCCCTGCTTGTTTAGATATCGTGCCCAGAACCCTTTGCCATGGGGGGACCAGTATTTTGACCTGGTGATCTCACTCGGATGCTTGCACAATCTCCGCGTCTTTGAGTTAAAGTCCGCAATCAGCGAAATCGAACGGGTAGGTAAGAACAAGTACATTATGGTTGAGAGTTATCGCAATGAGAGAGAACTCTTCAATCTGCAGTGCTGGGCGCTCACGGCGGAGTCATTCTTTGACACCGCTGAGTGGATTTGGCTTTACAACCATTTTGGCTATACCGGAGATTTTGAGTTCATCTATTTTGAATGACCTTCAGCGGGGCGAGAACCGTCAGATGACTGGATGTATATGAAGGCGGCAATTCTGGTTGAACAAAATCGTCCACTGGTAGTTGAAGAGATCGAGCTTCCCCCCGACCTGTCATTTGGCCAGGTACTGGTAAAGGTCCACTACAGCGGAATCTGTGGAGCCCAGCTCAACGAGATCGACGGGGCAAAAGGCCCGGATCACTTTCTGCCTCATTTGCTGGGACATGAGGGATCGGCAACTGTCCTGCGCACCGGGCCGGGCGTGAAGACGGTTAAGCCTGACGACCGGGTCGTCATGCACTGGCGACCCAGTGACGGGTTGCAATCGGAAACACCTGTATACCGCTGGAATGGCCGCAAGGTTAACGCCGGATGGGTGACCACCTTTAACGAATATGCCGTCGTTTCTGAAAATCGGTTGACCCGGATTCCCATGGATTTCGATTTGAGGCTCGCAGTGCTGTTCGGCTGTGCAATTACCACTGCCATAGGGGTGATAAACAACGACGCCCACTTGAAAATCGGGCAATCCGTGGTGATTCTTGGGATCGGCGGGGTAGGCCTGAATATCACTCAGGCAGCCCAGATGGTTTCCGCGTATCCCATTGTATGTGTGGACCTGTACGATTCGAAACTGGAAACAGCGAGACGTTTTGGCGCCACTCACCGCATTAACTCGCGAAGTACGCCATCGTGGGCTGAGGAGATCAGAAAAATCGTGGGCAGCGCTGGCGCTGATGTGGTGATCGACACTACGGGGAATTCCAGTGTTATCGAGCAGGCATACGAGCTTACCCATGCAGATGGCAAGACCATCCTGGTAGGGGTACCGCGCAAAGGAGATAATATTTCTATTTATTCACTTCCTCTGCATTTTAAGAAAATCTTGAAAGGTTCACACGGAGGAGGTTGTGAGCCACACTTGGATATTCCTCGCTATGTGCGGCTTTTTCAACAGGGCAAGCTGAATCTGGATGGGATTATTACGCATGAGTTTCCCTTGGAGCGGATCAACCAGGCGATTGACTTGATTCGTGCCGGAGAAGCGGGAAGAGTGGTGTTGGCCATCGGACCCCAGGCGGCAACATAAAATGGGCTTGCTTTAATAGCGCGGTTAGATAAGCCGCAGGTGTTTTTGTTTCAAGCTTGCGACACTCCCAAACATCCCATAGTATCCGGTTACGATCGGCTCAGTCTCTGCTTCGCTCATTCACCTGTGGCTTGCTCTGACCAGGATAAAGTGTTGCGACGCTGATGAAGGGAAGTTCCAGCCAAAAGGTACTGGTCATTGGCGCGTCGAGCTATCTCGGCTCACGCTTGCTGCAGGCTTTGGGCGATCGTGCCGTGGGAACGTTCAATTCACGTCCAGCTTCGAACTGTATTTTTTTTGATGCGACCCGGATGCGACTTTCCGAAGTGCTTCACTTGGATGCAGGCTTTAGCCATGCCGTGATTTGTTATGCAATAACAAGGATCGATGACTGTAAGGCTGATGTAAAAAGATCGCAGGTCGTCAATGTGGAAAGTGTAAAGATTCTGATTGACGAATTGACACATCACGAAATTAAACCGGTGTTCATGTCATCAGAGTACGTTTTTGATGGCTGCCGGGGAAATTACACCGAGGAAGATAAGCCCCTCCCCAATACGGTTTACGGAAGACAGAAGCTGGAAATGGAAGAGTACATAGGGAGGCGCTGTGAGCGGTTCGCGATTCTGAGATTGGCCAAGGTATTTAGTGCCGATGCCAACGATGACACCATCCTTGCGAGCTGGTTCAGACAGATTTTAAAAGGCGAGGAAATCAGATGCGCTTATGATCAGATTTTTTCCCCCATTTGTGTGACCAACGTCGTTCAGTGTGTCCAAGCTGTAATCAACCTGGGCCTCAATGGCGTGTTTCATGTCAGCGGTCATGAGGCTTGGAGCCGGCTGGGCATGTTAAAAGTGTTTTTGGACCAGCTGGGAATGAGAACCCCTGTGATTGAATGCAGCATTGGAGACTTCGAGTTCCTCGATAATCGTCCCCTGGACCTCTCCATGAGTTCAGAAAAAATACGGGGAGCCACCGGTCTGAGTTTCAGGAGTGTTCTTGATTGCTGTACCGAGTTTTCAGAGACTTTCGGGGGGTTGCGCGCGAAGGGCGTAGTCATAATATGAGCGATTTCTTTGCCGGCAGTCAAGTGAGACGGGACCTGAACGCAAAATCACTCTCATTTTACTGGACCGGCGATGTTTCGTGGATAAACCGGGAAGTCGTGCAGCAGCTCATCCGGCTGTCGCGGGATAACGGGAACTGCAATGCCCGCATATGCCTACATACGACGCCCGAAGCCAGCTTTCATGAAATGGTTATTCTCGAGTACAGGGACCACCACTATTATCGCCCGCACAAGCATCTCTCCAAGGGAGAATCGTGCCATCTCATGCAGGGGGAAATAGCGATGTTTGCCTTCGACGACGCTGGTGAGGTCCTACACGTATCCTTGCTGGGAGAAGGGCGCGATTTGATTTGCAGAGTGGGTGCAAACCAGTGGCATACCGTGATTCCGATCAGTGAATACGTTATCTACCACGAAGCAAAACCAGGGCCTTTTCTCGGGGAAAGAGACAGTATTTATCCCGACTGGTGCCCGGACGGTTCGGATAAGGAAGAGGCTCGAACCTACATAGAAAACTTGGTCCGGAAGGCCGCCTGCTGGAAGCTAACCCGATGAGAATCCTGGTAACCGGTGGCAGCGGCCTGATCGGCGGGTACCTGGCTGCCGCACTTGCTTCAGAAGGTCACTCCGTTCTTGCCACGTACCGGTGTAACCCGAAGGCTTCTCTTAATGTGCCCGGAATAGAGGTCCATCAGCTAGACCTCAGTCAGCCCATCGATCGACTTCCCGCCGCCGAAGTAGTCGTCCATACCGCAGCGCATACTCACTTAATTCCGAACTCTACTGCAGAGCAATACGTGAACTCCAATGTGATTGCCATGCTCAACCTTGTGGAGTATGCAAGGAAAGTTGGAGCGACCTTCTTTATTAACCTGTCGACACTTTCAGTTTACGGCGAGATCGCGGTCGCGGAGTTGACCGAAACAACGCCTCCCGTCGCACCGGGATTGTACGGTGCAAGTAAGCGGCTGGCAGAGGAAATCCTGCACGAGCAGCAATGGTGTTTTTCGGCCATCTCGGCCCGGCTTCCGGGGGTTGTGGGTAAAGGATACTTTACTCCGTGGGTGGGAACCGTGCTGAAGCGGGCTCTCCACAACCAGCCGATCGTCATTTACAATCCCGAGTCGCTTTTTAACAATATAGTGGATCTGGCGGAGATACACCGCTGGGTTTCCCATCTTATCCAGAAATCGTTTCACGGTTCCGAGGTTGTAAATTTTGCTTCATCCGAACCCGTCACAATCCGTGAGTTAGTCGAAACTGTGGTGACGCTTGCCGGCTCGCGTTCGGCAATACAGGAATCCGACGCCCCACGAAAATCCTTTTTGATCAGTATTGAAAAGCTGCGACGCGTCTGCAATTTTGAACCGCAAGCCACGCGGGACATTGTCCGACGCTACGTTTTGGAAAACACCGTCGAGGCTCTTGATGCCCAGCAGAGGTTCAACTCGGGACCGCAGGGTGGCGAGAGCGCAGCCACGGCTGGTACTCGGCGCCCTTCCCATGAATCTGCCGCGCTCGAGAGAGGAAGTGAGACAAAATGGTAGTGAGTGACACCTGGCAGGCCCGGCGCCAGCTACGCGATCTGCCAGAGCCCGAACCCGCCGCCGGCAAAGAAGCCTACCGTAGGGAGTTGGAGCTCGCGCTGTCATGTTCGGAGAGGCGAAGGGAAAATTACGAGCGGTACATGCGTTCCTGCCGTCGTAGCCCGGAGGTCGACTACCTCCCCATTAAGCTCGACATAGAAAATGTGAGCCGCTGCAATTTCCGCTGCACGATGTGCGTCGTGAGTGACTGGCCCAAAGGAAAACGCGGAGCAGATATGACGCTTGACGATTTTAAGCGGTTGATCGACGAGCAGTATGGGCTGGTGGAGATCAAGCTTCAGGGAATTGGTGAGCCTTTAATGCAGGGCGAGGTTTTTTTTGAAATGATTCGTTACGCTCGAGCTCAGCACATCTGGGTCCGGACGACTACCAACGCCTCACTGCTGCATCTCAAAAACAATTACAGGCAATTGGCGGAGACGGACGTCAATGAAATTCAGATTTCAATTGACGGCGCCGACAAGGTGACCTTCGAGACGATTAGACGCAACTCGAGATTTGAACAGGTGATTGAAAACTGCAAATTGATCAACGGATATTGCCGAGAGCGCAATGTGGTGCGCACTAAAATGTGGACAGTGGTACAGCGAGGCAATGCTCATCAACTCGAAGATTTGGTGCGCCTGGCTGCTGAAACCGGCTTCAACAACCAGGTATTCTCGCTGGAGTTGACCAACTGGGGGATGGATCACTGGACTGAGAGAAACGCGGCGGTCGACGTGGAAGACGAACTGAATCGTACCAGACTGATGGCGCTGGTCGACTTGGGAGCGGCGCTCGGAGTCAAAGTCTGGTTCTGGAATATCACTGAGAAGTACAGCACCGTGTCTCCACAAAAGATCTGTCCCTGGCCCTTTGAGCGGGCTTACATCTCCTCAGATCTGCGCACCGTTCCCTGTTGCACGATAGGTAACCCCGATGCTTACGAGTTGGCAGTGGGCCAGAGTTTCAGCCAGGCATGGACCAGCGCGGAATATAAGGACTTCCGGCAGGCACATCTTAGAGGGGAAATTCCTAAAGTATGCCGTGGATGTTATTACAGCGAGAAGGCTTGGGAACACGACGATAAGGACAGCCCATAGAGCCGTCCTTATATCAGGAATATGAAACGCAGTTTCTTTTTGGAGGCTTAGTATCTTGAAGAGAGCACTGATCATCGGTGGTGGGATGGCCGGATGTGCGGCCAGCCATCAACTGGCGCTGCGGGGAGGGTGGGATATCACACTGGTTGAGGCTGCGCCTTTTTTGGGTGCGGGCGTGCGGACCACATGGTACGGAGGTCACCCTCATACCTTCGGGCCCCGTCATTTTCTAACCCAGGATCGAAGGATCTATGAGTTTTTGAATAAGTACCTGCCGCTTCGTCCTTGTCCCGATCACCAATTCCTCACTTACATAGAACGAGATCAACAGTTTTATAATTTCCCGATTCACAAGGACGACATCTTGCGAATGCCTGACCGCGACCAGATCACCACGGAACTCCAATGCGTTATCGGTGTCGCCGAGGCCCGCAATCTTGAAGAGTACTGGATTGGATCCGTCGGCCGCATACTGTATGAAAAATTCATCAACGGATACTCAAAGAAAATGTGGATGGTTGATGACAATCGGCGGATCGACACTTTTCACTGGTCTCCGAAGGGAGTGGCACTTAAGGAAGGCCCTCGGGCCGCCTGGGACACGGCGCTATCTGCCTACCCTTATGCCTCCGAGGGTTACAATTCATATTTTGACATTGCAACCGCAGAGGCTACCGTTCACTTATCCACCAGGATCGAGCATTATGACATCGCGCATAAGACGATCGTGTTCAAAGGCGAGCGACGTCGCTTCGACGTGATCATTAACACCATCTCCCCGGATATTTTGTTCGATTGCGTGTATGGAGAGCTTCCTTATATTGGAAGGGACCTTCACAGGATCGTATTACCCATCGAGCACTGTTTCCCTGAAAACGTCTATTTTCTCTACTACGCGAACTCTGAGCCCTTTACCCGACTGGTTGAGTACAAGAAATTTACCCACCACAAGGCTCCCAGCACGTTGATCGGTATGGAAATTCCCTCAATGAACGGCAAACACTACCCGGTTCCCATTCAGTCGGAGCAAGCCAAAGCGCGCCGATATTTTGCCGAAATGCCTGATGGAGTTTTTTCAATTGGACGGGCCGGAAGTTACGATTATTCCATTGATATTGACGACTGTATACGACAGGCGATAGAAATTGCTGAAGCCATCGCCTCACCTTCGCCGGCACCAGTATGAGATAGCGAGGATTCCTGGGTTGATTCGACCTGGATCCCGAGATAGTGATGACTTTGAACCACAATCGATTGAAGCTGGCGGTTTACGAAAACGCGGAACGGCAGGCTCTAATCCGCCTGCCCAACAGAGTTGTTGAAGCTTTCCAGGCCGTGGTATTCCAATCTTTGGGATATCCATTCCGGGTCAGGGAAGAATCCGAACTGTTTAAATACGTGGATGTGATGCACGAGCTTCGTTTTGAAGAAACCTTCAGTCAGTTGCTGGAGAGCATCACAACAGAAGAGTTGGAGCTTCTCAGGACGCTCACGGAGCAGATTCATTTATTTTGCAAGGAAGAATTCAACGGAAACTGTGTGGCACGAGCCAGCGTGCTGCGCGCTCTTAATGTTTTTCGCCATATTCGTTATTTGTTTGGAGAGCAGAAGCCCCGGGTATTTGAGATCGGCCCGGGCTGCGGATATCTGGGTGCGATGCTGTTGCTGGAAGGCTACCCGTACGCAGCCACGGATATTTCTCAGGCCTTCTACCTTTATCAGAACCATTTGTGGAATTTCTTGAGCGCGGGCCACGTTTTCGATGGTGCTGAGCAGAGAATCGGTGCGGAGCAACTGCGATTCATTCAAACCGGAGTCATTGCACACCTGCCGTGGTGGGATTTTGTTGAATTAAAAGCTGACGATCCCATACCTTTTGACGTCGTCACATGTAACCATGCGCTTTGTGAGATGCACCCGGACAGCCTCTCCTTCACTCTGCTGATGGCACAACATTTTTTGCGCCGTGAAGGCTTGGCGAAGAAAGCATTCATATTCGAAGGTTGGGGATGGTCCACACCCGGTGACATCAGTAGGGCACTGCGAAGGTTTTATGACTTTGGGTTTGTGCTGGTTCATAATGATGACAAAGTCACGGTATTTGCCCCGGCGGACACGGAAGGCGCGCAGGGCGGATTTCCTCTTTCACTGGACCCAAAGCAACGGCTGAAACGTCTGATCCTGAACAGTGGTCGGAGAGTTCTCGGCGCAGTGCCCCTGGGCACCGACCGGTTCCTTCGGCCTCCGATTCTCACGCCCGCGCAAAATTCGCTGTCACAATCGATAACAGCAGGACGAAAAGCCAGAAGTGTGGAAAAGCAGTTTGGAATCGAAGAGCTTTTTCTTCTCTACACCGCTCTGCTCGGCAGCGAGGATCACTTGAGCGCCGACGAGTCTTTCTGGAAGATGATCGGCAGGCATAAACATTGAATCCCACGGATCGATCTCAGTCAGGGAACGCCAAATGCTGGAAAGGGCGACCGGCACATCGCGTCAAGACCCTCCCTACCCTGTGACTGTTAAGGCATTAGCGCTGAAACTGATCGTGTTCCTGACCGATCAGACGCGGGTTCGCAATCTGCTGGTTCGGATCAGCAGCAAAGGTTCTCTCCGGTTTCTCAGGTCCTACCTGCCGCATGCCGTGCAGCGGCTCGCGAATCTATGCATGGCCATCGGTGACCGTTTATGGGGTGAGTACCATCCATCGCATCACTCCAGCCCGTCGCTGGAAAAACTCGAAGCGCCGATCTGTTGGTGGAGGGTAGCTCAAAACTTGGTGGCTCTTCCGGATCATGTAGACACTATCGAAACACTTTATAAAACTGCCGAGGTCCGTTTGTACCAGGGCCGATTCTCAGAAACGATTGAGCTGGTCCGGCAAGCTCTGGCAAAACAGGAAGCCCTGACACAAGCACATCCTCTCGGGAGGGCGGGAATTCGCTTCCTCCAGACCCGGTCCGGCACGCTCAATGCCATCGGCCAATTAGCCAATGAGCTCGAGTTCTTTGTCAAGACGGGAATGCTGGGATGGCGACCTCCCTACCAGGGTATTTTGCTGGCGCCCTACGTCGTGAATCCCTGTCTGCTTGACTATTGGCGCCCCTACATAACCATCGTCACAGATCCCTCACTTGTAGAGCGGCTTCAACGGCTGGCCAGACAACTTGAATTCAACACATTTTGGCTGGCCCTTCCCAACGGTAGAGTTGAATTGTGCTGGAATGGAATGATCGCGATCCAAAAACAGTGGGAATCCGAGGGGCGCCCGCCTTTATTGAGGTTGACTGAAGAACACTGCAAAAGAGGTTGGACCCGTCTGTCTGAGCTGGGAATGGCCGAAGACGACTGGTTTGTCAGTCTCCATGTGAGAGAGGGAGGCTTTCACAGAGACTCAGAAAATTCAGGTTGTATTCATCGCAACGCCGATGTGAATACCTACCTGCCGGCGATCAAAGAGATCGTGGCCCGAGGAGGCTGGGTGGTGCGGCTGGGCGACCCTTCCATGAAGAAGCTCCCCCCGATGGATCACGTCATCGATTACGCTTGCAGTGACTTCAAGTCGGATTGGATGGACGTATTCTGTTGCGCTCAAGCGCGTTTTTTTATCGGCACACTTTCTGGAATGAATGGCTTGCCCATCAGCTTCGGCGTCCCTTCCGTTTTGACCAATGTGTGTCCTATGGATTGGCGTGCTGTATGTAGACGTGATTTGTTTATTCCCAAGCTTTACTGGTCCCACCGAGAAAATCGATATTTGAACTTCGAAGAATCCATGGCTCCACCTTTCCGTCAGTGCACGAACAATCGAGTGTTGATTGTGAATGGAGTCGAGGCAATAGCGAACAGTTCCGAGGAGATTCGTGAGGTTGTCGTGGAGATGCTGGACCGCTTGGAGGGGACCCTGCATTACAGTGAGCAGGACGAAGCTCTGCAAAGCGAGTTCAATGGCCTGGCGGCACTCTACGAAAGTTACGGAGTGTCCAGTCGCATCGGTCGAGAGTTTCTACAGCGCTATGCGTACCTCCTGCCGTCGAAAGCTCGTTCTGACAATACTGGCTTGAGACCTGAAAGGCTGCAACGCGGGGTCGCTTGGCACGCCGGCCTTGGGATCGCCGGCTGACTGAGAAGTTATGGAACGTAGGGTTATCGTTACTGGGGGTGCCGGATTTATAGGAAGCCACTTGGTGGAACGACTTTTGAGCGAAGGCCACCAGGTGACAGCCATTGATAATTTGTCAACGGGGCGGATCGAGAATCTGGCAGGTCTCGACGGACTCGGAAAGCTCAACTTTGTAAGAGCTGATGTAACAGATGAAAGCACGGTACGGCGATTTTTTGAAGGAGTAGATTGGATCTTTCACCTGGCGGCTCTGGCCGACATTGTTCCTTCCATGCAGCACCCGCTCAATTACCATCGTTGCAATGTCGATGGCACGGTCAATGTGGTTGAGGCGGCCCGGCTGGGGGGAGTAAAGCGCCTGATCTACGCTGCTTCTTCTTCGTGTTACGGCATTCCCGACATGTATCCCACGCCTGAAACCGCCGCCATCCGGCCACAGTATCCCTATGCCTTGACGAAGTTTCTGGGTGAGCAGATCGTCATGCACTGGGGCCAGGTCTATAAACTACCCGTGGTCTCGTTGCGTCTTTTTAATGTGTACGGCCCCAGGTCGCGAACTTCCGGAACCTACGGTGCAGTCTTTGGTGTATTTCTCGCGCAGAAAATTGCCGGAAAACCCTTTACTGTCGTGGGGGACGGAACCCAGACACGCGACTTTACCTATGTGACCGACGTGGCGGACGCTTTTGTAAAGGCCGCACAATCGGAGGTCAGCCATGAGGTCTTCAACATCGGGTCGGGAGCCACTTACAGTGTGAATCGCCTTGTCGAGCTGCTGGGTGGAGATGTGGTCTACGTTCCGAAAAGGCCTGGTGAGCCTGACTGTACCTTTGCGGACGCGAGCCGTGCGCGAAAAATACTGGGCTGGCATCCGCAATATTCCTTCGAAGAAGGTGTTGAGGCTATGCTCCAGCACATCGACTATTGGCGCTCGGCACCGGTCTGGGATCCAGACTCAATTTCAGAAGCAACCCGCGACTGGTTCAACTATCTTGGCACAAGCACGGGTTGAACCGTAGTGGAATGGCGTTCGTCAGACCCGTGTTTCCAGGGAGAATTCAATTTCACGCACGTCTAAACAGATTCCCTTCGAAAGCGTCCTATGCTTCTTCTTGATCAATAGGAGTGTGGTGAATGAGTGAGAGCTTAGAGAAGATTAAGAGTATCAACGAGCTGAGCGGCATTGTTGCTGACCTCAAGCTCGCCAAAAAGAAAGTTGTTTTGTGTCATGGTGTTTTCGACTTGATCCATCCGGGGCACATCCGGCACTTGGCAGCCGCACGTCAGCATGGAGATGTGCTGGTCGTCACAGTGACTCCCGACCGCTTCGTAAACAAGGGCCCAGGCCGCCCCGTTTTTCCCGAGGATCTGCGCGCAGAGGTCCTGGCGTCTTTGAACAAGGTGGATTTTGTAGCGATCAATCAATGGCCAACAGCCGTGGAAACGATACAGGCTGTTAAACCTGACATTTATGTCAAGGGCAATGACTATCAGGATAGCTCCAAGGACATTACAGGAAGGATCGTCGAAGAAGAGGAAGCGATCCGAAAAATAGGCGGACGAATTGTTTTTACCGATGAAATCACTTTCAGCTCTTCTTCTCTGGCGAACAACTTTTTTAATTTGTACCCCGCTGAGGCTGCTGCATTCCTGAAAGATTTCCGTCGCCGGATAAAAGAGGAGGATATCCGTACCAATCTCGACTCAGTGTCCGACTGTAAAATCCTTCTGATCGGTGACACCATCATCGACGAGTATCATTACTGCTCTCCCATGGGCAAGTCTCCCAAGGAAAACGTGATTGCCACCAAGTATCTTTCGGAAGAGGTGTTTGCAGGAGGGATCCTCGCAGCCGCCAACCATCTGGCCAGCCTGTGCAATCGGGTGCACTTGGTCACATGCCTGGGGGAGCGAGACAGTCGCGAGGAATTTGTGCGATCTCATTTAAAACCGAATGTGGATGCGGCAATTTTCTTTCGGCCGGATTCGCCTACCGTTGTGAAGCGAAGATTCGTGGAACCTAATTACACGCGGAAACTTTTTGAGGTGAGCTTCCTGGACGAGGACGCAACACCCTTGCCGGTTCATCACCCGCTTTGTGAATACGTGAAGCGTATTGTTCTGAATTATGATGCTGTGTTGGTTGGCGACTTCGGCCACGGTCTGTTTGGTCCTGATCTGATCAATTCCATATGTCAGCAGGCGAAGTTCCTGGCAATCAACGTGCAAACGAACAGCGCCAACACGGGCTATAATTTGATAACCAAGTATCCACGTGCGGACTATATATGCATCGATGCGCCGGAAGCTCGTCTGGCGCTGCAAGACCGGACGAGTACACTCGAAGAGATCATCAGAACACTGACTAACAGGTTGAATTCACAATGTATGGCGGTCACCCAGGGTAATCATGGATGTTTGGTTTACTCCCGAAGAGAGGGGTTCTTTAAAATTCCTGCCTTGAACCGCAATGTGGTTGATACTGTCGGCGCAGGGGACGCATTTTATTCCATCACCTCTCCTTGCGTGGCTAGCGGCATGCCTATGGAACAAGTAGGGCTGCTGGGTAACGCAGCAGGCGCTTTGAAAGTTTCCATTGTCGGTAACCGCTCGGCCATTGAAAAAGTGGCTCTGCTTAAATTTATCACCGCACTGATGAAGTAACGCCTGCCTTTTTGTACTCACCAGGTTTTGCAGGCCAGCACTTTTGCCCTCCTTATGGGGGTTTCCACGCCTCAACCCGTATCTATGAATCGAGCTACTCCAGCTCTGGAGCGTCGGCGAGGCAGGTGAGAGAATCCTTTGAACCTTTTACAACTTTTAAAGAAGTGCATTCCGAAACAGGCCAAGGAGATTCTCAGGCGCTCTGAGATCATCAACGAAATCCTACCTCCACCTCCCTATGAAACCGATGTGCGGCTGGCGCTCCAGGACCTTCTGAAAAAGGGAGATATAGCTTTTGATGTCGGCGCCAATATTGGCCAGCATACCGGCCTCATGAGTCGTCTGGTGGGGGCCTCGGGCGAAGTCCATTGCTTTGAGCCTAATCCGGATTGCCTGCCTAAACTCTCAAGACATCTGCGGCTTGGGAACTGCCGGATCATCCCCAAGGCTGTAATGGATACCTCGGTAAATGCACTCGACTTTTATGTCGACTGCCGGGAAAAAATGCACGGCCTGGCGTCGACCGTACTCACTCCGGAAGGAAAGGCCCTGGACACGAAGGAGGTACGCCGCGTCGGTGCCATCTCCCTGGATGAGTATTGCAGCCCGACCGATCGCTGGCCTGATTTGATCAAGATGGATATAGAGGGCGCTGAGCTTATGGCCCTGCGAGGCGCGGTCCGATGTATTGCCGCTAAATCGCCGCACATTATTTTGGAGTATTCCAGTGACGGATCTGCGCCGTCGGAAACACCTTTGAAGTGGCTCGAGAACCGGGGATATTGTGTCATCGACCTGGATGCTTATCGAAGGGTAGATGTCGAAAGGTACGCGAAGACAGCGCTGTTTAGAAATCTTCTGGCAGTTCACAAAACGAAAATATCAGGGACTCCTTATGGAAAGCCTGTGGTTCTCACCGAGATATGGAGCGAACAAAATCCGCCAATGTTTCGGACCCGGGACTTCCTACTCAGCCCGGGAAGATATATCGCGTGTCTTGACTTCGCGACTCACATCCGAGCCTTAATTGAAATTGAGCTCAGCACGAGGCGCGCGGTTCTGAACAGGCGCGGGGGCTGGACCGACTCATTTAATTGGTCCTCCCACTTGCCCTTTGACGTCTGCGCCCGGAAGCGCACCAGGGTGCGTGTGAGACTCGCAGGAGAAACAGAAAAGGCGGCGCTGAGGCGTGCTGCCTTGCTGCGCGTGGATCGAAAGCAAGAGCCATTGTAGGCCCAATTTCAGACGCTCGTGATTTGTGTGATGTGCGGGTCTTACTCCCCTGCTCGGCTTTCGTGTTGCGCTTTCAAGGAGCCTGCAACAGATCCGGTGAGATAAAAATCGAAAAGGTGTGCGTTGACCGGTTGCAGCATGATATGAAAGACGCGGCTCCCTTCTCTGCCATTGACATCCACTCGTAAAACTAAGCATCCCCTCCTCGCCTTAGCTGAGATTCGTTCATGCCTGCAGGAAATGAATTCTGGTTTTTGACCGTTTCTGTGGTCGGAGGTATGGGTATCATTTCCCTTTACGCGGCCATCCTGCGTGACTGGCGCGTTGGTGTCTACGGGTTGATTATCTTCATGCCCTTTGCGGGAGTGCCTACCATTCTGCTCTACCCGGCTCCCGCCTGGACCAAATTGTTGAAGGACCTGTTATTTGTCCTTCCTGTCTACGCGAGCTTTATGCTGTGGATGCTTTTTGGACGAGGGGCGCGAAAACGTCCCGGGTCCTCAACACCCGCTCCGTTGGCTGTCTTGGGACTGATGGCGGCTTTGTTGCTCGTACACCTGTTGAATCCTCGCCTCACTAATTTATGGGTTGGAGTCATTGGGCTAAAGCTTTGGGTGCTTTATGTGCCTTTTTATTTTCTCGGCTACCGGCTCCTGGATTCGGAGCAGCGCTTATTTAAGGTAGCCCGGCTAATGTTGGTCTCAGCCATTATTCCCGCCCTGGTGGGGATTACAGAAGCTGTCTTAATTTATTCCGGATTCTCTGACGTCGTCTATGGCCTGTATGGGGATGCAGCTGCATCAGTGACCCAGAAATTCGCAATGCCAGGCTTGGGCGAGGATCGCGGTCTGGCTCGTATCCCGAGCACTTTTGCTTTTGCGGCCCAATACTCGATGTTTCTTTTGGGGATGCTCCCGCTCAGTTACGCCCTGTGGCATACATCCGGGCAAGGGAAGCGGCGCCGCCGGAGATTTTACCTTTTGGCGCTCTGTCTCATAGTGTTGGCGGCGTTAACCTCGGGTTCCAGGGGCGCCTTGATTCTCACCCCATTATATTTTTTTCTCGTCGTCGCCGTTGATGGCAAATGGAGACGCCACCGAAAGATTATTGGAGTTGCTATTACGGGCTTCGTGTTAACCGCCTTTTTGGTCGGCGTATCTGCCACCACGCTATTTTCTTATGGACTCGACGTCCTATGGAAATACGCTAGTGTCACGACACCGGAAGGGTTGTTCAATGAGTTTGTAAGGGCTTTCAGATTGACCTGGATCGGATTGGGTACCGGAATGAGTTCAGGCCCGGCGCGCTACGCCTTTGACGAGTACACGGTAAAAGGGAGTTTTGGGGCCGTGGAAAGCTTTTATGCAAAAGTAATCGTGGAGCTGGGAATTCCAGGATTAGTTTTGGTCTTGGTTTTCTTTGGATGGCTGTTGATGCGAGGCTATCAATCGGTCGCCCGTCTGCGCGAGTCCCGCCTGCGGGCATTTGGAGTTGCCCTGTTGGCCTTCTTCATTATGCAGGTGGCTTATCTGGCGAAGGGCTCCTACCTCGATTACGACCCTCTGAATGTATACTTTTGGCTTTTCGCCGGTTTTTTGATGAAGCTGCAAGGGCTGGAACGCGAATCCCACGGTTCCGTGGAGTGGGCCCGGCGGCGCATGAAGCCGTATGCAACTCCATCCGGCAAGCTTGTCCCCAGCCTGGTGGCCAAACGCCGCTGATAGGCGGATATTCAGTCTGCTTTTTCGCAGGGAGATCGGAGGCGCGCACGAAGCGCAGCGCAGTAAGCGCTTGTGTTGATGGAGGCAAGATGTTCCTCCCCCGATTTTGTGGACACCCAGAAAAGACTCTCATAGAGTCTAGAAAAGGGGTGTTCGATGAAAACTTCACGAAGGAAGCATTCCCGGGAATTTAAAATCGAGGCTGTTCGCATGATCAGCG